>JAMBLJ010000028.1 GCA_023336815.1 Actinomycetes bacterium
GGGCATCGTATGCGCCAGTCAAGAGGGTCCTCGATGTCGTCCTTGTCGGTCTCACGATGGTCCTGTGGCTCCCGTTGGCCCTCGTTGTCGGTCTCATAGTGAGGTTGGATTCTCCTGGCCCCGTGCTGTACAGCCAACCGCGCGTTGGTCGAGACGGGCGGCGCTTTACGCTCACGAAATTCCGCACGATGGTCGACAACGCCGAGTCCGGGGGACCGCAGTTCACGGCGCACGAAGACCCGAGGATTACACGGACCGGTCGATTCCTGCGACTGAGCCGTCTTGATGAGCTGCCTCAGTTGTGGGCCGTCCTGCGAGGAGAACTCAGCCTTATCGGACCACGACCCGAACGCCCTATGTTCGTCGAGGCCTTCTCGCGCGAGATCCCGTTCTATGAAGCGCGTCACCTGATCCGACCTGGGGTAACGGGATGGGCGCAAGTGAACTATGGCTACGCAGATGACCAGGCGGAAACCATCGAGAAACTTACGTACGACCTTTTCTACATCAAACACTCGTCGTTCTGGCTCGACCTGCAGATCATCGGCAAGAGCGTCTGGACGGTGCTCACAGGGTTTGGAGCCCGCTGACCCCTACTTCCAGGCTACGGAAAGGTGAACCCGGCGAGCTGCTGCTCGACCGAGGTCGAGATCACACCGGTACCACCGAGGATCACTATCCGTTTCGGCCGCAGTCGATTGAGTTCTGCCTTTGCGGGGTTGGGAATCGAGAACTTTTGGACAAGGATGATCGGGCTGGTGTTCAACCCGGCAAGGGGCCCACCTGCGAGGGCATCGGGGAAGTTCTCTCCCGTTGCTACGTATACCACCGAGAGACCGTTCCCGAACTCCGATTGCGAGATCAGCTTGGCTGTTTCATAGCGGTTGGCGCCTGCGATTCGCGAAACGCCACCCGTCGTGTAGGCAGCCAGAAGTGCCTCGACAGAACTACCGACCGCTGCGGATCCTCCAAGGATCACGATCCTCTTGGGGTTGAGCCTGGCAAGCTCGGCCTTGGTCGGGCCAGGGAGTGAATCTGGAGCTGTGAGCAGGATCGGACCCTTGTTGAGCCCTGCGACTGGCCCGCCTGCCAGGGCGTCGGGGAAGCTGAAGCCGGTCGAGACGTATGCAACGGGAACCCCTGGAGAGAACGTGGATTTCGAGATCGCCGCTGCTGTCGAGAACCTGTTGGCTCCGGCAAGTCTGGTGACGGTACCTTGAGTGAAGTTCTTCAGCTGTGCCTCGAGGTTCTCGCTGATAACAGCGGGTCCACCGAGTATGACGATTCTCTTCGGCTTGAGCCGAGTCAATTCGGTCGATGTCGGGGCGGTGAGTGCTGTCTTCTGAGCGAGCAGGATGGGTGCATCATCGAGTGCAGCGACGGGGCCACCCGACAACGCATCGGGGAAGAGCAAACCTGTCGCAACGTATGCAACGGGGACGCCCGCAGGGAAACGCGACTGAGAGATATTGGCCGCTGTTTCGTATCTGTTCGCACCGGCGATGCGATCCACAGAACCGAGAAGTTCAGGACACGACAGTGGAAAGTCGGGATTTCCTGACGAGTATCGGTACACGGGGAGTTGGTCGAGTTTGCCGTCTGCTAGGTCAGCGAACGTATCGTGGTTCTGGGCGGTGAAGAACTGGGCGTATCCAGGTGGATTCCCTGCTTCGAGTACGCCAGTGCAGCCCTCAACGATCACGTTTGGCAGCGTTCCAGGATTCAGGTCGTACGCGGCTGAGGCGTATGTGTCGATGTCCTGGGGCGTCAGCGTGGGCAGGGGTCCCGGGTCGACCTCGAACAGAGTCTCCGCAAGCGAGAACAGCTGGGGTCCGCTGAGATCTGTCGTGATGTATTCCTCGAAGATCGTGAGCAGTTGGGGAACGTTGCTGATACCGATGCCCTGGATCACGTTCACGGCCGCCTTCATAAGGAGTCCTTGGCTGAGCGTCCGCACAACGTTGCCGTTGCGTATCGGATTGCCATCGGCATCTGTTGGGACGCACTTTCGTTCACGGGAGAACGCAAGTGCACCCTCACCATCGATGTGTGTGTCACCCTCTGCTGCCTTTGGCGGTCCGGGATTCGCGAAACATTGTGACGGTGTCGAGTACGGGACGAGAAAGTCGAGACCTGGACCACGCCACCGGCTGTCGTCGAGAAAGTCGGTGAAACCCTTCTTTCCGCCAGTGCGCGATGCCCCGAACCCGATCTGGATGAATCCCTCGATCGGGAGCCCCGTCTCGTTCGCAAGAACGGTTGTTGTATCCGCGGGTGTGTTCGGCCATAGGTTGACGCGGTTGATCTTCTGAAGTCCATCGAAGTTCCCTGGACCCGTGTAGGCCATTGCGGTGTCTCTCGGGATACCGACGATGGCGCCCTTGTTTGAGATCGGGTCGAAGGAGTAGATGTGGATCGAGTCGGCGAACGTCGCTGCGGCGCGTTCTGGCGACCAGGCACCTGGTAGTCCGTTGCCGTTCAGCGAGTCGGTGCCGAAGAGCGCAACGAACCTCGGCGATGGTGCTGCGGCAAGTGCAAGAACACCCTGAGAGGGGAGCGTGCCACCAACAACCGTCCAGGTCCAGGCATCGTTCGATGTTGCGAGGATCGTGTCCTCGCCTATGGTGACCACCGCCATCTGTGTTCCGAACGCTTCGGCGGTAGATGCCGAACCCGTGATGGACATGGGCTGCGTAGCTTCCATCCGAGCGGGAATCGCTGTCGATACAGCCAACCCAGGGGCGTCGCCGAGTTCGAGATAGAGAGACTCAATCGCCCACGTGAGCGATTCGGATGCACCGTCGATCGATACGACCACGGAACTTTCGAGCGGACCGAACGAGCCTGTGAGCGGGATCCATGAATCAGATCCCCACACCAGTTCGACCGGAGTTGTTGCTGATGGGAGGAAGAAGGTCGTTGCAGTGGGGGAGTACACGCCAACTGTGTCGATCCCATCACCGCTCCAGTCCCCGACGATCGCCACTGCATCACTCGCTGAAGCTGTTCGGACTATTGACTGGTCGATCGCTGCGTCGGATGCGAGAGATTGGCGTATCGCAAGCGCTCCCGAATTGGGGTTGTACGTTGCAAGTGTGTCGGTTCCATCTCCGTTGAAGTCACCGGCAAGGATTTGGTTCACTCCAGCATTGAACGAGATGGTCCTTGTGTCACTGGGGTTGTTGATCAGTGACCCGAGTGGGATCAGCAGTTGGTGTGTGTCTTCTCGATAAAGAGCGATGGTGTCGGTTCCGTTGCCATCGAAGTTGCCGACCACAGGGATGTCGTCCGGTTGGCCAATGGATAGGGTGGCATCTGGATCGCCAGCCGTATTGGTGTTCCGGAGCATCAACGTGCCTGTCGCTGGTGAAAAGACGGCGATCGTGTCGGTTCCGTCTCCGTTCCAGTCTCCGACGAGTGGTGTGTCTCCAGACTTGCCGAATGTGAACACGCTAGGGTCGCCTGCTGCCGTGCGGAGGTGCCATTGAGCGGTTTCGGCGTCGAACCCACCGATGCCCGCAGCAGCCGGACTGGGTGCTGTACCGGTACGAGCAGGAGCGATATCGACATCGGAAAAGACCGATTCGAACAGGGATCCGGTCGAGATGTCGGAGGCCGAGATCGGGATGGAATCGGTAGCCGACATGGCGACGAGAGCCGCAACGAGGACAGCTCCTGCTGCGACGCCAACGGATGTGAGTATGCCCTCTCTCCAGTATTTGATCATGTTGGGTAGCAGCGCCTCTCTAGGGTCGTGGAAGATAGTCTATGAGTTCGGTTTGGTAGGAGGGGCCAAGTCCGCGAAGCGAGTGGAATATCTCTTCCGAGATAGCACCGGTTGAGCCGAGCACGATCAGACGTGTCGGTTTCAGTCTCAGGATCTCTGCGTAGACACCTGGCGGAAGGATCGTCGGGTTCGTGAGCAGGACGGGGGCCCCCATCCTGGATGCGACGGGGCCGGCGATGAGCGCATCGGGGAAGTTGGTCCCAACGGCTAGGAACACAGTGTCTACTGGATTCTTGAACGCCATCCGAGACATCGAAACGGCGGTTCCGTACCGGTCGGGTTGGGCGATGCGGGTGAGCGTCGCTGTTGTGATAGCCGCTATCTCGGACTGGACCTTGGAAGAAACAGCCGCAGTACCACCGAGGATCACAACTCGATTCGGTTGCAATCGCTGGATCTCGCTCCGTACGATCGGCGATAGCTCCTCGCCAACGAGGAGAACGGGACTTCTCTTGGAAGCCGCCAGCGGAACTGAGGCGAGCGCATCGGGATAGTTGAGACCCGTTGCGACATACACGGTTTCCGTGGAGGCATCGAATGTCGTTCGGGAAAGAAGCACGGCGGTCTCGAATCGGTCTACCCCGCCGACACGCTCCACGGTGAGACCCATCTCCTCGAGAAACGTGACAATACTGTCATCGATCGCTGCCGGACCGCCCGCGACGATCGCATTCCTCGCTCCGAGGCGGCGGATCTCTGTTGCGACGGTACCAGGAAGTGTCTTGGGGTCTGACAGCAAGAGAACGGCATCGCGCGACGCTGCAACGGCACCCGCTGCGAGTGCATCGGCGAATACCGTCCCCGTAGCGATGACGACCTCGTCCGAGCGATCGTAGACGCCCCTCGTCAACAGCGTGTTCGTTTGGTAGCGCGACGCTCCACTGATCCGTGAACCAGGGTTCGACTCGTCGTTCTGCTGTCGTCCTGCAGTCATCTGCATCCATCCGAATTCCTTGGCGTAATAGGCAAGGAACGGCTTGTTCGTCGCGACCTCTCGACGGACGACGCTCGTGCGGTATGGTTGGTCCTCGAGAACCGTGTAGCCCGAGAGTGTGCCATCGAAGCGGACGGCTTTCCACACGCCAACGTAGGCGTCGAGGACGATGAGTTGCGTTCCAGATGTTGTCTCGGATACGAATGCTTGCTCGATGTGGTCATACGTCTCAATGTCGACTGAGGCAGCGATCGCCAGCTGGGAACCTGTCCAGACAACCTGGGAGACGAGACCATTGGTTGAATCGATCGCAGCGATCGTCTCAACGCCAGTGCCGCTGAAATCACCAATAGCGATCCGATCAGCTCCTGGGACCACGATCTTCTTTCCGCCTACCGTCTGATTCCCGAGCGCATGGACGGTGATCGTGCCCTGGTTGCCCACGGTCACGATCTCATCGATCCCATCTCCGTCCACGTCACCGACGGCGATATCTTTGAGACCTGGTGCTGTTCCGATCGTCGCCCATGACGGTGCAACCATCACTCGTCCACTTCCATCGGTGACGATCGATACCTGGCCCATACCGTCGTCGGCTTGCACGATGCGTTGTGGGTTCGCCACACCCGCGACCGTCGATGACGTGAACCCTGATCCTGTGGAGCGGAAGGTCACGAACTTGCCGGGACCAACCGCCACGATGTCTGCCTTGCTGTCGCCGTCGAGGTCAGCGCGCGCGGCATCAACGAGACCAAGGCCGATGGCTGATCCAGACCAGGAGATCGCGGACTGTGCGGCTCCCGATGTGACCTTCCACTTCCGTGTTGCGGTCACGAACGCAGCACCATCTTCGACTCCGTCTCCTGTGAAGTCGCCAGTGACCGACGGAGCGTACGTGTCAAGCGGGACCGCGGTGAAGGCTGCGGCGACGGTGTTTCGGATCTGGGGGAGCCTGCTGTACAGGTAGCTACCGGGACATGCCGTCGCCTGCGCGTCCCTATGCCCTGCAATCGTGTTGAACGTGACTCGTTCGTATTCATCGAACTTGTAGGAGCCCTCGGTGATCACATCGACCTGTCCCAGGGGGTCGACGTTGTGCACGCCGAGTTTCCAGGTGAGTAGATCCGTGAGTGACTTCTGCTGAGCGGCTGACGGTGCGGTGTTCGTGAAGTTGCCAAGCAATGCGATTCCGGTACTGAAGCTGTTCACACCCTTCGTGTGTCCGCCGCGTATTCCCTTGTCGATTCCCCCAGCCCTGCCTTCCCAGATCGTTCCGAATCGGTCGATCATGAAGTTGTACGCCAGGTCGTCCCAACCTCGTCCGTTCTGGTGGTACTTGCAGTAGCTGAGAATGACGCCTGGCACCTGGCTTGACTTGTAGGTGTTGCCAATACCCGTGTGGTGCACGAAGGCGATATCGACCTGTATCTCTTCAGGCGTGCTGCGTGGCGCGCAGGCATTACCCGGATCCCAGTCCGACCGAGGTCGGATCGTGACACCCGCCTCGGCTGCCGTCGCACTCACGAGGGGCAAGGGGGAGGATGTCCTGGCATCGAAAAAGGAGATCTCGAGTCCAGCTGGAACTTCTCCGGCAACGCGCACCTGTACCGCATCCGGACTCTCGAACAGAGTGGGCTCGGACCCTCCTCGTGTGGTGAGGGTCTCACCGGTCTCCTCGTCGGGTGCGTGATCAGCTTCTGGTGAAACGTCCCGCCACTCAGTCCACGATGCGTTCTCGAATGCACGAATCTCGACCGTGCTTGGAGAGCCGCTTTGCCATGTCACACCAACAAAATCTCCGTTGCCCGGGACGGGTTCGGTGAGGGCATACGTCGGATCGGACAGATCATCAGCGATCGCGACACGGAATGAGGTCTCGGTTATCTCGGTTGTAGGTTGGCTAGATGGCGCGAACGCTCCGAGGATGAAGAGACTCGCGGATAATCCTGCGAGTACGAATATGCGGCGCATTCACCGCTCCATTCCTACCTAGTGGCGGACCAAGTATGCCCGTGCCATGACCTGTTCTTGTGTCAATCGACATGAATCGTTGCTGACTAAAGCGGTCCCTCCCATGGGGACTAGTCCCTGGCGAGTACACCCGTTGTCAGTCGACGATCCAGGTCCCTCGTGACCTGATCAGTTTCGCCATTTCTCCCGGCCCTTTCGCCGCCTGTGCTTCGGCGATCTGGTTCTCCATTTCGTGCCCATAGCTCGGCACGTCGACATTCCTGAAGATGCCGAGGGGAGTCGGACCGTATGGTCCATACGACAATCGGCTGAGCGCGAACGCGATCGCGGGGTTCGGGGCGCCGGCATCGTGTACATGGATGTTGCGGTGTCCTGCCTTGGCGACCTCGACCACCCGCGCACCCTCGCCATCCACGACCACTCCGTACTCGTTGTCGGCGCCGAAGGTGATGGGTTCGCCATCGCGGATCCAGATCCGGTTGCTGTCTCGCGAGTTCTTGTCGGTCAGGTCTAGGAATGCCTTGTCGTTGAAGACGTTGCAGTTTTGATATATCTCGAGGAGTCCCGCTCCCTCATGCTTGAACATTGCATCCAGCATCTCGATCGTGTGGTTGCGGTCCATGTCGATGGTGCGAGCGACGAACGAGGCCTCCGACCCGAGGGCAAGGCTCACCGGGTTGAACGGTCGATCGATGGAGCCCATCGGACTCGTCTTCGTTCGTTTTCCCACCTCAGATGTCGGCGAGTACTGACCCTTCGTGAGTCCGTAGATCTGGTTGTTGAACATGATGATGTTCAGGTTCACGTTGCGACGAAGTGCGTGGATGAGATGGTTCCCGCCGATCGAGAGGCCATCGCCATCGCCAGTGATAACCCAGACCGTAAGTTCCGGGTTGGCCGTGGCTATTCCCGTTGCGATCGCGGGTGCTCTGCCATGGACGGTGTGGAGACCGTAGGTGTTCATGTAGTACGGGAACCTGCTGGAGCAACCGATTCCCGAGACGAATACGTGCTTTTCCCTGTCGACGTCAAGTGTCGCGAGGAAACTCTGCACCGCTGCGAGGATCGTGTAATCGCCGCACCCTGGGCACCACCGCACCTCTTGGTCGGTTTGAAAGTCACTTCGTGTGTATCGAGCAGTGTCGGTCATGATGACACCTCCTGATCGAGAAGTTCGTAGATCTTGGTCTCGATCTCTCTCGCTCGCATAGGTTGTCCGAGCACTCTATTGAACGAATGGGTGTCGATGAGGTACTCCGCTCTCACGATCCGCGAGAGTTGGCCGAGGTTGATCTCGGGAACGAGCACGTTGTCGAAGGAGGAAAGGACGGCGCCCAGGTTCGATGGCAGAGGATTGATGTATCGCAGGTGGACGTGAGCGACCTTGCGTCCTGTCTTCTGTACACGAGTCACTGCGGTGCGAATCGCTCCGTAGGTGGAGCCCCAACCGAGGACGACAAGGTCACTGCCTTCTCCGAAGATCTCGACTTCGGGTAGTGACTTGCCAAGCGCTTCGATCTTGCGAGCGCGTGTGTGCAACATTGACTCATGATTGTCGGGGTCGTATGACACGTTGCCGGTTGTTGCGTCCTTCTCGAGTCCACCTAGACGATGCTCCATTCCCGCCTGACCTGGTATGGCCCACGGTCGTGCGAGCGTTTCTGGATCGCGGACGTACGGGAGGAATTCCTCCCCGTCCTGGATCGATGCGAAAGGTCGCGAGATGTCTGGCAGGGCACTGACATCCGGGAGACGCCATGGTTCGGATGATGTGGCGATGTATCCGTCGGTCATCAGGATGACCGGTGTCATGTAGGTCACGGCGATTCTGACAGCCTCGAAGGCAACCTCGAAGGCGTCAGAGGGTGTCGAAGTGGAGATGATCGGTAACGGTGACTCTCCGTGACGTCCGTACATGGCGAACAGAAGATCGGATTGTTCGACCTTGGTCGGAAGACCGGTGGATGGTCCACCACGCTGAACGTCGACGACGACCATCGGGAGTTCCATGATCATCGCGAGAGATAGCGTCTCGGATTTCAGTGCCAATCCCGGACCCGATGTTGTGGTGATCGCAAGCCGTCCTGCGAACGCAGCGCCGAGAGCCGTTCCGATGCCGGCGATCTCATCTTCGGCCTGGAAGGACTTCACCCCGAAGTTCTTGTTGCGAGCGAGTTCTTCGAGGATCGTGGTAGCTGGTGTGATCGGATACGAACCGATGAACAGCGGCAGCTTCGCTTGCTCTGCACCTGCGATGAGTCCCCAGGCAGTAGCGGTGTTTCCTACGACGTTGGTGTACTCGCCTGCGGGAAGCGGTGCTGGCTGGATTGTGTATGTGTGGTGGAACGCTTCAGTCGTGATGCCGTAGTTGTATCCCGCCTTCAGTGCCATGACGTTGGCTTTGCCAACAGGCGTATCAGTTCCGAACTTCTTGTCGACCCAGTCGAGCACGGGTTCAATCGGACGCGTGTAGATCCATGACATGAGCCCGAGGGCAAAGAAGTTCTTTGATCGCAGCGTCGCTCGACCTTTCACGCCTGAGTCCTTGACGGCTTCCTTGGTGAGCATCTCCATGGGAGCGCCGAGCACCTGGTACGCATCAAGGGCGTCGTTGTCGAGGGGATTGGTGTCGTATCCGGCCTTTGCGAGATTCCGTTCATCGAACGCATCGGTATTGACGATCAACAAGCCGCCTTTGACAAGGTCGGAGAGGTTGGCCTTGAGTGCTGCGGGATTCATCGCGACGAGGCAGTCCGGGCTGTCGCCAGGGGTGAGAATATCCCAATCTGCAATGTGTACCTGGAAGGACGAGACGCCTCCGATCGTGCCCTGGGGTGCGCGGATCTCAGCAGGGAAGTTCGGCAGCGTCGCTAGATCGTTTCCGAACATCGCCGAGGAGGCGGTGAATTGGGTTCCAGCAAGCTGCATGCCATCGCCGGAGTCGCCAGCGAAGCGGATGACCACATCGTCGATCTGTTCGGGAACAGGTCGTTCGTCGGTCAGGGTCTCATCGGACACGGTATTTGCTCCTGATTGGTTGAGCCGACGCATGTGGCGTCATGCACAGTCGTGACCGTGAAGCGGCCCAGCGAAGAGCGTGTCACGGTCAGTGTTTCTCTTGTACCTGGGAGGTTACCGGCTCCATGTGTGCACCTCTGCGATTCGGACCACTAAACCGGTCTTTCGAGAAGTTTGTTCGCCTGGGAGGCTGCGTCTTCGAGCGATGTTGCTTTGCTAACGAGGGGCAGGTGGCTGAGGTGTGTATCGATGACGCCGTGAACTTTGTGCGAACGATTGTCGAGCGCAATGACGGGGATGTTGATCGCCGCGCTGAGGATGACTCCGTGAAGTCGGTCGGTAATGGTGACGGCACCCAGGCCAAGAAGATCGGTTCCACGCTGCACCCGGATCATCGCAAGTTCGCGATGGATCGTGTCGATCGCCTGTGCATTGACAATCGGGTTCAGGTGGGCTTCAGTCAGCGAGGTACGCAATACGTCTATGTCGGAACCCGCTTGATCGTTCTCCGTTACCCATTGGGTGTCAGGGCAGGTAGCTCTTGCACGCTGCGGGTCGTGGTGTATCGATTCACGGTCGGTTCTCAGCAACCATGTGATCCCGGAGCCACCCGTTGCGAACGCCGTTGTTTGGTAACCAAAGGCAGTATCCGGGACAAGAATGTTCGTTGCGTCAAAAACACGCTCAGCAAGTTCATAGCTCCGTCGCTCTCTCCACATCA
This sequence comes from Actinomycetes bacterium, assembly GCA_023336815.1. Lineage (GTDB taxonomy): Bacteria > Actinomycetota > Acidimicrobiia > Spongiisociales > UBA5794 > JAMBLL01. Next base: position 10,432 of record JAMBLJ010000028.1, read on the forward strand.
GGACGGCACTGTCGAGCCGTGAGATCATCTCTGCATCCCTCATGAGGTTGGCCTTGTTGTTGTACCAGAGTGTCTGGGGGAGCTGGAGGATGGCCCGGTCGGGGAACCGGTTGAACACCCGTTGACGAGTCTGATGCTGACCTGGCCAGACATCGCCAAAGTTTCCTCCGCCGTTGAGGACGATCATGTCGAGATCATCGAGCTCCGAAACCGCATCAGGATCGAAGTCCTTCGGTCGAGCCTGATAGACAAGCGAAACGCCGATATCGTCGAAGATCGTACGCGCTCCGAGCCAGAGGAGAGGATCACCAACGTTGGCGATGTCGGGGAAGTTCACGAACGCGACGCGCCTCCTAACGCCAATAGCGCCCCCAACTGCTGCTGTGGTCTCCGCCCCGAGTGCGGCGGCCGCCGGTGGGGTTGGTGCGTCTCTCTCAGGCGGGCTCATGCGTTCAACGCGCTCTGCTTGTAGCGAAGCCCATTGTTCTCAAGATGTCGCGGAGTCTGACATCGATCACGATATCGCCCGACGCGAGTTTCGCATCGATGTCCGCTGTATCGATGGCTCGGTCGTCGTACCAACGTTCCAACTGATCGTTGTCCTGTTCATTCCTAAGAAATCGCCATGTGTCACCGATCCCAGGGTCGAGACCGGAAGTGTGTTCCAGCGCTGCCGCTCCCAGCGAGATCTTCTCGGCGAACTGTTTGTAGCTCCGCATCGGAAAATGGAGGATCTCGAGCGATCCATCGTCTATCGATGGACCTAGGCCAGGAGCCGTTACGGAGTGATTACCGAAGGCAACGACCACTCCTGGCGAGGATCTGTGGGCAACCTTGGGCGGCAGTGGTTGTCCCTGGGCGTTGGTGCTCTGACGTAGTCGGTAAATACATGACTCGTGAAACGGTCGGGAGTCGTGGGCTGTTGGAAGGAAGTCATGGCGATGTGCCACGGCAACACCATGGCTCGCCTGTGCTTCAGCAAAGACCGATGACAGGTTCGAGTGTGGTGCGATCCAGAACTCGTCGGCGTCCCCGTTCATTATCCAGTCTGCTCCGAGAGTATGAGCTGACCTAGCCATGTCCGTGACCCAGAGCGATTGTTGGAACTCGGCTGACGGCTCGTGCCGGAGCAGGACCTGACCAGATGGCACGAAGGGCGCGATGATCTCTCGTGTGGAGTCGCTCGAGTGGTGGTCGGTCACGATGATGAAGTCGACACCGGCGTTCAAGTGGTAGCTCAGATTCTCGGCGATGATGTCCTGCTCATTGCGAACGAGGAGCGTCAGAGCGAGCAGCATGATCAAATCCGACCTTGTGTGGAGTCGTGGGTCGACGGTAGAGCGCTTATCGAGATCCGCTGGCGGATGGCCGTGAGAAGTCCAGCATCGAGTTCCCCAGGGTTCACCAGCATGTCCTCCAGAAAGATACGATCCCACATCGACAACGCAACCGAGGCTACTTCTTCCGGTGAGGTTGATCCGAGGGCGGCGGTTGCAGGGTACCCGGACGCAGCGAAGCCAAGCTTCGTTCGCACGCACTTCCCACAGTGGCCGCAGTTGGCACCCCGAGCGTTTGGTTGCCAGCACACGCGCAGGTGCTCCCGCACCACGTCGATATGCGATATCGCCGTGATCTTGTCCCGTCGGCTGGCCGTTGCTCCTATCGTCGGAAACGGGAAGGCCCGAGAACCGGACATGCGGTTGATGGTTGAGTCCCGACCCCATGCACCTACCTCGGTTGCGTACGTTGCGTCCGTGGCGATGAGGCCTGCATCGAACGTCGCTCTGAACTGGTGAAGAACCGCCGCGAGCCCAAGACCGAAACTCATCGTGTAGTTCGGTGAGAAGTCCTCTCTCCAGTTCGTTGAGACGACCACGAGGGGAATTTCCAACTTGTTGAGGATGTGCTGCGCAGATCCGTGCGCTCGTGCGATCGACGCGGTGTCGTCGAGGCCGATGTCGAACCCGGCAATGAGTACGCCGCGGGTGATCTCAAGCGCCCGACGACCGCGATGTACTGAAGCGCCCGTCACGGCAGCGTGCGTGGAGTCGACACCCCCGGAGTAGGCGAGGACGGCGGTGCGTGGATGCGTAGCGGATTCGGTTGGCAAGGCATTGCGGTAGGTGATATCTACCATTGAGTAGATGTCGGGACGCAGAGCAACCCAAGCCTCCTGATACTCGCGCATATTGGCGACCTGCTCGCGAGTGACGTCTCCCTCAAGGTGCATCCGCCATCCATGGAACTGTGCGAGTGGTATGAGCGCGACAAGTGCATCATCAAGCAGGTCTTCTGTCCCGATCGGAAGAGACTCGTCGTCGACACTCCAGTACAGCACCCGTTTACCTCGTGGGCTATCGACCAGGATCTCCCTGCGAAAGGGTGACGAAGGCACGGGCGATACCCGAAGAACACCTTGGTTGCGGATCCTGCCGACGGAGTTGCTCACGTGAACAGCCAGCAATTGTTCATCATTGTGTCGGTCGCTCAAGCGCACTACTCGACTGGCTCAAGTTCGTACCTCGCTTGGTCGCGGTAGTGATTCGATGGCCTGCAACTTCGTCGGCCTATCGATGCCGAATCCTGCCGAGCGGATCGGGAAACGAAGATCACCAAGAAAGGCGTTTGACGAGGGGTTGGAACCTGAGGGACGTTCGACCGACCCGTACGTCGTTGATGCTGCGACGATGCCTTGTCCCGCGTCGGGAGCGAACAGTCGGAGTGTCGCAGCGATACCGGCCAGGAACGAGAGTGAGAAGTCGTGGTGGGCGAACTCCTCATGCCAGTTGGTGGAAACGACCGAGAGGGGAGTGTCGTACGCTTCACAAATCGCTGAACATCTGGCGACCTCAGTCGCACCGTTCGTTGCGATGTCGAAGTCTCGAATGAAAACTGCAGACACGATCGATCGCGATCGCTCGTCACCGATCGTTCTATGTGACGTTGCCAGTGCGTACGTCGAGTGGACTCCACCTGAGATCGCGAGTACCGCCGTTGTCTCGTCAACCGGATCGACATTGTCGTCGATCACTTCGGGCACGATCGAGATGCGGTCGAACCGATCCGGTGCCACATTGTTCCAATAGTCGCGATAGTCCTCGAGATTCGCAAGAAGCGATGAGGAGACTGACCCCTCAATCCGTAGTTCGGATCCTTCACGTTGAGCGTATGGCAGGAGAGCGACGGAGGCGACCTCTGCATAGTTCGTTGCTCTCTTCGGTGGATTCCGTTCGAATGACCACGTGAGGACACGCGACGTTCGACCCGCATCGATACGGATCCGTACCTCTGCCGGGTCGTCTGTAATGTCGCTGGCAGTGATCGTCACGGATATCTCATGTCTTCGCTCCGATGGACCGCTGTGGTGAGCCGTGGGCCTCGCCTAGGTATTCGACCGGCGGCTGACGCCACTGCGTGGGTCACTGACGCCGATGATCCCGTTGGATTCGAGCATCGTTGCGATGTCGAGCAATGTCGACTCGGTCCACGCTGCTCCGATGATCTGCACGCTCGTCCCAGGCTCTCGCGTGTCAGCGATCGGTGCAGCGAGCGCTGGTACGCCGATAGCGTTGATGGGTGAGGTGAAGTTTGCAAGGGGGTCACGATAGAAGATTTCGGTCCCATCGATATCCACCATGTCTCGACC
>JAMBLJ010000029.1 GCA_023336815.1 Actinomycetes bacterium
ATACGTACTTCGTTCCTCGTCACTGGATCGGACGGAAGATATCCAGATACACACCCATGAGACCAAGGCTCACGATGAATACGAACACTACGGCAGCGAGTGGGAGCAACTTCTGGACGTTCGGTTCCTTCCCCGTGATCTTCTCGTACGCTGCAACGGCGAAGTGGCCCCCATCGAGCGGATAGAGGGGAACGAAATTGAGAACACCGACGAAAATGTTCACGAGCGCAAGCAACTGCAATGTCGATTCGGCGGGTCCAGCTAGCTGTACCAGACCGATCGGGCTGATCGGGCGCACGGTTTCGAGGATCTCGTCGTTTCCCCCGAACAGTGAGAGCACCACCGATGGGAATCCGATGATCAACTGCCAGAGACCGTTGAGACTCTGCACCACGGCTTCGCTGAACTGACCGATGGCGACAGGGATCATCCCGAAGGGCCCCGGGTAGTCGCGCCCTGGTGTCGGTGTGATCCCATAGAAACCGGCTTCTCGCATCACGGGTTCACCGTCGTCATCGAGGACGATCTGACCATCCATTACCAAAGGTTTCTCAATGACAACGAGGGTCGCGAACAGATCGATGCTCTGCCCGTCCCTGTCAACCGTGATCACCACATCGTTTCCACCATTGGATTCGGCGAAGACGGAAAAGTCGTCCCATGTTGTGATGGGGTCTCCGTCAGCTGCGACGATCGTGTCGTCGGCCATCGTACCGGCGAGAGCGGCAGGGGTTGGTTCGGAGGAGCCTGGAAGCGTCTTGCTCACTGCCGCGATCGTTGTCGTGCGAACAACGGAACCATCATCGTTGAACGCAACCGTTCCCCAGACGGTCCCAACGAACCACAGCAGCAGCAGGGCAACAACGAAGTGACTGAGGATCCCTGCGAGGACCACGACAGTCTTCTTCCAGAACGGGGCCGCACGATACGTGCGATGCTCGTCATCCGCATCGATCTCCTCGAACGGGTTCATGCCGATGATGCGCACGTATCCACCAAAGGGGATCGCCTTCACACCGTATTCGGTTTCACCCTTCTTCATAGACCAGATCTTCGGACCAAAACCGAAGAAGGCCTCCGTCGCCTTCATACCAAACATCTTGGCGGCGACGAAGTGCCCTCCCTCGTGGATGACGATCATCAGGACAAGACCGATGATCATGATCGCGGGTCCCATGTACCTACCTCAGTCGTGTGCGGTGCCCGTACGGTACCGAGCGCGCGACGTAACTATTCGGTGCGGATGGCGTCAAGCACGTTCATACGGGATGCCTTGCGTGCTGGCCATATCGCCGCCAGCACACCGGCAACCGCCGCCAGCACGAGAGCTAACAGCACCTGACCGTACGGGATCGCGAATGCTCCGAATCCTTCGTCAGCGAGCGCCCGTACCACCGACCATCCAAGGATGATCCCGATCAACACACCCAGGATCGCTCCGAACGTGGCAACGATCACAGCCTCCCACCGGATCATCCTGCGCACCTGCCGACGGACCATGCCGACCGCACGGAGCAGCCCGATCTCCCGTGTCCGTTCGTACACCGAAAGGGTCAGCGTATTCGTGATCCCGAGCACCGCGATGATCACGGCGAAGAACAGCAAGCCGGTGAACAGCGCAAGAGCCTGATCGATCTGCATCTCGGCATCGGTGACAATCTCTGACTTCGACTGCGCCTTCACGTTGCCATATCTATCGATCGTCGGAGCGATCGCGCTCTGTGCCTCGTCGACCGTTACGCCATCTGCGGCGTTGGCGAAGATGAAACCATCACCCTGATACCGGAAGTTCTCGATGTAGGTCTCCGTTGATACGTACATGTTCGAAAAGTCATCCGATTCGAACGATCCGACGATCACCGTTGCAACCTCGCCCGTCGTCAGATATTCGATCGTGATCGTGTCACCGATGACCCATCCCTGGGACTCGAGGAAGCTCGTAGCGACGATCATCGAGTTCACCTCCGCAACGAGCGACAGAGCGTCGTCGTTCGGATCGAGGAAGAACACCTGGCCGATCGTCTCAGGATCGAAAGCGTCGAGCAAATGGGTGTCGCCATCGATGAGGATGCGTCCGAACTGCATACCAGACACCACCGAAAGTTCATCGTATGTCTTGAGCTCCTCAACGAGGGAAGGACTCATAGGACTCAGGAGTTCCGGATCGCTCTGGATCGTCGACGAGAGGGCGAGGTCCGCGGGGAACAGTTCGAAAACGGTCTCGCTCACCGATGCCTTGGTCGAGGATGCAAAGACTGTGAAAAACGCCACAAGCGCCACACCGACCATCAATGCAGATGCGGTCGACGCAGTCCGACGTGGTTTTCTCTTCGTATTCTCTCGTGCGAGCTGGCCAGCCACACCGAACAGTCGCGGCAGAGGCCATCCGATGATGTTGGCAAGCGGCTTGGCCGCGAGTGGGGCGAGCACCGAAACGCCGATGAACGAAACTGCGGCACCAAGACCGACCAGGACAATAGCCCTGCCGATTCCTGTGAACAGCCCGAGGAAGAGGAACACGACACCCAGGCCGAGTACCGCAGACCCTGCGAGGGCTCTCGTATGCAGACTCCGTCGTGGTGTTCTGGCAGCGTCCTCTCTGAGCGCCGCTACCGGCGGAATCTTCGACGCCTTGCGTGCCGGCAAAAGGGCCGATGCCATCGTGAGTATCAGACCCACTGCCATGCCGACTATCACCGTACGTGGCAGCAGCACAAGTGAACCCGATGGGATTCCGAGCCCGACGAGGTTCATGAGACCTCGGATGCCGAGTGCCATGGCAAAACCGACAACGATGCCGACTATCGATCCGAAGAGCCCAACGAAGAAAGCCTCGACAAGCACCATCCACCGGACCTGTCTCCCGGTAGCTCCGATCGCTCGCAGCAAAGCCAGCTCGCGCGTGCGTTGAGCGATGATAATTCTGAAGGTGTTCTGGATGATGAACGCACCTACGAAGATAGATACCCCCGCGAATGCGAGAAGGCCGATACTGAGAAATCCGAGACCTTCGTTGATGTCGGCGGCTTGTTCGTTCTGCTCGGTCTCACCTGTCACCGCCTCAACACCCGTGGGAAGTACAGCCGCGATGTCCATGGCAAGTTGCTCCGAATCGACCCCTGGCTCGGCCTGGACGCTGATCCCCGCAAGCTCATCATCGAAACCGAATACACGCATGGCCTCCTCGAGTTCGAAGAGGACGATCGTTGCACCAAGAAGGCTGTCCTGATCACCAAAGGACGCGACACCCACGAGCTCGAACTCGTCGGGTCCTTCGAAACCGACGATGGTGACCGTATCGCCGACAGCGAACCCCGCACTCGAGACAGTGTTGGCGTCCAGAACCACCTCACCGGGCCCTTCCGGCGCTCTACCCTGATCGTCCTTGATCTTCATCGGGTTGAGCGAAGGAGTCTCGCCCCAGGAGAACCCGAGTGTCGGCGGGCCCTGGCCGCCGATCGGCATGCCGTCTCTGTCGAGAACCTGAGCCGTCAGCGATGCCACACCTCCATCAGCGACGGCAACACCATCTACTTGCTCAACATCGGCGAGAACGTTTGCGGGGAACGGTTCGGTGCCAGCCGAAAAATCGCCGGTTTCGGCGCGGACGCTGACGTCCGTTCCCGAATAGATCTCATCGAGAAGTGTGTCGAATTGTTTTGTGATCGTGTCTGTGAAGATGAACGTGCCTGTCACAAGACTCACACCAAGAATGATCGCTACTGCTGTGAGGACCAATCGAACCTTGTGAGCAAGGACGGACTTGAAAGCCGTCTTTATCATCGCGTCAACCTCCGAGGCTCTTCAGGCGGTCGAACACAGAATCCGCGGTTGGATCCGACATCTCGTCAACGATCTTGCCATCCGTCAGGAAAACGATGCGATCTGCGTATGCCGCGGTTCCCGGGTCGTGGGTGACCATCACGATGGTCTGACCGAACTCCTTGACCGCCCTACGCATGAACCCGAGCAGCTCGGCGCTCGACTTTGAATCGAGGTTCCCGCTTGGTTCATCAGCGAACACGATTTCGGGACGAGAGACAAGGGCTCGCGCTGCGGCGACTCGTTGCTGTTGTCCACCGGAGAGTTCCGCAGGAAGATGGGTCAGACGGTCCGCAAGCCCGACCGTCTCGATGATCTGGTTGTACCAGTCGGTGTCGGCGTCCTTTCCTGCGATCGTCAACGGAAGGAGTATGTTCTCTCGGGCGTCGAGTGTGGGAATCAGATTGAAGGCCTGGAAGATGAATCCAACGCGTTCGCGACGCAGGATCGTGAGATCGCGATCGCTCAACGATGCGAGATCAACATCACCGATGTAGGCCTTGCCCTCGGACAGGGTGTCGAGACCCGCAATGCAGTGGAGCAGTGTCGACTTGCCCGAGCCCGACGGACCCATGATGGCGGTGAACTCGCCTTGGACAAAGGAAACAGTCACACCGTTGAGGGCATGCACCGACGCATCGCCTTCGCCATATGACTTGATGCCGTTCTCGACACGCGCCGCGGTTCTCGTGAGCTCCGTGGTGGTCATGATTCTCTCTCTCGTTGGGAAATCTCTGGAAAAAATATATCCACGAACGTCGGTCTTGCCATCGGCCGAAAGGCTGATTGCGATCTCATCCTGCAGAATGAGGGAACTTGTCTGGTACCCGTTGTATCCGCTATTCGCCAGGAACGGCGATACCGGACTCGTATGCTACGACCACGGCCTGGACGCGATCGCGGAGTTCCAGTTTCATGAGGACGTGAGAGACATGGGTCTTTATCGTCGTCTCTGACACGAACAGTGCTTCAGCGATCTCGGTGTTCGAGAGACCCCTCGCAACGTTACGCAGCACCTCAAGCTCGCGCTCCGTGAGGGTGGCGACGCCAGGGTGGACGTGCATCCTTGCCCCGGCCGTCTTACCAAAGTCGTCGAGAAGCCGCCGCGTCACTGATGGTGCGAGGAGAGCCTCACCTCTTGCGACTATACGTACGGCGTCGACCAGCTGCTCCGGCGGTGTGTCTTTGAGAAGGAACCCACTCGCACCAGCGCGCAGAGCGTCGTACACGTGTTCATCGAGGTCGAAGGTTGTCAGCATCAGAACTCTTGGGCAGTCGGGGTCGCGGACTCTGCCCTCGCACAACAGACGCGTAGCGGTGATTCCGTCCATCTCCGGCATGCGAATGTCCATGAGGATGACATCGGGTTTCTTTTCTCGTGCCAGCTCGATCGCCTCTCTACCGTTCTCAGCCTCACCAACGACATCGATATCGGGCTCACTCGACAGAATCATTGAGAATCCCGCCCGGACGAGTGCTTGATCGTCGACAACAAGAACCTGGAGCGCGGTCATCGTATGGGCTCGAGAGGAATGGTTGCGAGCACCCTGTATCCGCCGCCCGTCATCGGGCCAGTCTGGAGGGAACCATCGAGGAGTGTTACGCGCTCTCGCATCCCGATAAGTCCATGCCCGGCGCCGTTGGAGGTCAACGCTCCCGCTGCCCCGCAGCCATCGTCGCTGACCTCAATGCGTAAGTCCGCAGCTCCGAACGCTACGCGCACATCGGCCTGTGCGCCTGGACCGGCGTGTTTCACGGTGTTCGTCAGCGACTCCTGCACGATCCGGTATGCGTTCACATCCACTCCAGGCGGGAGTGCTCGCGGTGTACCTTCAACATTCAACTGCACGTTGAGACCGGCATCTTCAAGCTGTTCGATAAGGGCATCCAGCGCGTCAAGACCGGGCAAAGGTGCCAGATCATGCTCTGCCTCCGTTCGGAGGAGTCCGAGCAAACGCCGCATCTCGATCAACGCACGGCGACCCGAATCCTCAACGACCGCCATTGCGGCTCGTGCCTCGTCAGGATCATCGTCGAGCACACGATTCGCCGCCGCTGCCTGGATAGTCATGACGGTGACCTCGTGCGCTACGGCATCATGAAGTTCGCGAGCGATTCGAGTTCGTTCCTCCTGCACAGCAGCAGCGGCTTGCCTCTCGTGGTCGAACTCTGCCCGAATAGCCCTGGCTTCGAGGTCGAGTGCCCGCTGTTCTCTGCGACGTGCCTCGCGACCCAGTACGTAGGGGAATGTGGCAAAGCCCGCGATCGTCACGATCACGGGAGCGGGAAGACCGTAGCTCACGACACCGACCACGGTCCACGCAACGATCACCACGATCGTGGACACGGCCACAATCCGCGATGTTCGTACCCGGATCTCGGCTCCAACCGTGTAGAGCGCAAACGCCATCCCGAAGACCGCCCAGCTCGATGGGTAGTCGAGACCCCTATCGATCACGAACGCTCCAACAACGATCACCAGGACAGGTATCGGGAAGCGTCGCCGCCACGCAAGGCTGAGCGTCTGCGCGGCGATGAGCACGATACCGAGAGCATCGATCGGTCGACCACCGAAGAAGTCCGGTAGACCGAGCAACGACAGGAGCGCAAGAAGGAACATAGCGATCGCCATCGCGCTGTCTATCAGGAAACTCCGCTGCGGGTTGCTCAGTGACATAGACGCATCGTAACCAGGCGTTTCCGCCCTACGTATCGTCCTCAAGACGGATTCGATGCTCATCCTCTGGTAGGACTGTCATGCGGGTGTCCGGTGGGTCGAAGGCCATCGTTGTCAGGACATCTCAAGTTTCGTACAGACCTCGATCGCCCGTGCCCTCGCTTCACGATCGACGGATTCGACGTCAGACACATCGCCTGGCTCGTACGCTTGGTGTTCGTGGAGAACGGTGCCGACGACATCCGCAATCGCTGTGAACGCTATCCGGCCTTCCAGGAATCGCGCTACGGCAACCTCATCGGCAGCGTTGAGGGCGGCGGGTGCGGTTCCACCCATCCGACCCGCCTCGTATCCGAGTGTGAGACAAGGAAACACTTCAACGTCCGGGGCCTCGAACGTCAGATCATGTCCGGCGATCGAGAACCCCGGCCGCGACGATTCCACCCGCTCAGGCGCCGTGATCGCGTACTGAATTGGCTTCATCATGTCGGGGAAACCCACCTCCGCCTTGACGACACCGTCGCTAAACTCAACGAACGAGTGCACGATGCTCTGTGGGTGTACGACGACATCTATAGCGTCGTAGTTGGTGCCGAACAGGAAGTGGGCCTCTATCACCTCGAAGGCCTTGTTCATGAGGGTTGCAGAATCTGTCGTGATCCGCGGACCCATCGACCACGTAGGATGTTCGAGAGCCTGTGCCACCGTGACACCTTCGAGGTCCTTCCTGGACCAGCCTCTGAACGGTCCCCCGGAAGCTGTGAGTACCACGCGTCGCACCGAGGAATCCGGTTCGCCGATGATGCATTGGTATATAGCAGAGTGCTCCGAGTCGACAGGGATCAGCTCACCGCCACCGTCAGCAAGCGCCTTCGAAATGAGCACTCCCCCTGCCACGAGGCTCTCCTTGTTCGCGAGCGCAAGACGGTTTCCTGCATAGAGTGCAGCGAGCGAGCTGCGCAGGCCAGCGGCCCCCACCACGCCGTTGACCACCGTGTGACCGGGTGTTGCGGCCACCTCCGTGAGCGCTCCAGGGCCGAACCGCACTCTCTCCCCGAGCATGGACGTCAGACGGTCCGCTGCCTCTCCAGGTTCGGTTACACACACGATGGCATTCGGATAGCGCAGTGCGATTCCGACGAGTTTCTCTGAACCACGTTTCGCTGCGATTGCCGCAACCTTTGCATTCAGGCGATCAGCGACTTGAAGCGTCTGTGTGCCGATGGATCCCGTTGCGCCGAGTACGACGAGCGGCTTCAGAGGATGCCTGCCCACAGGAAGATGATCCATGCAGCAGGGATCACGAAGAGGAGGCCATCGATGCGGTCAAGAAATCCACCATGCCCGGGGAGCACAGAACCCATGTCCTTGAGCCCGAGCGACCGCTTCGCAGCTGACATCGCAAGATCACCGATGGGGGCAAGGAGAGCAACTGAAAGACCGAGAGCAAGACCTGAAGTCAACTCGAAGGGCTCGACGAAGTGCAACGCCGCACCGATGCCGAGTGCAACAACAACTCCTGCAACAAGCCCCTCAACGGTCTTCTTCGGCGAGACCCACGGCGCAAGTGGGGTTCGGCCAAGTGCTCGGCCTGCGAAGTACTGCACGATATCCATCGCAGCAACCGTGATCACGACACCGAGCACGAGGGGGCGGTAGGAGTCCGAATCCGCGATCAACATCGCGAACGAGCCGAGCCCGACCCACACCATCACCGAGATCGTCAGTGCGAGGTTGCCCATCGGGTCCGTCCTGCCAGGTGCGACCGCGTAGAACAGCAGCAGCAGCGTCGCTGCGATGAAGAATGCGACGGGGATCGCCAGCGCACCCCACAGGAACGCTCCGAGCGATGCTCCGATGATCCCTATGAAACCGAACAAGGCGATCGGCTTACGATCCGACCGAACGAGCGACGTATAGAACTCTCCGGCTCCGATGACGAATACGGCAATGGCAAAGGCCACAAGCGCTGGTTGCCAGACGAGCGAGGCGCCGAGTGCAAGGACGAGAACAACGGCGGTGATCACGCGCGATATGAGATCACTCGACCGCCTCGCCTTCGCCGTGCCGAGACCCTCTGCCTCTACGACATCCTCGAATCCCACAACCGTCTCCGAAAGGCCAGGGATCGACGATGCTACGGCGACCTGAGCCGTGTCCTGCTCCTCCGCGATCGCTATCGCCTCGGCAAGGTCCGAGTGTTCACGCGTAGCGTTCGCCAGATAGTCCTGTTGTGTGATGTCAAACAACTCCGGAGCCTCTTCAGGGAGGGCCAGCGGCACCTCTTCGGTCTGGGTGTCAGCACCGCTCGTGCCCCACGGACCGTCGAGGTCATTGGTGGTGTCAGCCTCGCCGAATCCCCCGTAGGGAGCGATGGGGATGACCTCGAGTTCACCGGTATCGTCGGTCGGGTCGTCGTCCGACGAGTCGATATCGAAGATGTCACTTTCGCTCGTTGATCCCTCAAGATGTTCGGCATCGTTGCTCGGATGCAGGTCGGTCACATCGAGCTCGCCTGTGTCCGCTACGGAGACCTCTGGTTCAGGGACCGCCCCAGCAGGCTCGACGTATGAGCGGCTATCCGGGACAATGTCGATCTCAGCCGTTTCATCCGCTGCCGCACCCTGTGCAGCTACGATGTTCGTGTCTTCACTTCCGGTGGCATCGATGACAACTTCAAGTTCCCCGGTATCGGTCTCATCTGAATCGTCAACCTCTTGCGTGACGCCTTCCCCTGGTTCAGGGACTCGGGCGTCGCTCTCTTTCTTGTTCTCATCTTGGTCGTTCATTGCTCCAGGGACAGGGGTATTCGCTTCGTCGCCCTGTGTGAAAGCAACCCAGTCCGCGATCTCTTCTTCGGCGTCTTCGTTCGCCAGAGATGCATACGGATCGGTCGCGGGACCTGGGGATTCGTCGAGCCAGTCGTCGAATCCACCGGAATTCCGAGTCTTGTCGTCAGCCATGTCGCATGCACGCTACCCGAATCGTGGTGCGCTGCCCGTTACCGGTCAACCCGTTGAGCGTGTCAGACCTCAAGAAGCTCTTCTTCCTTGCGTGTGAGCGCCGCGTCTATAGCTCCGACATACTTGTCGGTCAACGTCTGCAGTTCCTTCTCGGCTCTCCTGATGTCGTCCTCGGACACGTCCTCGGACTCAATTGCATCCTTGGAATGCCTGCGCACGTTCCTGATCGCAACGCGCCCTTCTTCAGCAAGCCGATGCACAACCTTGATCAGGTCCCTGCGTCGTTCCTCGGTGAGTGCGGGAAACGCAAGTCGGATGACATTGCCATCGTTCGATGGGTTCAAACCGAGGTCAGCTTCCTGGATAGCACGTTCCATCGCGGCGATCGCACTCTTGTCGAATGGTTGGACGATGAGCATCCGGGCCTCAGGGACAGTGAAGCCTGCGAGCTGCTGGAGCGGGGTCTGAGTACCGTAATAGTCGACATTGATTCGCTGGAGGAGACCCGGATTTGCACGGCCGGTGCGAACGGATCCGAATTCGGTCGCCGTGTGTTCCAAAGCCTGCGCCATCTTGTCGTCTGCCTCTTTGAGTAAGTCGTTGATCACTATTGCCTCCCGGCGTCCACCAGCGTGCCAACCGACTCGCCTCGCACCGCTCGGGCGATATTGCCAGGCACCGTCATATTGAACACCCTGATCGGCAGATCGTTCTCCATGCACATCGTAATCGCGGTTGTATCCATGACCCCGAGTTGTTGGGAGATCGCATGCATATAGTCGAGATCGGTCAACAAACGTGCGTCCGGGTCCTCCTCTGGATCCGCGGTGTACACGCCATCGACTCTGGTTGCCTTGAGGACCGCATCGGCACCGATCTCTGCCGCTCTCAGCGCAGCTGTGGTATCCGTTGTGAAGAACGGGTTCCCCGTGCCAGCGGCGAATATCACGATACGACCCTTCTCAAGATGGCGGATCGCCCGGAGCCGGATGTACGGCTCGGCGACCTCCTGCACATTGATCGCCGATTGCACCCGGCACTCCGCCCCTGCACGTTCGAGCGCATCTCGTATGGCAAGTGAGTTGATGACCGTTGCGAGCATGCCCATGTAGTCGGCGTTCGCACGGTCCATACCTTTTGCGGTCTCCGAAAGACCTCGGAAGATGTTTCCACCCCCGACCACAATGGCGATCTCATAGCCCTCGGCAGCTACGGCCGCTATCTCGTTTGCCGTGCGATCCACGGTCTCCGGATCGATCCCATATCCAAGTTCGGCGAGCGCAAAGGCCTCACCGGACAACTTCAGAACGACCCGTCGCTTCGCCATAAGTCAGCCTTCCCCGATCGAGACCCTCGCCATCGATACTACAGAAATGTTCTCGCCCATCTTCACGGCAAGCTCACGAACCATCTCACCGACGGTGCCTTCGAAACGTTCCGATCGTACAAAGACCTGGTCGAGTAGTACGTTGTCCTTGTAGAACGAGTTGATACGCCCAGCAACGATCTTCTCGATGATCTCGTCTGGCTTGCCTTCGTTGCGAGCCTGCGCCGCGATCAGTTCCTTCTCCTTGACGACGTCAGCCTCGGGGACCCCATCACGGGTTATCCATCGAGGACTCGCTGCAGCACAGTGCATAGCGATGTCGTTGGCGATGATGTTGAACTCGTCGCTCTTGGCGACGAAATCGGTCTCAGAGGCAAGGGCGATGAGTACACCAAGGACGGGACGTCCCGCCTGATTGTGCATGTACACGCCGACAGCGCCTTCTCCCTGGTCTCTATCTGAGCGCTTGGCTGCAGCGGCGATCCCTGTTTCGCGGAGGTAGTCCGCCGCCTTGGACATGTCACCGTTCGTTTCTGTGAGCGCCTTCTTGGCATCCATCATCCCTGCGCCCGTCGATTGACGCAGTGTCTGAACGTCCTTGGCTGAAAAATCTGCCACAGTGCTACTCCTTCTGGGCGCTGGCTGCTTTGGCATCCTTGCGCTGGGCCTTAGCCAGTTCGGCACCGGCGATACATCCGTCTGCGATCACGCCTGCGATCAGCTGACCCGCACGAATCGCATCGTCGTTGCCGGGAATGAGGTAGTCGACGAGATCCGGATCGCAGTTCGTGTCTACGAGGGCGATCACCGGGATGTTGAGTCTGTTCGCTTCGGCGACAGCGATGTGCTCGGCGTTGACATCGATGATGAACACAGCGTCGGGAACCTTGCGAAGATCGCGAACGCCGCCAAGCACAGCCTGGAGCTTGACGAGTTCTCTGCGAAGACGAAGCCGCTCCTTCTTTGGCAGCGTTTCCATCTCTCCGCTTGTTTCCATCTGCTCGAGTTCACGCATGTAGAGGATCCGCTTGTGAATCGTCTGGAAGTTCGTGAGCATCCCGCCAAGCCAACGATGGTTGACATATGGCATCTCGGAACGGATGGCCGCTTCTTCGATCGCAGCCTGCGCCTGCTTCTTCGTGCCGACGAACATAACCGTACCGCCGTTGGCAGCGATGTCGTATGCGATCTTGTAGGCCTCTTCTGCTGCCTCGAGCGTTTGACGAAGATCCAGAATATGGATGCCGTTGCGTTCCGAGAAGATAAACGGACGCATCTTGGGGTTCCAACGTGCGGTCTGATGACCGAAGTGGACACCAGCTTCCAGCAGCTCGCGCATGGCTACTACTGCCATGGTATTTCTCCTTGTTCGGGTTCGTGCTTCCGCTCACCCTTTGAGCCCCGAACGCCTGTTACCAGACGCACCACACGGGATTGCGGTGAACGTGTGTGATGGGCGCCAGTGTACAGACGGATGGGTCGTATCTGTTGGCTGATCGGAGAGAAGAGCTACTTGTATGCGGGTTCGATGAACCGATTGCGAAGGCTCATCACGGCTTTCGTGTGTATCTGACATATACGCGACTCCGTAACGTTGAGAACGCCACCGATCTCAGCCAGCGTCAGACCCTCGTAGTAGTACAGCGTCAACACGAGCCGTTCCCGATCAGGAAGACGGTTGATCGAGTCGGCAAGCATGTATCTGGTCTCTTCCTTCTCGAAGCTACCGGACGGATCGATCGCTTCGGGATCGGCGATGACCTCGCCCATTGCACCCGAGTCCCTCTCCGACGGGTTCAAGAGCTCGTCGAGCGCTACGAATCCGAGAGTCGCTATCTCACCAAGATGATCGCGCAGTGTGTCTGTGCTGACTTCCATCTGGTCTGCTACCTCATCCTCGCTCGGAGTTCGTTGTAGACGATGCTCGAGCTCAGCCATGGTGCGCTGGATCTCACGTGCACGAGACCGTACGGAACGCGGAACCCAATCAAGCGCTCTGAGCTCGTCGAGGATCGCGCCCTTGATTCGATTGACAGCGTAGGTTTCGAACTTGAACCCACGTTCGGGTTCAAACTTGTCTACGGCATCGATAAGACCAAACGTACCAAAGGAGATGAGATCGGACTGATCCACGTTCTTTGGCAAACCCGCTCCAACACGACCTGCCACGAACTTCACGAGCGGCGAATAGTGCAGGATCAGTCCCTCTCTCGCGCGCTCGTCCCCCGTTGCCTTGTAGCGCTCCCAGAGCTCCTGGAGCTCCTGGTCCCCTCTTTCATGCACGCGGATGACTTCTTTCGTAGGTCTCGGTCATGTGTTTTCTCGTGACGGCAGTGTATATCTGTGTTGTCGCCAGTTCGGAATGTCCGAGCAGATCTTGCACCGAGCGAAGATCAGCTCCATTCTCAAGCAGGTGCGTAGCGTAGGAGTGTCTGAGGGCGTGAGGGAACGATCCCAGGCGCGACCGCACAATACGCCGCACGCCACGCTCACTCATGGCGGAACCGCTCGCACCGATCCACAACGCATCCCCGCTTGCCACCCGCGCAAGTTCGGGTCGCCCACTCAGGAGGTACTTGTCGATCCTGCGTGTCGCCTCTCCAGGAACCGGGACGGAACGATCCTTGGCGCCCTTGCCCCGGACACGAACGAATGGTCCCGATGTCACTGAGGCAACGGTGAGCGCGGTAAGTTCGGACACACGGAGCCCCGTGCCGTACAGCATCTCCAGCAGGGCTCGGTCTCTGAGCGCTACCGGATCCGCACCGCTGAGACCATCCAGAGCTCGAGCCAGGGATCCAGCGGGCATTCCTCTAGGAAGCGAACGCGGGATCTTTGGTTGGTTGACACCATGAGCCGGGTTGGAATCGATCGATCCTCGACTGGTTTGATCAGCAAGAAAGACACGGACCGCCGAGACCTTGCGAGCGATCGATCGGGGGGCATACCCTCGTGTCGACAGATAGGCAACGAACCTGCGGATGACAACACGGTCTATTTCGCCAAGACCATCAGCACCGTACCGCGAACAGAACTCGACGAACCCCGTGAGATCCCGACGGTACGCATCGATCGTATGCCTCGAGAGACCACGAACATCCGCTGACCTCCCAAGGTACTCATCGATAGCGGACTGGATCGAGTTCGATGTGCCAGTATGCCCGTTGTCCATACACCCATCGTGGTGCAGGAATCGTCGTTCGTCAACGTCTTGGGACAGGGTCACGAGCTGAGCTTCGCCGCCAGTTCCGCGTTCGAAGGCTCAGTGAGATGGCTGCCATCGTCGAACACGACCACGGGAATGGTCCGTCGACCGCTGTTATAACGCATCACAGTTTCGATCTCGTCCGGGTTCGCCTCGACGTCGACCCACGTGTACTCGACGCTGTTATCAGCGAAATACTGCTTTGCGCTCCGACAGTCGCCGCACCAATCAGTTCCGTATATCGTCGGTGTTTCACCCATGCGGTACCTCCAGGATGGTGCGTATTGATCTTGGTGGTGCGAAGGCTATGGGCGTGGTAGCTATTCCGTCATGGACGCACGGTTCGCCGTGCGTACAGCGATGACTCTACGCCGTTCGAACCCGGCCATATGGAGAGCGTTCATCTCGAGAGCTATTCGCGACAAACATGTCAGCCCGCCCTGCGAACGATGGGTGCGACGAGATCGAGTACCTCTCCGAGATCGTCAGGTCCCAGGATCGGGAAGGCCCCGTCCCTGATCAGAAGGTTCGTGCCGACAGACGCCTTGCGGTCGACATCGCCGGGAACCGCATAGACAGGCACACCGTATTCGATCGCGATCCCCGCCGTGATGAGGGCTCCACCCTTCAACCCCGCCTCGACGACCAGAAGCACGTCACTCATCGCAGCGATGATGCGATTCCTCGTAGGAAACCTCCACGCCTCCGGTGGCGTTCCCGGTGGAAACTCGGAACAGATCACACCCTGGGTCGAGAGAATCGACCGGTACAGGTCCAAGTGACCTCGTGGATACACGACGTCTACACCCGAACCCAGAACAGCGGTGCAGTGGCCCTCCTCCGCCACCGCGCCTTGCTGCGCGGCGCCATCGATACCCCGTGCAAGACCGCTCACCACGGACCAGCCCACACGGGCCGCCACTTCACCGAACGCTCGTGCCAGATCCGTACCGTATGTCGTGCACGTTCGCGTACCGACGATCCCGATAGATGGACGAGAGGAGAACTTGCCGAGTACGAACAGGAATCTCGGCGCACCCTCATAGAGCGCTATACGCGCAGGGAACCCAGATTCGTTCTCCGAGATAAACGCGATCCCTCCGGCTTCGAGAGCGGCCCGACGGAGGTCTGCAGCTACGGCAACTGCTTCTCGTACGCGTGACGATGCACGTGTACGACCCTGCTCGATCGCACGTACTGCCGCTTTCGGGGAGCCATAGGTCGACAGAAGACGATCAACGGTTCTCGGTGCCATCCCGCCATAAGCAAGGCGTAACAGGTCGTCATCGAAGACAGCGTTCATGCGGCACTCCTCCTCACTGCGCCCGACCCTCTGAGGTCCATCGCCTCGTCGATGTGTTCTGTCACTACGGTCTCGCTACCCGAGAGGTCGGCGATTGTTCGTGAAAGCTTGCGGATCCGTTCCCACCCGCGGCCCGTCATCACATCCGTGTCAGCTGCCTTCACCAGGATGCGTTGTGCGGCGTCTGTTACGGGGAGAACATCGAGTTGATCGCGGGAGAGTTCGCGGTTCAGACCGCCACGCCCAACCTGGATCACACGAGCGCGAATGATACGTTCGCGGATCGGCTCCGATGCCTCTCCGCGTTCGGACACCAATTCGCTCGCCGCCAGTCGCGTCACTGCGAGTCGCATGTCGATGCGGTCCAGAAACGGCCCGGACAACCGTGCTCTATACCGATCGAGTTTGCTTTCGGAGCAAGAGCACGGAAGTCTCGAATCATCGAGGTTGCCACAGGGGCAAGGATTCGACGCTGCAACAATCTGGATGCGACTTGGGAACGTCACGGTCGCCGCTTGTCGAGCGATGACAATCTCACCCTGCTCGATCGGTTGTCTCAGAGCATCAAGCACCGACGGAGGAAACTCACCCAGTTCGTCGAGGAACAGAACCCCTCGATGCGCAAGACTCACCTCTCCTGGCGTTGGTATTCCGCTCCCTCCCCCGATGAGCGCAGCGATGGACGCCGAATGATGCGGTGCCCGAAAGGGAGGAACGTAGGGGTTCGGATCGTGTACGTTCGCTGCCGCGTGGATGAGAGCGATCTCTCGCATCTCATCGCTGAGCAGCGGTGGGAGAATCCCCGCAAGAGCACGAGCGAGCATGGTCTTGCCTGCCCCAGGAGGACCAACCATCAGCATGTGGTGACCCCCGGCCGCTGCGATCTCAATCGCCCTGCGAGCTTGTCTGTTTCCTCGTATCTCCGCCATGTCGAGACCCGGTCGTTGCACGACGGCTTCCATCGCAGATAGGTGGTTCGCCTGAGTACGACCTGTTGCTACGTCGACTGCGTGTCGCAGCGAAGCTACTCCGACCAGGTCAGCCTTCGCCGGCGCCACCACCTCACTCGAGGCCGCGAGCATGCACGAGCGTGTCAGCTGATCGGCAAGCAGCGTTGCGCCAAGCGCCGCACGAACCGGTTCCACCTGCCCCGACAGCGAAAGCTCCCCGACGCACACGTACGCAGAGAAGTCCAGTGGCGTTTCGCTCGAAGCCGCAAGGATGCTGAGCGCGATGGGAAGATCAAAGGTAGAGCCGAGCTTGGGCAGATCGGCCGGAGACAGATTGACAACAACACGGCCACGAGGGAACCGAAATCCTTGTTCTTTGATCGCTGAACGAACCCGTTCCCTGGATTCTCGGACCACGGTGTCTGGTAACCCAACGATCGAGAACGAACCCTGCTTGGCGTGCGAGACGGTCGCTTCGATCCTGACGAGGCGTGGAACAACACCGACAAGGGTGCACGAGGTAACTGATGAGTACATGTACCCAACATATATCGACGGTGTGACACGGAGTGTCGGGGGACAGAAGGACCCTGTCCCCCGACACAGGGATGAGTACCTACCGCTTGGTCGCGAGACAGAAGGCGCCCATCGCCAAGATGAGACCTCCACCCACGATCATCATCCAGATGATCGGTGTGAACGCCACCGGCTGGATCGTCTGATAGTTGTCGAGATTCGCTGCGAACACCCCAACGAAGGCCTCGAATCTCGGAAGCGAGTCACCCATCGCGTTCATCGCTGTAGCGGTAGCAGGGAAGTTCTCCGCCATGAAACCGCCGAGTTCTTCCATCGTCATGTTGAGCTGAGCGGCCAAATCCGGCAGCATCTCTTCTTGCATCTGCACACCCATGGCACCGACTATGCCGAGAGATGCGTTGGCGCCGTCGATGAGTTCCTGCGTGTAGATCGGCGTCAGGTTCGCGTTCAGTTCGTCGGCGTCGGCTGCCTTCTGAGGAAGACTGAGTGCAAAGGTCGTAAGGACGAGTGCAGCACCAAGTCCAACCGCCAATGCTGCCCACATGCGACCTGGCTTGAACATCAACACTCCGACGATCACGGCCGCAACGCCCGCAATGGTGATGATCCAGGGAACTGTGTTGGCCGGGAGATCGTTCGTGGGAATCGCGTCAGCCGACGCGAACAGAGCCTGCTGTGAATCGAGCGTGTCGACAAGGCCAGAGAAGCTCTCCGTGATCGCGGGCAGCGCGGCCATACCAACGACAACATCTGGATACTGGGACTCCATCATCGCACTGAACTCTTCCGGTGCGAGACCAAGCGCCTGTGCCATGCCGGGTGCGACGATGGTCGTGAATTCCTCACCCGCTGCATCGAGAACGGCAAGATCCGCCCTTGCAGTATCGAGCGATGCGTCAGTCAGCACGGGACGGAAGTCGGTGATCATGTCCTCGAACGCCGGCCCGACCTGGAACAGGCTGTTCATCATCGCCACCACGATGAACACGATGCCGACAACGATCGTCACCGTCCCCGTGATCTTGAGCGGGACACTCACACTTCCGAACCCTGCCGCCGCGGGTTTCGCCTGAATACTCGTTGCCATGGTTTCCTCCATTTTCATGCCATACCAGGTTGCACCCTGGTCATGCATGTAGCATAATCCTTAGTTACGGACTAACTATCTCTGCAACCGTGTATAGCACACGAACCAGGTCGAAGACCGGGGACATCTAGCGCCCTGTGAAGTCGGGTTCTCGCTTCTCAACGAACGCTGCAGCGCCCTCCGCGAGGTCCTCAGAAGCAAGCAAGATCGCCTGTGCATGCTCTTCGAATGCGATCGCCTGCTCGAACGTCATCGATGACGAGCGGTCGAGCGCTCGTTTCACGACCGCCTGAGCGAGCGGGGCACCGAGCGCGAGCTGATATGACAGTTCAGCGACTGAGGCGTCGAGTGAGTCGTGCTCAACCACTCGGGAGACGAGACCTATCGAAAGAGCCTCGGCAGCTCCAACGATACGACCCGTGAGGGCGAGCTCACGGGCCCTAGCGAGGCCAACCAGACGCGGCAGTAGCCACGTCCCCCCAAAGTCCAACGTCAACCCACGCCGTACGAATATCTCCGAGAAACGTGCGCGGTCGGTCGCGACGATGAAGTCACAACCAAGTGCGAGGTTCATCCCAGCGCCAACTGCTACCCCATCGACAGCGGCGATCGTTGGTTTTGTCATCCTGTGTAGCGCAGTAGCGGCTCTCGTGATGACCCGCATGCGGGACGCCGTTTCACCTGCGCTCGGACCATCAACGCTCGGCTTGTTCATGTCGGCACCCGCGGAGAAGTCTCCATCGGCACCCGTGATCACCAGGACACGCTGATCGGAAACCTCGAAATCTCTGAACGCGCGCTCGAAGCTGCCCCATTCCGTGGGAGGAACGGCGTTCTTGCGACCGGGATTCGACATCGTCAAGGTGCGCACGGACCCGGAATCAGTGGCGAGAAGGAATGTCGACATTGACCGCAACACTAGTCGCGATAGTTTCGATGGATCGTCCTACCATCCCCAGATGACCGCGCCAAGACACCCTGGGATTCCGGATGAACTCTCGGGGACCGATGCCTTCGAGGACTCCCTCGCCGTCCACCCGATACAGCCGTATCAGGCCGTGAAGGTGTACGAATGTCCGGGTTGCACGAGCACGATCGAGCCAGGGGTCGGTCATCTGGTCATCGTCCCCCAGGACGCGGCTGATCTCAGACGCCATTGGCATCGCGGATGCTGGTACAAAGAGCGTCGCCGACTCGGGTACCACAGGGCCCGCTGAAGGAACGAGTGCATGCAGCGACTACATAACATCCTTGACCCATTGAATGGACACGCCTGAGGCAGTGAGACGTACACCGACTGCGTCTATTCGATTGATCGACCGGCCGTAGCTGCTCGTTGCTCGTCGTATGCGATGCCGCTTCATGTCATCTATTGCATCCATCGGATCATCACCGTTGCTCGTCGTCTTCACCTCCACCGCGATTCGTTCGTTGCCATCGAGAACGATCAGATCGAGTTCGTCTCCATCGACGAACACGTTGCGAGCTACGATCGTGAGGCCACGGCTGTTCAAGAACTTTGCCGCAAGGGATTCACCAAGAACACCAAGGTTCTGTCGATTCCTTGCTCGTCGCTGTTCCATGGTGCGACCATACGCAATGGCAGTGACATTGCACGAAAGCGCCAACCGAATAACAAGCCGCTAGATGCCACTCCAACGACTGGGAGGCCAGATGATCACGAAGGCCTTACCTACGACGGTGTCAATCGGAATGGGACCAAAGAACCGTGAGTCCTGGCTTGCTCCCCGGTTATCCCCCATGACAAACAGATGTCCCTCGGGAACAACAACGGGAGCGAAGTCAGGGATCGGTCGCTCCGGGTTCTTGCGATAGGGCTCGTCCTGAGCCTCACCGTTCACGATCAGGTCACCGCTACTGGCTTCCACGACGTCGCCAGGAACGCCGATCACACGCTTGATGAATTCGGATTGCGGTGTAGCAAGCCCGATCGATTCGAGGAGGTTCCGCACTGCACTATCGATGGCATCTTCATCGGGCTGTTCGAACCCTCCTCTGGGGTCATCGAACACGATCACGTCTTTGCGCGAGATGTCCCCTATCTCGTATGTGACCTTGTTCACGAGCACACGATCGTTGATCTGAAGTGTGTTCTCCATTGAAGATGACGGAATGTAGAACGCCTGGAACAGGAACGTCTTGATCACCACAGCAACGATCAAAGCGATACCGATCAGGAGGGGAAGCTCCAACCAGAACGGAAGTTGCTTCTTCCCCCCTGTCGTTGGTTCCTCGTCGGACGGACCGAGATCGGAGGCGTCGGAGAATTCGGTGTCGTGTTCTTGGGTCACTCCGAAACCATACCCGTATCGTCGAGAAACCCCGCGCCGGGTTCCAACTCGTATCCGGAGCCGCCCAGGTAGTCATGCCACAGCATCATCGCTGCCGTTGACCTGTAGGGGGACCAATGTGCCGCCATCTCGTCGCAGGCTTGTTTGCTCATCACACCTTCGCAGCCGAGGTTTCGGGAGAGCGATACATACAGAGCGCGATCGCCTGTCGGCCAGACGTCGCGACGCCCGGACACGAATAGGTCAAAACATGCAACCGTCCAGGGTCCGATTCCCCGGATCCGGAGAAGAGCGGCACTTCCTTCATCCCCCGAACCCACAACCCAATCGAGATCCAGTTCGTCAGCGAGAATCAGATCGGCGATACCTCGAACGTACCCTGCCTTCTGACGCGAGAACCCGATCTCACGCAACTGTGGGTCATCGAGATCGAGGAATGGTGCTGGCGCTGGTTCACCGATCGCTGCGTCGAGTTTGGCGAAGGCCGCTTGAGCTGAGGCCAACGAGACCTGCTGTTCCAGGATGAATCTGATAAGTGTGGCGAAGGTCGCCGGCCGTCTCCAACGCGGAGGAGGACCGTTGCGTGCGAGAAGTGTTGCGAACAGCTCCGTCGTCGACGCGAGGGCAGAAGCATCCTCGTTCATGACTATGAGCAGCTACACACAGAACCGACCCACGCAAGCGGGTCGGCTCAGAAAGAATCCTGGTGGGTGCACGGGTCCACGCATGCACACAGGAATGGGTCAGTCGCGCTTCTCTTTGATCCTGGTGGCCTTGCCAACACGATCGCGCAGATAGTACAACTTCGCTCGACGGACGTCGCCTCGCCTGGTGACTTCGACCTCCTGGATGATCGGAGCGTGCAAGGGAAAGATGCGCTCGACGCCGACCCCGAAACTCAACTTCCGAACGGTAAACGTTGCACGGGCACCACTTCCACCGCTGCGACCGATAACGACACCCTCGAATACCTGGACCCGTTCACGGTTCCCCTCGATCACGCGCACGTGGACACGCACAGTGTCGCCAGGACCGAATTCAGGTATGTCGTCGCGCAGCTGTGCTGCTTCGATCTCTTCGATCGTGTTCACGGGAGCCTCCGAAAAGAAAAGCGGTGGTAGAACCAACAACGTTAACAAGCCCGACGGTCTAACTGTCAGCATCCCGATTGGGAACGAGGTCGGGTCGGCGCTGTTGTGTGCGCAGCGCGCGTTGCTCGGCCCGCCACCGATCGATCGCTCCGTGGTCCCCTGAGAGCAACACATCCGGCACCTCCCAGCCGTTGAACTCGGCGGGTCTGGTGTACTGCGGTTCTTCGAGCTCGTTGGATCGGAAGCTCTCGTGTTCGGTAGATTCGGGATTCCCCACGACACCGGGTAGCAGCCTGGCTACACCTTCGATGATTGTCGCAGCTGCGACCTCTCCCCCAAGGAGGACGAAGTCGCCCAATGAAACTTCTTCATCGATGTAGTGATCGACCACACGCTGATCGATCCCTTCATACCTGCCACATACAAGCGTGATCTCATCCATCAGTGCGAACCGGTCAAGCGTGTCCTGTCGAAGAGGCGCACCCGAGGGTGTCAAGAACACCCTGTGCGTGTGTGCAAGCGGCTCGAGGGTTCTTGCCAACGGCTC
Organism: Actinomycetes bacterium; assembly: GCA_023336815.1. Lineage (GTDB taxonomy): Bacteria > Actinomycetota > Acidimicrobiia > Spongiisociales > UBA5794 > JAMBLL01. The sequence goes on from JAMBLJ010000029.1 coordinate 21,822, forward strand.
CACCATCATGACCATGCCTGGTCCGCCGCCGAACGGTGCGTCATCGACCTGCCTGTGCGCACCTTTTCCGTGGTCTCGCGGGTCATGGGTCCGTATGACAAGCTGCCCCTCCTCTCTTGCTCTGCGTACCAGCGACACCCGGAGCGGGGACTCGAAGTAGTCTGGGAACAAGGTCACGACGTGAACAGTGAGTGGCATGGCTACACCTGCTCGGAGCGAAATGCTGCGACGAGAATCAACGCCGTTTGGTGGGCGATCGACTCAACCTCCGCACTGGGGTCCTTCGAGTTCATCACTACCTCGCCACCGGTCATGATGATCTGATCCATCATGTAGCCAGCGAGGCGTGGCGGGATTTCACGGAACACACCGGACTTGACACCGTTTCGGTACACGATCGCAAACTCCGATGCGAGTCCCTCGTGTGCTACTGCGATCGCCTTCTGCGCATCCGGACTCAGCCGTGGTACTTCCGTGTGGAGGATGAGTCCAACATGGTCCGTACCAACGTACCTGACCATACGGTTGGCCAGAGCGTAGAGACGCTCGTCAGGTGGGAGGCCTTCATCGACCGATGCAACGATTTCGTCGGTCATCGGTGGTAGATCCCTTCGCACGAGTTCGACGAGGACATCCTCTTTCGATGAGAAGTGTTCGTAGAACGTTGTCCGACCGATACCGACCGCTGCGGTGATATCGGCATGAGACATTTCCGTGTATCCGAGGTCCGCGATCAGCACCCTTGCCGCATCGAGCATCTCGGAACGGACGCCGCCAGTACCTAAGTTCGTTGCCATCGGGTCGAGGTTACCTTGTCACGAATCGCGGTTCACCGACCGAGTGTCGGGGCGAATCGGGCGAGTCGGGCGAATCGGGCGAATCGGGCGAACGGGGCATCATTCGATGGTGAGACCGACCTCGATCGGCTCGTAGGTGGTAGTTCTCCGAACGGCGTGGCGGTCAAGATCGGAGATAACGTCACGGAAATCCTCTACGGTCACGTTCGTTCCGTGGGCGGCGCCCGCCGCACGAGAGATGGATTCGTCCATGAGGGTTCCCCCCATGTCGTTGCATCCAGATCGGAGCAAGACCTCAGCACCACCAAGACCCAGTTTGACCCACGACGCCTGGATATTGTCGATGAGACCCACAAATGCGATCCGTGCGACGGCGTGCATAAGAACGACCTCATCCCACGTTGGGCCCGGCCTCGATTGACCTCTCAGCCAAATCGGCGAACCCATGTGGACGAACGGCAGTGGTACGAACTCGGTGAAGCCACCAGTGTTGATCTGGATCTTGCGGAGCACTTCGATGTGATTCGCCCAGGATCGGGGTCCGTCGACATGACCGAACATGATGGTCGATGTCGTCCTCAGACCGATCTCATGGGCTGTGATCATCACATCAGCCCATTGACTTGTCCTGATCTTGTCAGGACATAGGGTGAGACGTACATCGTCGTCGAGGATCTCGGCGGCGGTACCTGGCAGAGTCCCGAGGCCTGCCTCCTTGAGGGCGATGAGCAGGTCCCGTACCGTCACTCCAGCGGTTTGTGCACCCTGCCAGATCTCAAGAGGTGTATACCCATGCACGTGGAGATCGGGCAACTCGTGCTTGATCGCTGATACGAGGTCGATATAGAACTGGCCGGTGAATCCAGGATGGATGCCACCTTGGAGACACACCTCCGTTGCCCCTACCTCCCATGCCTCCCTGGATCTGTCGACGACCTCATCGATGGTCATGAGGTAGGGCTCGCCTCTCAGATCGAGAGACCGGGGACCCTTACTGAAAGCACAGAATCCACACTTGAAGTAGCACTGGTTGGTGTAGTTGATGTTGCGGTTGACGACGAATGTCACATCATCACCAACCACGTGACGTCGTATCGTGTCCGCGGCATCGGCGATCGCTTCGACATCGGCGCCGTGCGCAGCGAAGAGCGCCTCAATCTCGTCCAGGCTCGGAGCATCTCCGTTGATGGCCCTTTCCAGGATCCCCACGATCGTTCCGGAGGCATCCATGAACTGGGCTGGTTCGCCGTCCCGCCATGCCTGGTCCGGCCAAGCTGCCGAGACCCGGGTTCCGCGCTCGGGAAGAGATGTGTCCTTCCCTGGGGCCCAGAGCGATCGCGGACGAGCTCGGCCCGATCCATCGATCTGGTTCAGATACGCACTGAACGCTCCTGCATCAAGCGTCTCCGCAGCTTCGTCGTAGCCGACACCCAGGGGAAACGCCGTGCGCTCGATGAGGCAACCCTGGGGAAGCGCGTCACGCAACTCGCCAATGGTCTCGCTGTCCCACCCTCGGAGAAGGAGGTCCCTTGCGCCTCTCGACACCGCCTCGACACCGTCGGCGACGCTATCCACGAACACCGAGACTATCGCCTCGGAGCCGGGAATCGACGCGATCCCTGCCGCCTCCGGCACCCTGCTGCGTGACGTCCGAAGAAACGATGCACGCGAGAAGGCGAGCGCATCCATCACAGCTATGCGATCACCGGAGTCGGTAACCGTGATCTGCCAGCCCACGACGCCGTTCTTCGCGAGCAGAGCTGCAAGCTCCGGTGGGACCACGTACGCGGGAGAATCACGCTCGACTGAGCCACTCACAACCAGGAGACCACCTCGTTGAGCGTTCTCGATATCGGTCAACGTAGGAGCGTCGACCTCTACAGCAAGTGTGCCTTCGTTGCGTCTCGTCGACGCCCATATCTCGTTGACAAGCGAGGAAGGTCGCATCTGAAGGAAGGTGACCGTACTCATGGTGTCCCTGCTCCGTTGGGGAGGACAGCGTAGCCAGCATCCGTAACGCGATCGACGACATGAGGAAAAAGGTCTTCGTCGATCCACGTGCTATCAATGAACTCCGGATACACCGGCAACCTGGGCATCAACGTGAAGCCAGCTGCGTTGGTGACCGCCTCGAGCTTGTCGAGAGCGGGCCACGGTGCCTCGGGGTTGACCCAGTCGATCGTCAGTGGACTCACTCCGCCCCAGTCGTTGATCCCAGCATCCAGGTAGATGGAGAAGTCTTCGGTGAGATTGGGTGGTACCTGTACGTTCGCTTCAGCGCCGAGGATGACTCTTGCAAGGGCCACAACTCGCACGAAGTATGGGATGGCAGGCTCGGGCGAGAAGCGCATGCGGGTATCCGCTTTCGCACGGAAGTTCTGGATGATGAACTCCTGGATATGACCGTGGCCACGTTGGAGATCGGCGAGTGAGAACAGGCTGTCCACGACCTCTCCGATCGTCTCACCTATCCCGACGAGGATGCCCGAGGTGAAGGGGACCTTGTGCACGCCTGCCTCCGTGATCGTTTCCACCCGTACCGCCGGAACCTTGTCAGGACAGTTGTGATGCGGCATGCCGGGTTCGGTGAGGCGATCCGAAATGTTCTCGAGCATCAGACCCATCGACACATTCGTTGGTCTGAGTCTGACGATGTCGTCGGCGGTCATGATCCCCGGGTTGGCATGGGGAAAGAGCCGTGATTCGGATCGGATGAGCTCCGACATTTGCACGACGTAATCGATCGTCGTCTCACAGCCATGTTGCGCGAGGAACGATCTGGCCTGGTGCCACTTCACCTCTGGTTTGTCACCCAACGTGAGCAACGCTTCTGTGCAGTCCATTTCGTCGCCAGCCTTCACGATCGCCAGCACATCGTCAGGACTCAGGTATTGACCACCAGCACCCGGAGGCTGAACGAAGGTGCAGTACGAGCAGGTATCGCGACACATCGTTGTGATCGGTACGAACACCTTGCGAGAGTAGGTCACCGTGCGACCGTGGCCCTCATCCCGCAGGCTGGCTGCTTCGCGCATCAGACCTTCGGCAGGAATCTGACCAGACAAGAGGGCAATCGCTTCGTCCCTGTCGATCATCGTCGTGTGCATCACGAGACAGTATCACCGCTCAGCTTGAACACCGACGCCACATCAATCGGGTTGAACGATCAGGTTTCATCGGTATCGGAGACAACCCGTTCAAGGTTTCGCGACAGCCGCAGCCGTGTTCACGTGACAACGCGGTATGGTCTCGCGATGCGCCGGTTCTCAATGCTCCTTCCGTTTGCCCTGGTGCTCGCCTCGTGCTCTCCGACAACTATTGCGGCACCGACCACCCTGCCGACATCGGATACAACGACTACGACATCTCGCTCAACCGAGGACATATGTACCACAGGTGACCTCACCTTTACAGAAGATGGACTCGTTGCAGCGTTAGGGGCCGACGAGGGTGACGCGACTCAGGTCGATGCGATCAGTTGGGTTGGTGAGGGCACCTGTGAACGGATCACCATCGGCTTCACGAACGAGGACGGGGCGCCAGCGACCACACTCGGACCGACGGGTGTTGCGTTGGTCAGTTTCAGCGGGATCGTCCGCATCGTGCTGCCCCCAGAGGTTGCAACGACCGCAATCGCCGATTCGTTGATCGGAGGGACCCTGATCGACCGCATCTACGTTGTGCGACTCGCGGATGGGTCTCTTGGCATCGACATCCACGGCGTAGATGAAACGCCGATCACCGCACGCGCTATCGCGACCACTTCACCTGGATCGCTGATCATCGACGTCTCAACGAGCGATACGGTCCCGCTTCCCGTTGGTGTGACACCGTCGGCATCGACGGTCGTCCTGTCCCCGGTCCCCGGTCCGAACCTCTATCCCGTGGTCGTGGATGGGTACGCAGAACCTTCCTTGCGATCGATCCGGATTCAACTCGAGGGCGATACCGCCGTTGCACAGAACGTGTCCTTCTCGCTTGACGGTGATACCAACGCCTGGCAAGCGTTCAGGCTCGTGATTCCTGACGGGCCCTCTGGTGATTCCACTTTGTTCGTTGGAACCGTCGACGCCAATGAGCAGCGTGTAGATGGTGCCACCGTCTCGATCGACCTACCGTGACCCGACGGAACACATTCATCGGTACCAGGGTTCCTTGATATCGAGGACCGAGTAGCACACAGGAGAACGCGATGGAAGAAGATCTGACCTGGTTCAACGTAGGAAGCTCCGACATGATCGATGTTGGTGAGGTCACGGTTGTCCAGGCGGGTCACTTCGCTCTTGCCCTCTCCCGAACCGAAGCAGGGTGGGGCGCGATCGCCAATCGTTGTCCTCATCAGGGTGGACCCCTCGGCGAAGGGATGCTCGAGGATTGCTGGTTGATCTGTCCATGGCACGGTTGGGAATACGATCCCGTTTCTGGCGAGACACCGGGCCCCTTCGACGACAAGGTCGATTCATACCGCGTTGAGATTCGCGACGGTGACGTGTTCATCGGTGTCATCGAACCGGAGGAACATGGCGCCACGCTCATGACACAGATCGTCGACCGTCTGGTCGAGGGTGGGGTAACACAGGTATTTGGGATGGTGGGACATTCCAACCTCGGATTCGCAGACGCGTTACGTGCCGCAGAGCTTGAAGGAGATATCCAGTTCGTGGGTATTCGACATGAAGGTGCTGCTTCGTTCGCTGCTTCGGCCTACGGGAAGCTCACAGGACGACCCGCAGTGTGCTTTGCAATAGCCGGCCCTGGAGCGACCAACCTGTATACCGGCATGTGGGATGCGAAGCTCTCCACGACTCCCCTCCTTGCGATCACCGGCCAGATACCGACGCCCCAGTTGGGCACACGGGCGTTCCAGGAAGTCCCGCTCGGAAAAGCTCTCGGTCCTGTTGCCGGATGGTCGAAGCGACTCTCCGCGAGCGATGGTCCA
>JAMBLJ010000030.1 GCA_023336815.1 Actinomycetes bacterium
CTTGCCGCGTATCGTGCCCTCATCGAGAGCCAGCACAAAGGGAACCTCTACGAACCTGGGGTGTTGGTCGGCGAAACGCGATGTGCTGAATGCGTCCCACGGGTCGCCCTTCGACGGTGAGATATCCTCGCCAGGGGCATCGATGAGTATTGAATCGTATGTACTTACGTGTGGATCGTCGAGCGCGACGATTCCGAGGTTGTGGAGCTCGACCTTGCGGTGGAATTGGGTACCTCGTAGCGCAGAATCTCGGGGCTTTCTCGGGAGTCTGTCATGGTGGATCCACTTGAACTTCAGAGGGCATTCCGCAAGCGCAACGAGGTTCGTGACGGAGGTAACGAGCGGTGGCTCGTTTTGCGATGAGCTCGCTGTGGGGAGATTGGCGATCTGCATCGAGAGTTGTTCGCTTCGGAGTTCCACCTCATGAACCATATCGGGGTACTCGTTCGGTATCCATCGTTGGTCAGCGATGCGGCTTCGTAGTTCGTCCCCCCAACCGGACGAGAACAGCGGGTCGGGTGCAACGACCTCTTCGATATGTGATGGCTGTTCGGGCTTGGTGCCGGGGTCGTCAGTCCAGATCGTGATCACTGCTCCAGGGAGGTCGGTCGCGATCGTGAGCAAGGGTGAAGGTTTACGTGGCTTCGTCACGTCTCGATCCCATACGTGCCCCGACATGAGGAGTTCGTGTTTGGCTCTTGTCACCGCGACGTAGGCAAGGCGCCACTCAGCATCGGTGTGTCGTTTCTTGAGAATCCTGGTTCGTTCGTCTCCGGGTCCAGCAGCGTCAGCGTCGGTGAAGGACGCCCGATCGAGCCTTACTGGGTAGGGGAGTGCTAGAGCTGACCTGTCCGGATCATCGTAGATGCGAACCCTGGATGGGAAGGTACCTTCCGCGAGGGATGGCAGGAACACGATCGGCCACTCGAGACCTTTGGCAGCGTGGGCGGTGATTACCTGGACGACCTCTCCCGTCACATCACCGGCGGCCTCGAGTTCTTCGGCTGGCTGAGCGTCGTCGAGCGCGTCCACATAACGCAGGAAAGCGTCCAGTGTCGGATGTCCGTCGAGAGGCCGCCAGTGATTCGCCAGGGATGAGAATCGACCGATGTTGATGCGTGCGGTGACCGCGTGACCTGGACGCAAGGCTGCAACCTCGTCCCAGAAACCGAGACGCTCGATCGTCATCGCAAGGATCGCCGGCACGCTCGTGACCTGTGAGGAGGTATGCAGGTCACGGTACAGCAGCAGGAACTCCGCAAGCCGGTCCTCTTCGTCCGGTTCGAGTTCGCTGATATCGTCGAGGTGCTCGAGCGCAATTGCGAGATTGCGGGAGGGATCCCTTCCACACCATCGTGCGAGGCGTGTGATCGTGTGGAGGCCGATTCTGAACCGTCCGCCCATCCAGATCCGAAGGAGTGACGGCTCGTTCGCTGGATCCGAGAGAACTCGCAACCAGGCGAGGAGATCAGCTACTTCGGGGATCGTGAGGAGTTCACCCATGGAGCTCACCGAGAAGGGGATGTCGGCGTCGCGAAGCTGAGCAACGATGGACGGTATCGCGGATCGCTTTCGGCACAAGATCGCCATATCGGACCAGGCGATTCCATCATCGTGTCGCATGGAAATCTGTTCAGCGATCCAGGTCGATTCATCTTCATCGGTCCTGAACCAGGCAGTGGTAAGCGAACCCTCCCCAGCGGCATCGTGGGGGGCGAGCGGTTTCGATTCCTCGATCCTCGGAATGAGCTGCTGGATGGTGTTGGCCAAGTCGAGGATGATGCGATCGGACCGGCGATTGATACTGAGCGGAAGCGTTTCAGCTGGTGTGCCGTCAGCAGCCGAAAAGTGGACAGGGAATCGGTCGAAGTTCTCGAGTGATGCGCCACGCCACTCGTAGATCGTCTGGTCCGCATCCCCGACGGCCGTCACCGACGTTCCATTGGCGAACACGGCGGCGAGCAGACGACGCTGCGCTGGATCCGTGTCCTGGTACTCGTCGAGCAGTATCGAGTCGTACCTCGATGCGATCTGTTCGGCGACGTTCGGAAAGTTCTCGACGATCTCAACCGCCTGTTTGATCAGGTCTGCGTACTCTAGGAAATCGAGGGCTTTCTTCGCCTCGTTGTATCGGCTCGCGGCATGGACAAGTGATGCTCGCTTCGTCCACACATCGTCGGGGTTCACAGGGAGGAGTTGATCTACATCCACAGGATCGAGCAGATTCGATGTCAGTGCGTCTGCGGTGACAAGGAGGTCATCGCGGCGCTGTGGGAGGGAGGACAGGTCGAGATCGGTAGATTCAAGTTCGTGCAGAATGCGATACGCCAGCTCCGATCGATGACCCTCGTCCATCAAGCTTGCGGATGGGTTGTATCCGGCGAACGCCCCGAACTCGTCGAGGATCGACGAGGCGAACCCGTGGTACGTCGACACTTCGACCTCTCTGCCGTCGTCCCGATCGCCGAGCCTCTCTCTCAGCCGGCTCCTGAGCTCGTCGGCAGCCTTGTTGGTGAATGTCATGCCGAGCGCCCGTGTCGGGTCGTCGCCGGCGGCAGCCGCCTGAGCGAGCCGTTCGACGATCGTTGTGGTCTTGCCCGTCCCCGCGCCAGCGACAACACGAAGCGGCATTGGCGGATAGGTGATGATCGTGTGCTGTTCTGCTGTTGGGGTGAAATCACTCATAACGAAAATGCCTCCTTCCCTGACTCGCGCGCCGTGCATACAAGGGCTACCACACACGTGTCGCATTGTTTCCCGACGACGGGTGCGAACGACTCGGACAGGATCTCTTGCGTGATCTGTTTGAGCTCAGCGTGTACTTCGTCGAGACTCCCGATGTCGAAAGATCGGGTGGCGATGCTGTGTTTGTTGGGTCTGGCCCGTGGATACCAGAACTCTGCGCCGGCAACCGCTCCATGTTCGGACAGGTCTTCGTCCATCCGCGCCGCCAACAGGTAGTAGCCGAGCTGGATGGATGTTGCAGCTTCGGTCTTCGTCGTGGGAACTCCGGATGTTTTGTAGTCAACGATGTAGAGATCATCGCCTCTGCGCTCGATCCGATCCGCACGGCCGTACCAATCCACGCCAGCGATCGAGGCTCTGAGATCGCTTTCGAACGCAACCGGGGCACCCGAGGTAGGCCACAACGTGTAGAGGTTCTCGAGTGTGTCTTCAGCACGCAGCCTCCACGACCTTCCAACGGCATCATCCCCGAATCCCATTTCGGGCCACAAAGCGTCGAGCCTGGTCTGCGCCTCGTCGCGTGTCGAGCGCTGTCGCCCATCTGACACAGCACCCCGTTCGGCCTCCTCGATCACCTGGTGGATGAGGGTGCCAAAGCGCAGATAGTTGTTCTCGTGGTCCTGGGACAATGCGAACCGCGAGACTGCGTACCGACGCGGACACACGGCATAGTCGTTCGCCTGGCTGGGTGATAGGCGAAGGGGTTCGGGTCTGATGTCCGAGTTGCGACCAGGCGTTTTAGTCCCGTATCTGCTGAGGGCGTCGACGAGGCCGACATCAGCACCTTTCGCCAGGATGTCGATCGATGCCAGACGCTCGACTGCCGACGCAAGTGGGTCTCTCGCAATCTGACGCAGGCGGGCTTCGAAGGATCGAACGGTGAGTGGCTGTGCATTGCGATCCGGTGGTGTGACCGGTGCCACCAGATGCAGGAACCGGCTTGGTTGCACGCCGTCGTGTGTGGTGTCGTTGCTTGTTGCCGTCCAGATAACACGGGACGTGGCCCTCGTCATCGCGGTGTACGCGAGCCTTCGCTCCTCGTCGAGGCGGAACGCGACGTAGTCGTTGGTCTTCGGAGGGAGATGGGGGTTGAGTAGTCGCACTCCGAGGAGTGAGTCCCTGGCGCGAAGATCGGGGAGCTGCCCTTCGACCGCGTTGGCGATGTAGACAACATCGAACTCGGTTCCCTTGGCTCGATGCAGAGTTGCGATGGTGACACCGGAGGCCTCGTCTGGATGGAACGAGAAAAGGGGGTCCGCCTCGTAGTCCGTACCCGAAAGGAGAGCAAGGTGACTCCTAAGGGTGGTATCAGGAGACCGCTCCACGGATCTCGACAATACCTGGTCGAACGCTGCCCATGCTTTGCGGTCCGATGTCTTGTCGTCAGCGAGTGCGACGTCGACGAGCTGGATGAGTGTTGACCACACGTGCCAGAGTCCGACGGGCGCGGCTACGTCATCGACCCACCTTGTGTCGGTGAGGAGCGACGCAAGCGATGCACCTTGGGGGACATCGTGTCTGATGATGTCGCACCAGATCTCTCCGTTGACAGCTCGGCGAGAGAGGGCGTTGACCGTGCCATAGGGAAGGGCGATGTACGGACTCATGAGCACACGTTGGATCGCGGCATGTGCCTCATCTCCGCTACCTGTCGCGACCACGAGGTTGGCGATGAAGCGGACGATCGGTTCGTCCGTGAGTCTCGACTCGGTGAACATGTGGAGGATTGCCCGTCGTTCAAGGGCAGCAGCGAGTTCGGTGCTGGCTTCTGATTGGGAGCGCATGAACACGGCTACGCGCTCGAGCGGCACGCCTTCGATGAGGTGAACACGTTCGATGTCGGCAGCGATCCACTCCGCCTCGTCCGAAAGAGTCGCGAATGTGTGCGCAGCCACACTTCCCCCGCTTCTCGTACTTTCGACGCGACCTGCCCCACCTGGGAGTTCACGGGCAGTGACAGCGACGGCAGCCTTGAGGATCTCCTCAGGGACGCGAAATGACGTTGTGAGCACCAACCGTGTCGCTGTCGTGCCAAGGTGCTCGCGAGCGTCGGTCGGGAAGCTGAACACGTTTGCGATATCCGTTCCCCTGAACGAATAGATCGACTGATAGGGGTCCGCTGCGACGGTGAGAGATCGTGATGATGCTGCCAGGTGGAACAACATCTGCGCCTGGCTTGGTGACGAATCCTGGTACTCATCTGCGACAACGAGCTGATATGGCTCAGCGATCTCCGGCCATTGATCGAGCGCGTGGTTCGCTTCGGTGAGGATGCGTCCGTAGTCGGTGCGGTTCGCCGCGGTGAGCTTGGCGTCATATCGTGCAGAGAACCCTGACATCGCCACGAATCGCGCGTCCTCGCTGTCCGCCAGATCCGCGGCGGTCACCCCTTGTTCGTGGCAACGAAGTAAGAAGTCAGTGACCTCGGAAGCCATCACCTGTGACTTGAGGAGTTGTCGATATCCCGCGGGCCATGAGGTGGCAGGTTCGTCCGCAAGCACAGCTGCGACGAATTGCTCCTGCTCGCTCGCGGTGAGTACCGTGGGTGGTGTCTCCCAGCCGAGCCTCGAAGCATGTGCCTCGACTATCCGCATCGCTAGACCGTGGTATGTTGCCACGTTGACCCGATACGCTGACTGACCGGCGGCGGCGGCGAGTCGTCGGCGGATGTCAAGTGTTCCCGAACGTGAGAATGCGAGAAAGACGATCGTTTCGGGTTCGGTTCCGCGTTCGATCGCTTCAGCCACACGGTTCACCAGAAACTGTGTTTTTCCCGTGCCGGGGCCACCAACGACAATCTGTGGCGCGTCCTGCAATGCGACGTACTTGCTCCAGTCATCCGGACCGACCCTTGTTTCGGGTATCACGTCACCAGCCGCAGGTTTCGCTTCGGAAACGGTCACTCGGTGGATGCCCCTGGGGTAGCCGAAGGCGTCTCCTCGACTGCCACTTCCGGGCTCTTCCCTGTCCCCGCACCGTCGGCTTTGTCAGCCTCGTCGGTGTTCCAGGCAGGACAGAGATCTGCCTTGAAATCACACCAATCACACAGCGCTGATGTTGTCGCAGGCCAGTTATCCCTGGTAATCGCTCGTTCGATCGCACTCCACAACGCTTCGAGTTGGCGTTCCATGGCATCCAGTTGCCCCGAGGTGACGTCCATCGTGTATTCGGTGGGACCGTTGAGGTAGAGGAGACGCACGCGGTCAGGTGTGATTCCTTTCGTTATGCGGATCAACAGGGCGTAGATCTTGAGCGCAAAGAAGGCCTTGTTTGCGTAGCGTTCGGGTGGAGCCTTTCCTGTCTTGTAGTCAGTGATCACAAGGAGCTCGCGTTCGACACCGTCGGGACCGGTCTCTGTGATCTCCTCCATCCGGTCGAGGATGCCTCTGATCGTCATATCGTTGACATCGACGGTGAGATCCATCTCGAGCTCAAGTGGCTCGAATGATGAGGGATCCTCCACGGTGAAGTAGGACGCGAGCAGATTGAGCGACTCGATACCCCACGCTCGCTCATCGTCAACAGATGCGAAGAGGTCCGGGTATTCGTCGACCTTGAGTTCCGTCCATGCCATCCTGAACAGCCCGTAGAGCTGCTCAGGTGTTCGTTGGTCTCTCGGTAGTTGGAACAATCTTTCGAGGGCAAGATGCGCCGTCGTTCCGCGTGCCTGGAACACTGTGGGTTCGGTAGGAATCTTGTCGATCGACTTGAATTTGTACAGCTGTGGGCAGGTCTTGAAATCACTCGCCCTGCTTGGCGAGAGTGTCTTCAACACGGGTGCCGCAATGGTGGAATCTGTGCCTTTTGTGGTCATGCCGCCAGCGTACAGCGGCCATGCGACAGAAACGGCCCGTCTGTCGTCGAGACTGCGGACCACACGAGTGCGAGGGAGAAAGCGGATGACAGCACATCCCAGATGTGTGCGCGAAAACGAATCTCGATTCGCGAAAATCAACCAAGCTTTCCGGTTGCACAACCACCTGAGGTCCAATACCTTCCTGGTTGTCCGAAGGCGCAAGCCCGAGGATGGCACGGACCGACTCCTCACCCGAGGAGGTCAACCGGGAAACCGGGTGTCGGCGGAGAAGGGCAACCGGATCCGCAGCCAGCCGCTTCGGCGGAGGGCACCGGTCTCGAGGAGGAGCCCAGTCTTCGAGAGACCACACGGAGACGTCGTCGCAAGGCGATCATCCACGGAGGCGGCTTCGGTCGCAGCCACCGCTACCGCGGGCTTCGGTCCGCAGTGGCGAGTTCGGACCACGGACGACGACCTCGGTCGACGCACCGGGACGGACACCCCGGGTGGAGTCGGGAAACTGACGAACCCCGGACCGGAGTGGATTCGTTCACTTCATCTGAGAACCCCGAGAGGGCGAGGCTCCGGCCAAGCTTCCTCGGGGTTCTCCTTTTCAGATGCCAGACGGCAGATACCAGATACCAGATACCAGAGTTCAGATGGCAGAGCTTTGCTGATTTTCACGGTCCGTGGTGTGGATTGTGCTGTCCGTAGTGTGTTTTCTGGTGTCTTGTGCCCGGGCGCGAAAACTCATCGTGACTCGCGAAAACGAAGCAGCGTTCTGGCTTGCAGACGACGCCGAACAGTGCCACATTGGTACATACCGCAGAGGGGAAACCCCGAGCGGCCTGCAAACGGGGAAACCCGGGAGCGGGCGCCAAAGGGAAACCGGAGGCGGCCGGTGTCACAGCCGGCAACCGGTTCGGAAACGATCCGGTCCTTGCGAGACACCCTCGGGTGTCGGGGGCTCACGTCCCACCCGCTCGGCTTCGGTCGACGTGGTTCACAAGGGGGATGCGAACCTCGGTTCACATCCACGCTCCGCTTGCGGAGTGGCGAATTGGACGGCCGCAAGGCCCGAAGAGACGCAGCGGAGTTCGAGGTTGAAAGACCTCATGGACTTCGCAGAGAACACCCCAAGGGGGCTTCGGCTTCCTTGGGGTTTCTCGCGTTTCAGAAGGCAGACACCAGATCGCAGACGCCAGACATCTGTTGTCTGTGTTCTGTCGTCTAACATCTGTCTCATGAGTTGGCCTGAAGATGCATTGAGTCGTGACGAGACGATCATCACGTCGTTTCGACCCCACTGGAAACTGTTGTTCATCCCCTTCGTCTGGTTCGTGGGCGTCCTGGTAGTAATCGGGCTTTCGTTCGGCTTCGTGAGTTCACTCGCTCCGTGGATCTCGTTGATCGTCCTTCTTGCGGGTCTCTATCTTGTTGTGCGACCGCTGGTCAACTGGTGGTTCACCAGATACGTGCTCACGTCCGAACGGCTTATCACTCGTCAGGGTCTCATCGCACAGTCCGGTGTGGAGATCCCGCTTGAACGTATCACCAACGTGAACTTCTCCCAGACGGTCTTCGAACGCATGCTTGGAGCGGGAGACCTTCTCATTGAATCTGCAGGCTCCTCGGGTCAGAGCAGCTTCTCGAACATCCCTCGTCCCGACCAGTTCCAGACGACCCTCTACAAGATCAGGGAACAGCGAACGATCGAACTGTCCGGTCGGTCGGTCGCACCCACTGAGACCACCACCGAGTTCAAACCACATGCAGCCGACTCGATCAAGAGACTTGCCGAACTCCGGGATCAAGGTCTTATCTCGGCGGAAGAATACGAGGAGAAACGCATGAAACTCCTTGATGAGATCTGACGAATCTTTCACTCTCCGCCACGTACATTGACCTCAGCGGGATTGGAGGAGCACTGTCACGAAGCTCCGCGGTCGCTCGCACGTGATTGCCGACCCGCGGTGTCCTGGTTGTAGAAGGCGCACAGCACGTCGTAGAGGTCGGGAAGATGGCGCTTCATCGCGATCGGCTGGTCGAAGAAGAACTCGGTCGCAACGGCGAAGAACTCAGCACGATTTACGGCGCCATAGGGATCGAGAAATGGATGGCGGTCCCTTCCTTCCTGAAGTTTCACGTACTCCACCTCGGCAATCGACTCCCACGAATCGCGAAGTTGCGCTGTCATCGGTGGGGTCCCGTCGGCAGCCCCATCAGCCATGTCGATCTTGTGCGCGAACTCGTGATATACGACGTTGTGTCCGGTTTCGGGGTGCGCTGCGGCGTGGCGAACAGAGTCCCAAGCGATCACCATGGGACCGTGGAGGGCAGCCTCACCGAGTATCGGCACGATACTTTCGGTCTCGAGACCTCGTACGGATGGAGAGCCTCTTCGTCCCTCGACAACGACACCAGTCGGATACATGATGATCGAGCCAACATCGCGAAAATAGGCTCGCTCAAGGCCGAGGATCAACAGGCACGCAGACGCAGCGACGAGCACGCGGATCTCGTCGGATGGTGCGAGACCGTTCGACCACTCGAACCGCTTGTCGTTGAGGAATCCTTTGACGAGTTCCTCGAGTCGCGCCTGCTCGTCGCTGTCGAGCCAGGACCAGTGTGTCATGCCATCTGTGAGGGATACCCGCCATTCCTGCGGGAATGGAGCTTCGATAGCGAGTCTTCGTTTGCGCCGTCGTGGGGTCTCAAATCTCACGTCAGGCCTACGAACTATCGTCCTCGGGAACGACACGATCGAATCGTGCCACGATCTCGATGTGGTATGTCTGTGGGAATAAATCGACTGGCGTAGCCTCGATGAATTCGTACCCGAATTCGGCGAGTGTCCTGGTGTCCCTTGCAAGCGAAGCAGGATCGCATGCAACGTACGCGATACGTCGCGGCATCGCGGCTGTGACCGCTTCTACACCACGGAGACCAAGTCCCTTGCGTGGGGGATCGACGACAGCGACGTCCCAGTACTCGTCGATCTTCTCGATATCACGCGTGAACGAACCAGTGATCAGTCTGTGATCGACGCCAGCTGCACTCAGATTCTGTCTGGCGTAGTCCACGGCGGAACGGGTCGAGTCGAGACCGACGACCCGTTGCGCATCTCGTCCGAGCGTTGCGCCGAAGAGGCCGACGCCGCAGTATCCGTCCAGAAGTGTATCTCCGTCCTCGATCTCAAGTGCCTCACGCACAAGACGAACGAGGGCCTCTGCACCCGATGTGTTGTTCTGAAAGAACCCGTCGGGGGGAACGCGGAATGTGACCCCATCGACGATCTCGGTCAGGTCGCCGTCGCCGTGGATCGCTTCGAGCCGGTTCCCCTCTCGTTGGACGATGTCCACACCCCAGGACTCGGCCTGTTCTGGGATCTCGCCTTCGACGATCGCGACGAGATCACCAGTTCTCGTACCCGACCGGACGGTGAGTTTCTCAACACCTGAAAGATCTCCGAGACGCTTGAACACGTCCTGGAGTTGGGGCACCATCAGCAGACACTGGTCCAAAGGAACGAGGTCGTTTGATCGTGACCGATAGAGGGCCGGGCGCCCGTCCACTACATGAAAATCCATCCGATTGCGATAGCCAAAGTCGGAACCAGGGACGACGGTCTCATGGACCAGAGGGTCATGAAGTTTCCCGAGATGCGAGAGCTGTCCGACAACGGTTGATCGTTTCCAGCGGCGCTGCTCGTCTTCGGTGGCGAACTGCCATTGACAGCCGCCACATGCGACAGCGTGAACACACGGCGGATCTCGACGTTCCGCTGAAGCTGCGATGACTTCGATAAGGGCCGTTCTGGCCCATGATCCTTTGTCCTCCACAACCGTTGCCTCGACCACCTCCCCTGGCATTGCGCCAGGGATGAAGTAAGCCTTGCCGTCGTGTCGAGCGACGGCCTCGCCGCCATGTGCCATATCGTGTGGGTGCAGTTCCATGATGTCGATAACCTACCCCAGTGTGGTCGGCTCATGAGTGTCGACCCGGTCCGAGCAGGGACGTCGGAGGCATCTTGGATCTCGATACGGTTCTTCGGTTCCACGAGGAGTGGTTCTTTGTCGCGGTCGCTACCACTGGCATTGTGGGGCTGTGGGGTTTGATCACTGCTATGGCAAGACGTGAGCTCCCTCGAGTCTTCGTGTGGGCGAGGGGCATCGCGATCGTAGCGATACTCATCCAGGTCGCTGCAGGGGTGTACCTCTACAGCAACGATCTTCGGCCAGGCAACTCGTTCCACATCTTCTACGGAGTCGTGATCGTGATCACGCTCACACTCGCCTATCTCTATCGTACGACGATGGCGCGCAAGCCTGCGCTGACCTACGGCATCCTCCTGCTCTTCGTGATGGGGCTGGGGTTGCGGGCATGGGCCAACGTCTCGTAGCAACGTCACGCTGGAACCCGTCTAGGATTTCACGCTGACGACGAAGGGTGTTCGATGCTTTCCGGAAAGCGGATACTGATAACAGGGGTCCTGACCGACGACTCGATTGCGTGGCATGCTGCCCGCGTCGCCCAGGAACAAGGTGCTGAGGTCGCCTTGACGGGATTCGGCAGGGGTCTGTCGCTCACGCGGAGGTCGGCGAACCGTCTTCCGAAGGATGCAGACGTGTACGAACTCGATATCAACGACGCGACACACATGGATGCTCTCGTGGAAGCACTCGATGCGAAGTGGGATGGAATCGATGGTGCACTGCATGCGATCGCCTTCGCACCGAGCGATGCTCTCGGCGGGGCGTTCATGGAAACACCAGCAGAATCAGCGAGTCTCGCCTTCGTGACATCTGCTTTCTCGTACAAGACGTTGACGGCTGGTCTTCGACCGCTCTTCGCAAAGGCAGGCGGGGGAGCGATGGTCGGTCTTGATTTCGACAACTCGCTTGCATGGCCTGCGTACGACTGGATGGGTGTTTCGAAGTCAGCGTTGCAATCGGTCAATCGCTACCTCGCTCGGTACCTTGGGAAAGAGGGGATCAGAGCCAACCTCGTCGCCGCTGGACCGCTTGGTACGGTCGCTGCGAAGTCGATCCCCGGATTCGAGCGTTTCGAGAACCTCTGGGAGGTCCGTGCCCCGCTTGGTTGGGATCCGAGGGATCCCGAGCCGGTAGCGAAGATGGTGTGCGTTCTGCTGTCAGATTTCGCTCCGGCAACTTCGGGTGAGATCGTTCACGTTGACGGTGGATTCCATGCCGTCGCGGCTGGTGAGACCGAGGGTTATTGATCAGGACGTCGGGATAGCCACGGTGAAGGTGGCGCCGCCGCCGACCGTCGGTTCGTACCACACCCGACCGTTCATCGCTTCGACGAGACCCTTGACGATCGAAAGACCAAGACCGGCGCCACCTTTGGAACGTGTTGTGTGCGGCTGGAGCTGCGTGAATCGCTCGAAGATGACGTCGTGTTGTTCATACGGGATGCCAGGACCACGATCAACGATCGAGATCTGCACCTCGCCGCGACTGACAGTGGTATGGAGTTCGACCTTTCCATCGCCACCGTACTTGATCGCGTTTTCGACGAGGTTCGTCACGACACGTGCAAGATGATCTGGATCCGATCGGACGGTTCCGATACCGGGAACCGGTATGTAAGAAACCATATCGCCGTTGGGTAGCGATCCGATCAGGTCCACGAGGAACGGATCGAGTGGAACCTCTTCAGGCCTCACAGGGAGCGAGTCAGCCTCGATACGCGACATGACAAGAAGGTCCTCGATAAGCGTCTTCAACCGATTCGATTGTTTCTCAGCCATCTCGATGAGTTGCTGCGCACGAGGGTCTTCGGGAGCGAGTTCAGGTCGCTTGAGGGTTCCAAGCGCGCCGATGATGGATGTCAATGGTGTGCGGAGTTCATGTGACACCACAGAAACGAAGTCGGTCTTCATCTGTGCGAGTTCCGCCATACGCTCGCTTGCCGACCTGGCCTCTTCGTACCGCGTCATCTGATTGAGAACGAGCGCCGCCGGGGCAGCAACAGACTCGAGTGTCTCGAGGTCGTCCTCTGAGAATCCTCCCGACTTGTCGCCGACGAGCAGAACACCGATTGTGCGGTTTTCGATTCGGAGGGCTACCGCAGCAACGCTCGCAGCCTCGAGTTCTGCGACCAGCCGATCTCTGCGGTCCTCAGTGTTCAGGTC
>JAMBLJ010000031.1 GCA_023336815.1 Actinomycetes bacterium
GTATCGGCACTTGAGGGATCACTTGAAGGCATAAATCGGATTCTTCTCCAGAACCACGTCGAGACGTGTGTTCTCGAACACGTCCAGGCCGGACGGTCCGAACAGGTAGTCGATGAACTATTGGAGACCCTGCGATACGCGCCGAGTCTCCCTATCCAGGAAGGTACTCCATGACCCAGATAACGCTTTCAGTTCCAGACATCTCGTGTGGCCACTGCAAATCCTCGATCGAAGGCGCCGTTACACCAATGGATGGTGTTGCAAAGGCAGAGGTCTCGATCAACGACCGCACCGTCGATCTGGAATTCGATCCAGCCAAGGTCGAACTCGCTGCGATCGTGACAGCCATCGACGATCAGGGCTACGAGGTCGACGGCCAGTAGTCGTCCCTCCCCCACAACCCAACGCTCTTGCGTGACTCACGAGAAGATCTTCCCGCCAGCCACGCCAAAAGGAAACAGTGATGAGTGAAACTCAGATCAGGTTCGACGTCGAAGGTATGACCTGTGCTTCGTGCGCCGTTCGTATCGAACGTGTGCTCGGAAAACAAGAAGGTGTTGAAGCAGCAAACGTCAACTTCGCGGGTCAGGAAGCTCGTGCGACGATAAGCGACGATGCGGACCTCGAGGCTCTGCGCGCTGCCGTGGCCAAGATCGGGTACAACATCGAAGAGATCGACCCGGAGAACGACGACCGCTCGATGACCGAGCGTTACGACGCTGAAGCAAAGTACCAGCTGCGCAACGTCGTTGGCGCTGCAATCTTGACGGTTCCGCTGATGCTCCTCGCATGGTTCGGTGGTGAGAACCTATGGACCGAGTGGCTCCAGTTCGCTCTGACGACGATCGTGGTGTTCTACTTCGGCGCCCAGTTCCACAAGGCAACGTGGAAGCAGGTCAAGTCGATGTCTCCCGCCATGGACACATTGATCACGACAGGCACGCTTGCTGCGTGGCTGTTCTCGACGTTCGTGTTGCTTGCCAACACGTTCGCCCAGGACGGTTCGGAAGGGGCGTTGTTCTTCGAGACAGCTGCGGCCATCATCACGCTCATCCTGTTGGGTCGCTACTTCGAGGCGCGAGCCAAGGGTGAGGCGTCGAACGCCATCGCGAAACTCGCCGAGCTCGGAGCGAAACAGGCTCGTGTGCTTCGTGATGGTGAAGAGGTACTCATCGACCCGATCGAGCTCGCCCCAGGGGAAATAGTCATCGTTCTTCCTGGTGAGAAGGTCCCGGCAGACGGAATGGTCACCGCTGGGCGCTCGGGTGTCGATGAGTCGATGCTCACCGGTGAGAGCGTGTCTGTCACCAAGGAACCGGGCGACAACGTCTTCGGTGCCACGGTCAACCAACAGGGACGTCTCGAGATCGAGGTGACCGAGGTTGGGCCGAACACGGCGCTCAGCCAGATAATGAAACTCGTTGCCGATGCGCAAGCGACGAAAGCACCTGTGCAGCGTCTCGCCGATCAGATCTCGGGGATCTTCGTCCCCATCGTGATCACGATCGCCATCGTCGTGTTCGTCATCTGGATGGTGGTGAGCGGCGACGTTTCAGCCTCTGTGAGCAGTGCAGTTGCTGTGCTCATCATCGCATGTCCGTGTGCACTCGGACTGGCAACACCAACGGCCATCATGGTCGGATCTGGTCGTGGTGCAGAGATGGGTGTCCTGTTCAAGAACGCCGAGGTGTTCGAGCGTGCAAAGGGTGTCGACACGGTTGTCTTTGACAAGACCGGAACACTCACCCGTGGTGCGATGACCCTCGTCGAGGTACTCACCGAAGGTGACAGGGCCGAATTCCTCAAGATGGCAGGTTCACTCGAATCTGGCTCCGAACATCCAATCGGCAAAGCCGTTGCGCTTGGGGCCGAGGAAGAAGATGTCGAGCTCGTGCCCGTCGAGAACTTCGAGTCGATCCAGGGAATGGGCGCGACGGGTACCGTCTCCGGGCGAACCGTCGTTGTCGGCAAACCTGCACTGTTCACAGATTCCGGCTTTTCTGGCCTTGATGTGTGGCAGGACCAGTTCGAGGAGATCTCTATCAAAGGCAACACGACGTTCCTCGTCGGTTGGGAGAGCGAGATCAAGGGTGTGCTGAGTGTTGCTGACACAGTTCGGCCAACGTCTGCCCAGGCGATCGAGGACCTGCACAAGCAGGGCATCTCAACCGTCATGCTGACAGGAGACTCCCGTCACACCGCAAGCGCCATTGCATCGATCATCGGCATCGATGAAGTCGTAGCAGAGGTCCTCCCTGGAGAGAAGTCAGAAGCGGTCCTGGCAATGCAGGAGAACGGTCAGGTCGTTGCGTTCGTCGGTGACGGAATCAACGACGCTCCGGCGCTAACAGTCGCCGATCTTGGTATGGCCGTCGGGTCAGGCACCGATGTGGCTATCGAAGCAGGCGACGTCGTCCTCATGTCAGGCGACCCTGCAACATCAGTAGTCGCCATAAGGCTTGCGAGGAGAACGTTCAAGACGATCAGGCAGAACCTGTTCTGGGCCTTCGCCTACAACACGGCAGCCATTCCGCTCGCCGCACTCGGGTTCCTCAACCCGATGATCGCAGCAGCCGCAATGGCCTTCTCCTCCGTCTCCGTTGTCACCAACTCAGTCCGCCTGCGACGGTTCAAGTAACAAACAGACAGCAGACGGCAGATCGCTGTGCTTCCAGACGACAGACAGAACAGCAAACAGCGTGTCGTCTGCTGTCTGTCATCTGTCGTCTGCTGTCTGATCAATTCACCCACCATTGGATGAAGCGGGAGAGGGGTCGTGGCTTCTCGAGTTTCGGTGTGTGAACGAGGAGGGCGGGGCAGTCGACGGCTTCGGCGATACGGTCCGCAAGGTCGGTGACGATCTGGAAGCGATGGGTTGGCGCACCGAGGATCACGAGGTTCGCTCCGCGTGACAGGTTCGTAAGTGTGTCGACAAGGTCGTCTGTGGCACTGACACGATCGTCCCAGGGAACGCTGAGCACGGAGCCGAGTTGTTCGTGATACCTCCTGATGGAGTCCGTCTGTCCTGGCGGTGCGTCCTCCGGAGTCAAGTGCACGAACCTGACTGACGCATCCTCGTACCGCGCAATGTGGTCGGCCACCTCCATCTTCACAGGGTCATACGGACCTCCGGTGCCAAGCACTGCGATCGTGTCGATGTCATCAACGGCCCGGTTCCTCAGGAAGACAGAGTCACAGGTCAGGTGCTCTCTCAACCATCGTAGGTCTCGGGTGATGTGCCTGGTGGCGCGTAGATCTTGAGGCAGATCAGCGATGAACAGATCGACGCCTTCGCGTTCAACGAACTGGTGGACCGCACCGCGGCGGTCTTCATCGGTGTAGTTCTCGACGGTCACCGTGATGCCGAGGGTGGCAGCGCGTGCGCTATCGCTCGCAGTCGGGATCAGATCCGCAGTCTGTGCGTCGAAGTTGATGACGTGGATGCGCCCGCCTGGAGACTCGCACAGTCGCATGGCGAGGCGGAAAAGGGTGTGTTGCCTGGCAGGTCTCGTGGGGCGACGGATGAGCACGACGATGAGGTGTCTCCCATCAGCTTCCACACCTTCAGCGCTGTTCGCGACCAGTCGGCTGTCCTCTCGGATACGCAACGCATCCCTGGCAGCCGACGCCTTGACAGCCCTGCCCTTCCCGAATGTGCGATACCAGAGAACCCCCGCCACCACGAACACGACCGCACCCACAAGAGGCACAAGGCCCATCTGTGTGAGCAGCAGGATCGCTGCCACGATCCCAAAGATCTGAGGCGCCGGATACAGGGGCGAACGGAACTTCGGGTTGTACCAGTCGAGATTCGCTTCCCGGAAAGCGATGAGGGCCAGGTTGATCAGGGCGAACACCAGCAGCTGGAACGCCGACGCGAGCTTGGCGAGTTCGATCAGCGGCACGAAGAGCACGAGCAGGATCAGGGCGATGCCGGTGACAGTGATCCCAGCTACGGGAGCGCCGGACTTCGGACCGATCCGTGCGAGGAAAGAGGGGGCGAGTGAGTTCCGCGCCATTGCGAACGGGTAGCGAGCTGAGGCGATGATCCCTGCGTTGGCCATCGACAACAGCGCAAGGACCGCGACACCGGCGATGATGGTGACACCGAAATCGCCAAGGAACGACTGTGCAGCGAGGGTCATCGGTGTCTCGGTGCTCGACAGTTCGGTCGCATCGGTTGTACCGACGATTACTGCAACGATCGCCGGGTACAGGAACATCATGAAGCCGACGGACACAAGCATGCCCGTCGGGATGTTGCGTCCTGGCCGCCGGACCTCCTCGGCTATCGATGCGACCTTTGTCACCCCGGAGTATGAAACGAACACGACGGCTGCTGCGGAGACGAGACCCTTGATTCCGAACGGTGTGAATGGCTCAAAGGCGGCGGTCTCGATGTTGGGGACACCAACAGCGACGAACCCGATCAACACCAGGATCACGGAGGTGACGAGAGCAACCTGGAACTTTGCTGTCTGCTTGATGCCGAGGAGATTGAGCCCAACGAGCAGCAGAGCGAGGATGCCCGCCACCAATCTTTCGGGGTGGAGCACAAAGAATTCGAGATACGCCGACAGACCGACAAGGGCGAAGGCGGCTTTGAACACGAGGGAGAACCACACGCCGAACCCTGCGATCGTTCCCATGAGCGGACCCATTGCACGGTCGATGTAGAGATAGGTCCCACCCGACTGTGGCATGGCCGTCGCCATCTCGGCTTTCGAGAGTGCCGCAGGAAGAACGACGAGGCCTGCAAGGAAGAAGGCAAGCACAACCGAGGGTCCAGCGATCTTGAAGGCAAGACCAGGGAGGACGAAAATGCCTGATCCCACCATGGCGCCGATGGAGATCGTCAAGACGGCATAGAGACCTAGCGACCGTCGCAGTACGGCCGGCCCGTCACTCGGATTACCCGCGTCAGAAACCGTCATCACACATCAAGCTAGTCCGGCAGCGACAGGGACCCGTCGGCGACGGTAATAGTTCAAAGGTTTTTGATGTAACGATCCCGCCTCAGGTACCATTCGACGATGACGAACGATCGCAGCGCAACCGCGGTGATATCCGAAAGACCTGCCATGGAGCGCAGGGTTGCGGTCTTCAAGGCACTCGCCGACCCGTACCGACTCCAGATACTTTCGATCCTCTCCAGCCAGGTCCGGTGTAATTGCCACCTCCAGGACATGCTTGACCTCGCGCCGAACCTTCTCTCGTACCACCTCAAGGTGCTTCGTACTGCCGGACTCATCATCGGCTCGCGCCGGGGTCGATGGATCGACTACGCCATCACGGACGAAGCACGTGAACTCGTCGACGCATCCCTCCCGTCACTCGTCGCAGCGCCACCCGATGCTGGTCCTTTGAAGACATGTGACACAGACGAGGACGCAGGATGACCTCCCCCACTCCTCCCGCCGAAGCCGATGTTGCCGGACGTCTGTCAAGCCTCGACCGCTTCCTCCCGCTGTGGATCCTGGCTGCCATGGCAACGGGTCTCCTTCTGGGGAGAGGTCTCCCCGGATTGAACGACACGCTCGACAGCGCCCAGATCGGCGGTGTATCCCTCCCAATCGCCATCGGTCTGCTCGTGATGATGTATCCCGTCCTCGCCAAGGTGAACTACTCGAGGTTCGGTGAGGTCACGGGTGATCGTCGCATGCTCACGACGTCGCTTGTGCTCAACTGGGTCGTTGGCCCTGCCGTCATGTTCGCCCTGGCGTGGATCTTCCTTCCAGACCTGCCCGCCTATCGGACCGGTCTGATCATCGTCGGGCTCGCCAGGTGTATCGCGATGGTCCTCATCTGGAACGACCTCGCGTGCGGGAACGGAGAAGTTGCTGCGGTCCTCGTTGCCCTCAACTCACTGTTCCAGGTATTCGCGTACGCGCTCCTCGGGTGGTTCTACCTCGACGCTCTGCCGCGATGGCTTGGTCTCGACACGGGGACCACACTGGACATCTCGATGTGGGAGATCGCTCGCACCGTTCTCATCTTCCTCGGCATACCGCTTCTTGCCGGTTTCCTGACGCGCCTGTGGGGTGTGAAATACAAGGGCATCGTGTGGTACGAAACGAAGTTCATCCCACGGATCTCGCCGTTCGCGCTGTACGGGTTGCTCTTCACGATCGTGGTCATGTTCGCCCTCCAGGGAGACAAGATCACCGCACTCCCCCTCGATGTGCTCCGTATTGCGATTCCCCTCGTCGCCTATTTCGGCATCATGTGGGGGTTCTCGTTCTTCATCGGGTACCGCATGCGTTTCAGCTACGGCCGTAATACCGCCCTATCGTTCACGGCGGCAGGCAACAACTTCGAACTCGCGATCGCGGTTGCCATCGGTGTCTTCGGGATCGCATCTGGTGAGGCACTCGCAACGGTTGTCGGACCGTTGATCGAGGTCCCCGTCCTCATCGGTCTGGTCTATGTCGCACTGTGGGCCAGACGTCGGTTCTACGACCCGCAGGACCAGCCACTCCTCAAAGATCATGCACGAGCAAGCAAGGGGGACGATGCACAGTGAACGGTTTGAACCTTCCGACCTCGGCACAGGGAAGCGACCCGGCATCACTCGAGCGACTTTTCGGCACAACCGATGTACTTCCGCTGTGGATCGCTGAGCCATACCTCCCATTGGCACCTGAGGTTGTCGCTGCGCTCGAGGACCGAGCCGGTCTTGGCTGGTACGGATACGAGATCCGTCCCGAAGCGGTTCGGGGATCGTTCCGCTCCTGGATGGAGCGTCGCCATGGCTGGGACGTTGGTGATGCCTCAGCCATCGTCAGCCCCTCGCTCGGGACATCGATCGGAGCGTTGCTGGATCTCGTGACACATGAGGGTGAGGCGGTCATCCTGCAACCACCGGTGTTCACCGATTTCAAGCCGCTCGTGGCGCGAGCGCATCGCAAGGTTGGGCGGAACTCGCTTGTCCTCGATGACGGTGGGTACACGATGGACCTCGACGGGCTCGAGGAGATCGCCCGTCAGCCAGATACAACGGCGATGATCCTGTGCAACCCTCACAACCCTGTCGGTCGGGTGTGGAACAGCAACGAACTCGTTGAGGTCGCCCGGATCTGTGGCGAGAACGACGTGTTCGTCATCTCGGACGAGATCCATGCAGACATCCTGCTCGGCGATTCCACGTTCACCCCGTTCGCTTCAGCAGCACATGGCATTGATGTGCGCTGGGCCGCCCTGCACGGCCCGATCAAGACGTTCGGGCTTGCTGGCGTTGCCGATACGTTGATCATCACGCGAGATGACGATGTCGCATCGGGATTCGAAGCGATGAGTTCACGTCTTCATCTCGCGAGGAACAACGTGTTCGCCATGGCTGCGACCACAACGGCCTATGAGCAGGGGGCCGATTGGCTCGATGGCATGCTGAGCCAGGTCGCGGCGAACGTTGCTGCCCTCACGGACGGTCTCCCGGAGCCCGTACGACTCGTGCAGCCCGAAGGCACCTATCTCGCGTGGATAGATTTCCGCGGGCTCGGTCTCGATGTTCCCGAACTCGCGGCTTGGCTACCGAGTGAGGCGCGTCTTGCGTTGAGTCCTGGACACTGGTTCGGCCGTGAAGGCGCCGGATTCGCACGTATGTCGATCGCCGTTACATCCGACGTCATCGACGAAGCGATCACCCGCATCAACACAGCCGTCTCCCAAGTACCCACAGCCTGAGCCAGCACCGCTGTCTGCTGTCTGGAATCTGCTGTCTGTGCTCTGTCTATGCCACCGCAACACCGAGAAGCGATCCGATACCGAAGGTGATGACGGCCGCGACGAGGCCAAAGCTCATCTGGCGGAATCCTGAGAACCAGACGTTGCGTCCTGTCATGAGCGAGATGGCTGCGCCGAGGGCGAACAGACCGATCCCGGACAGCAGCATGCTGATAGCGATGGCCGTAGCACCCGATGTGAAGAAGAAGGGCAGCACGGGCAGGATCGCACCCATGGAGAACAGGAAGAACGAGGTGATCGCTGCTTCCCATGCCGAGCCGCCGAGATCGTCGGGGTCGATCCCGAGTTCTTCTCGCGCCATCGTGTCGAGGGCACGTTCGGTGTCGGCCATCACCGAAGCCGCCAGTTCGGCTGCCTGGTCGGCCGGGATACCTTTCGCCATGTAGATGAGGGTCAGCTCCTCGGCCTCTTCCTCAGGGAACTCCTCGATCTCCGATCGTTCCGTTGCGATCTGTCGCTTGTTGAGCTCACGCGACGATTGGACCGAGATCCACTCACCAAGGGCCATCGAGATGGCGCCGGCGAGTAACCCGGCGAGACCCGCGAGCAGCACCGCGGTTCTGTCGTTGGTTGCACCGGCGATACCCATGACGAGGGCGAGGTTCGAGACGAGGCCATCGTTCGCCCCGAGGACCGCTGCCCGCAACGCGTTTCCTCCAACCGCTGAGTGGCGGCCTTCGAGCCTCGCAAGCACAGGACCTGTCATCGATGTTGGATTGTCCTCAGCGAGGGTTGCCATGATCCGTGCGTGGGATCGTTCGTCGGCACGTAGCGACGTACCTTCGGTCTCTGGCTGATCGTCGTACATGAACTGGCCCGAGCGTTCGTCCCTGGCGATCGTGGAGACGAGTACGCCGGTCCCCATCTTTGCCGACAGCCAGATGAGCATACGAGCGCGTCGGCTGACCGCCACCTCCCCAGGATCCTCGCCGGCCTCGACGAGTTTTTCCTTCCACAGTCCTCCGTGGCGCTCCTCCGTTGCAGCAAGACGTTCGTAGAGCTCAACGAGGGCCGGTTCTTCCTCGATGTCGGCAAGGGCGCGGTACATCGCTGCCCCATCGACCTCATCCTGGAGGTTCTGTCTATACCTTTCGATGTCAGCGCGTTCTGCCATATCCATGTGCTCCTTCGAACACGCAAGTATGCATCCTGTACCTCCGACAGGCGAATTCGGGACACCGCCGCATGCATGAGAGGCCGGTTGACTTGCCTGTTCGGATAACTGTGTGACCCCGTGGTGGAGACACTCCCAGATTGCCTTCACACAGGCTTCACACGAACGGCATCTGACCCTTCACGTGTGCTTGGTCCACTGGAACCAGGAATACGCGAAGGAGTAGCCATGATCACAAGCACAACCAACCCCAAGCGGATCGCCATTGCAGGTGCAGCAGCGATCCTATCTCTGTCGGTCGCATCGATCGCCTCAGCATCCGTCCCTGCGACTGCTTCCAGCGATGAATCACTCATCTATGGCAGACCGCCGGTCGAAGCGTCGTACGTCGCGCCATCGTCCACGTTGAGCGAGGCCGAGGTGGCCGACATCCTGTTCATGCGTGAGGAAGAGAAGCTCGCTCACGATGTATACGTGACGCTCGGTGACGTGTGGGGTAGCCAGATCTTCACGAACATCGCACGCGCCGAGACGATGCATATGGACAGCGTTCTCACCCTGATCGAGACGTACGACCTCGTCGACCCGGTTGGCGACAACCCGGTCGGTGTGTTCGTGGAACCAACACTTCAGGCGATGTACGACGACCTCGTGACCACGGGCGCAGAATCCCTCTCAGCAGCGATGAGTGTGGGTGCGTTGATCGAGGAGGTCGACATCGAGGATCTTCTCAGCAGTATCGATGA
>JAMBLJ010000032.1 GCA_023336815.1 Actinomycetes bacterium
CAGAATCCCTTGCGACGCAAGGGATTCTGCGCGTTTGGGGTCAATCCTTCGAAAGCGCCAATTCGGGCTTGGGACACCTGGGACACATTGCTGCAGCGTTCTACCAGCGTCACGGCTTCGTGCCACTCGAGCAGAACCCGAACCACCTGTACGTGTTGATGGAGGACCTGAGAGCAGCGATACGACGAAGCCTCGGATAGCGAAGCAATCGGCGTTGGTCCTGCGGTTGACGGTGCAACGCCTTGACGACGTGTCGCGCGCACCACATAGTGCCGACAGGGTTCGCCGATATGGAGGTATCGGGTTGGACCCCAGGTGTGCCGATTCTGTCTAGGCCCCGGCCCACCACAACCGCTAGGATTCCGACCGAATACACGGGCTCACAAGCCTGAAGCCGACTGGATGGGACGCGCTTGGTGGGCCGGCGAACCGACAATATCTCGATCGCAACCCGGATCGCTGTTGCGATCACGGTCATAGCGGTTGGCGCACTTGTCGTCACGCTCGTGTACGGATCGATCGTCCGGGACGAGTTCACCCGATCAGGACTTGAGGCCCGATTCTCAGCAACTGCTGTTGCGAAGGCTGACGAACTCGATCGTTATGTTGCGTCGCTGAGGTCTGACACGCTCCAACTCGCCGCAAGTCCGATGATCGTTGAGGCTGCGCAGAGCTTCTCGACCGCATACGGAGAACTGCCTTCGTACGAGTCCCTGCCTGATGAGCAGAAGGACTCCCTGCTTGCTGAGTATCGCGATGATGTCGTACCTGGGCTGTCTGAGGCGCGGGGGCATCCGATTCCCATCAGGGATGTGCTTCCTGTCACCAGCGAAGCAAGGTATCTCCAGACGGTGTACGCATGGATGGCGATCCAGGATGATCTCGCTCCTGTAAACATCGACGATGCGCGTGACGGATCGTCGTGGTCCGACGTGCATCTTGAGTTTCATCCTTCGCTTCGAGCGACTGCAGAAGCGTTCGGCTTCTCCGATATCTTTCTGGTCGACCCTGATACAACGGCGATCGTGTACTCGGTGGCCAAAAACTCGGACTTCGCGACCAGTTTGGCAGTCGGACCCGTCGGCGGATCTGGGTTCTCGACCCTGGTCCAACGGATCGCACAGAACCCACAACCAGGAACAGTCTCGACGGTCGACTTCTCAAGGTACGACCCCGACATCGCCGCTCCTGTCGCATTCTTCGGCAGCCCGGTCTTCGATGGTGACCGGTTGGTATCTGTGCTGGTCGCAAAGATCACACCAGAACGCTTGACAGAGATCACAACTCAAGGCGGCGACTGGGATTCGATGCGCATCGGGGAGCAAGGTGAGATCCTCATCGTGGGTCCGGAGGGCCGTTTACGCAGTGACTCGCGTGCCTACCTTGAGGATCCGGATCGGTACTTCGACGCTGCTGTGGCATCAGGAACACTCGACTCCGGGGATGTTGGGGGTGTGCAATCGGCTGGGACCACGGTTCTTTTCCAACGCATGGACGCTTCGACATTCCGTGCGCTCCAGTCGTCGCCAGACGAGATGGTGGCGTCGAATAACTACCTCGGAGAAGCTGTATTCACCTCGATCGACGAAATCGGCGATGGGACCGTCGG
This sequence comes from Actinomycetes bacterium, assembly GCA_023336815.1. Taxonomy (GTDB): domain Bacteria; phylum Actinomycetota; class Acidimicrobiia; order Spongiisociales; family UBA5794; genus JAMBLL01. The sequence continues at coordinate 1,610 of JAMBLJ010000032.1, forward strand.
CTGGAAACTGATCGTTCAAGTACAACGAGGTGAAGCGCTTGCGATCAGTGACGATGCCGAGCGGATGGGAGCGATCGCGGTCAGCATTTTTGTTCTCATCTTGACCTTCATCGCGGCAATGTGGGCTGCGTCTTTCATCAGGCCAATCGTGGTGTTGTCCCTGAGGCTGAAAGCCCTTGTTGTCGGGGGAGACGGGACGAAGCAGGCGGCAGCACTCAGCTTGGAGGCGACACGCACAACAGCGGAGTTCGCCGAACTCACTGATGCGATCAACTCCATGCTCGTCAATCTCAATGAACGTGAGCGATCGGCCGTTGAGGCCGAGGCCGAGCGAATAGAGGTGATCCGCCGCTTCTTGCCGCGCGACGCTGCACGCCAGATCGCTTCCGGCGAACGCAGTATCGAACGCGCCGCCCACGCCTCCGTGGTCTCGGTAGCGATCACCGATATGGGTGCATCGGGTGGGGACAATCCAGTTGATTCTGCTAGAGAACGTATAGCGTCGCTGGTCGAGACACTTGATCAGATCGCTGTTGAGCATGATCTGAAACGCGTCAAGGTCGTCGGAGATCTATGGGTGGCTGTATGTGGACTGGGTACACCGCACGTCGACCACGTCGCAAGGTGCCTCGCTCTCGCTGAAGACATCGTTGATATCCATCTAGATGGGGACCGAACTGGCAAGACGGTCGCGATCGCCATCGGCATTGCCTCTGGCCCCGTGAGTGCGGGTCTTGCAGGTAGCAACCGGCTTGTATACGACGCCTGGGGTGCCCCGGTCGACCAGGCGAACGATCTCGCACGTGTAGCGAAACCGGGCGAGATCGTCGTGTCAGAATCCGTGGTCGAACAATTGCCTTCGGGAGTCATATCGGTGCAGCGACCCGTAGGGACGAAGGGTCGTGTTGCGTGGACGATCGACCCGGATGTGTCGAGTTCGGAGGTACCCGCGTGACTGTGGTCCCTGATGACGCCATTGTGATCTGGGTCGTCGCCTTCATCGTGATAGCACCGCTCATCGTCATAGGTGCTGGAGAGCTGGAGGGACGACTGAGATTTCGCGACTCCGCCTTCGTTCCGACGATATCGATACTCAGAGTCTGGGTTCTTCCTCTGACCGCGATCTGGTTGGTTGGTTCGGCGATTCTCGGATTCAACGCTCTACTCGTACGGCTGGTTGCAACTGCCGCCGTGTTCGCGATCGGTGCTGACCTGGTCGCGATGGCTGCGGTTTTCGTCGGACTTGTCCGATCCCGTGCAGCGAGCGGCGCGAGACGCAACGTCCCAAGGCTGCTTCTTGCGATACCGAAGATCATCGTTGTGCTGTTCGTCAGTTGGGTTCTGCTCCAGGTCGTCTGGGCCGTCGATCTCAGTGCCATGTTCCAGGCGCTTGGTGTGACAACACTCATCATCTCGGTGGCACTCCAGGACACGATCGGTGGGATCGCCTCGGGGTTCCTGCTCATGCTCGATCGCCCGTTCCAGCCAGGCGATTGGATCAAGGCTGAGGACGTCGAGGGCAGGGTCGTGGATACGAACTGGCGCAGTTCGCGCATCGAGAACAGAGATCACGATCTCATCATCGTGCCGAACGGGAAGCTGGCTGGTGCAACGATCATCAACTTCGATCAACCTGCACGACTCCACCGCGTTCAAGTCGATCTCCAGGTCGCCTTCTCGAACCCGCCCACCCTTGCCAAGGAGATGATCCTCGACGCGGCGCACTCGGTGTCGGGTGTGCTTGAAGATCCAGCCCCTTCTGTCATCGTGACCCAGGTTGATGATCCCCTCATGGGCTACTCCGTGCGGATGTGGATCGAGGACTTCGCGATCGATCCGCGAGTCAAGAGCGACTTTCGGTCGCTTGTTTGGTATATGTCCCACCGGCACGGTGTGCCGCTTCCAAGTCCTGCCTTCGACCTGTACACATACGACGGTCCGGAGACTGCGGCAGCGGGAGCACCGAAGGCCTCCGAGATTCGATCACGGCTCATCAGTTCTCACCTCCTTGATGGCATGGCCGATGAAGATGTGGATCATCTCACTGCCCTGTCATCGCTCGACCGCTACGCCGCGGGAGAGATCATTACCGATCGGCTCGGTTCAGACTCGGTTCTGTTCACGCTCTGGCAAGGTGAAGCCAGCATGGAGATCCATGGGCCGAACGATGCGATCCGCGTGATGACGGATCTCACGCCAGGCGATGTCTTTGGACTCGTATACCCGCCCGAAACGGAAGATTTCTCCCTCCAGGTCGTTGCTGTGAGTGACTGTGAGGTCGTTCGCACCGACTTTGAGACAGCTGGGCCTGTCGTTGCGAAAGACCGAGCTCTCCTTGACGCGATCGGTCAGATTCGTGCGACGAGAACGAGGCGGATGGACAGACTCGTTGCCTTGATGGATAGCAGCGTGATCGATGCCGGATCGAGTGATGCGGCGGAACGATCATGACGACCCCCTCGCCACAACCCACGGTAGAACAGGACGGACAAGCGCAGGGCGCTTCTCGTCTCCGGTCGTCCGGGACCGTTCTCACGAGGATGTTCGTGGCTGTTGCTGTGCTGGCGGTTGTTGTCATCGGCGTCGTGAACGTTGTTGGAGCGTTGCGGATCTTCACTGCAACCATCGACAGTCAACTCTCGAGTTTGGCGACCGACCGTGCCGGAACTGTGACCAACGAACTCGAACATGTGAAAGCCCAGGTCGCAGTGCTCGCCCAGGATGCATCAATCGCCGCAGCGTCGCGGGACCTCGTGTCGTCTTTCACTGAGCTTGGCGAGTCAGGTGGAGAGCTGACGGCGAGCCAGGAGCAGGAACTCGTCGAATTCTACGCTCGGGACGAGATCGCATCTGGAGCTGTGGAGGAAAGCGCGGCGATCCCCCAATCTATGTCCGGGCAGTACGTCCAGTATCACTACATCGTCGACAACCCCGACGTCGACAGCGACCGAGCGCTCCTCGTCGATGCGGGCGATGGTTCTGCCTACAGCCAGATGCACAGCCAGTACCACCCGATGCTCAGAGCGAGGGCGGAATTGCTCGCAGTCGAGGATCTGCTTTTGATCGATCTTGGCGCAACCTCCGAAGTGGTGTACTCGGTCAACAAGCGGATCGACGTGGGGACTTCGTTGCAGTCCGGTCCGTACCGTGACTCCACACTCGGTGTAGCTCTGGCCGAACGGCTCGACACCGTTCCTCCAGGTGAGGCGATCCTCGTCGACTTCGATCGCTATGTACCTGCTGGCGGCTCTCCGACGATGTTCGCGGTCGCGGCTGTTCGAGATAAGACGGAAGTTGTCGGTGCGGTTGCGGTGGCACTCCGTGGAGACTTCCTCGATTCGATCACCACGTTCGATGGCGGCTGGGAATCCGTCAACGTAGGTGACACCGGCGAGATGTATCTCGTTGGTAGCGACAGCCTCATGCGCTCAGTGTCACGGATGTGGGTGGAGGATCCTGCCTCGTATCTGTCAGCGGTCGAAAAGGAGGGGTATCCCCCAGAAGTATCGGCTGCGATCAATGATGTCGGCACAACGGTTCTTGGTCAACCTGTTGCGACCGACGCCGTCGCAGCGGCCCTCAATGGCTCTGTCTTCTCTGACGGGAGTAAGAGCTACCTCGGTGTTCGGACATTCGTATTTGCGCAACCGCTCGCCGTACCCGACCTCGACTGGGTGATCGTTTCCGAGTTCGCCAGGTCGGAGGCCCGGGGTCCTCTGTGGGGTTATCTGATAACCCTGGGGCTCCTCGCTCTTGCGGTGATTCCTGTGGTCACGATCATTGCTGTGTACATGGGGAGACGTCTCACGCGGCCCGTCGAACCCCTGGTTGGTGCGGCCGATGCGATCGCATCTGGAGATGTCGACGTTGAGATTCCCGCGCTCGGTAGGAACGAGTACGGTGACCTGGGCAATCGAATCAACACCCTCACTCGTGAATTGAGAGAACGCGATGATAGGAGGCGAGAGGAGGAGCGATCCACATCACAAGTGCTCCTCGCTGCTCTACCGCCGAGACTCGTGGAAGGCGTCAGGGGCGCTATCAAAGACGGCACCATCACGGTGGCATCAGATTTCAGCGACCTCATATCCGATTGCACGGTCATTGCCGTCTCTGTGCGTGGATACTTCGATCTCGGTGCATCGGATATGGAGCAGACGCTCGAGGTAAGCACAGAGCTGGCAAAGTCGGTCGAAGAACTCGCTAGGCAGTGTGATCTCGAACGCGCTCGATCTACGCCAGGAGACTTCGTGTTCTCGGCAGGACTGCAGTCCGAGGGTCATGGGACCGCCGACGCTGTGAGGTTCGTCGGTGGGTTGCTCGTTCTTCTTGCCGAGCTTCAGGAAGAAACTGCTCATACCGGCGAGTTCCGGATCGGCGTGAGTTCTGGACAGGTTGCCTCCGGTCTGCTGCGTGGGAATGAGATTTCTTTCGGGACGTGGGGCGCACCCGTACGAACGGCGATGCTCCTCAGTCAGATCGCCGATCCGTATCAAGCCCTGGTAGACGAGGTAGCGGCAGAGGAATTCGAGAATTCCTGGGATCTCCGCCGCGTCGAGACGGTGGACCTTCAGGGCAGTGAGCTTGTTGTGTTCGCTCTCGACGATTCGTCGAGTCCATCTACGTGAACCTGCTGTCCTCGGTTCGTTGGATCTTTCAAGGGTCTTAGAGCTGTTCACCGACAGGAATCGATGTGTGAAGCCAGTTGTCGCGCGGTGGGAGAGGACACGACCATCGGTCTGAATACACACACGAAGGGTGATAGGCGTAGTTGAAGTCCAGCACGAGTTGTTCGCCGTCGTGCCCGAGATCCGCCCCTTTGGGTGAGTCCAGTAGATAGCGCCCTCCACCGTATGTCGATGTTCCGGAGCTGCCGTCGCGGAAGGCCAGGAAGATACCGTCCGCGTACTGTTCGAACCGGAACAGGTTCAGTGTCGGCCCGGCATCGATCGGCAGTCTTACGCGTCCGAATCGCTTGAGGGGTGTGCTCCCTGGGCCGCTGTGCTCGGCATGCACCTCGACGGGCTCTTCCGGCTCGACCTTGAGCTCAAAGCGCCACGCAGGGTCATAGTCGGCGTATCTGAGCCCGCTGCGCCGGCGTTCGTCACCTTCGTCCAGCGGCGAGTGTGGATGAGTAGCGAAGAGTTCGTCGCGTGCGATACGCCATCCATTCCATGCTGCAGCTCCCGGGGGTGAGATCCTGACCGTGCGGTACACATCGGCGACACGTCGGCGGTAATCGAGCAGAGCGAGCGTCCCAGTTGCCGGATCCATCATCTGTCGGGGGTCTCCCTCATGGGCCAGGAGACCGGATGGCTACCCAGACAAGATACGGATGTCGCTTCCGCCATACGGACGTGGGCGCCTCCCTGGTTACAAGATTCCACGTGAACACATTACACACGGTCGTATTGACGCCCGGCAACGGAGTGCGCGTCCCATGTCAGAAGTCTCAAGTGACGCCACGGAGAACCGGACGTGAAGAAATTGGCTCCGTTCGGTCGAGGCAGCGGCGACGGCGGGAATTGATCGCCGTAGCGGGCTTTCTCTGGTTCATGGCCGTGATTCGCGACCGTATGGGTGATCGCGAGCCGAAGCTGTTCGCTACGGTGTTCTTTGGTGGTGGGATCATCATCGCGGAGGTCTGCTCTTCGGTACGGCGGCCCTCGCTGCGCCGTCGGTGCTCATCGTTGTCAGCGCTGTGCTCCTCATTCGTCCGAGACACGAAGAGCCATGATTCGGGGGATCAGTGGAAGCAGAACCGAACTCACGCCTGATGGGGAGAGAGACGTTCGATCAATCGGCGTCGCGATGCCTGGTCACCGAACACGGTGAGCGCGTCCCCTGATTGGAGTTCCAGATCGCCAGACGCAACGAGCAGGTCGTTGCCACGGTGTACCGAGACGACGATGCACCCCTCTGGCCATGAGACCTCACGGATCTTTCGCCGATCGGCCGCTGATCCTGGTGGGATCTCGAATTCGAGGTATCCGGTCGCTTGTGAGGTACGGGTCGCGATCCGCTGAGGGAGATGATTCGCCCTTGCCGCCGTACCCAGAGCGAGATGGTACGCAGCGATCGCATCCTCGCGCCTGAACATTGCCTCGATCTGCCCGGGATGTCGACGATCGACAACCGGGAGTCTTCCGACACCGAGGACCGCCATCCGTTCGAGGGCCTGTGACACCGGGAGATCGATCGAGACGGTCGCTGGATCCGGGGTCATCGCGTCCTTGGCCGTGAGTTGGTCTGCGGCACCCCCGAGTCTGGTGATATCTGAATCAGAGACGATGCCAACGAGACGACCCTCCGCATCAACGACCGCCACCCCATTGAGGCGGTTACGCCGCAGCAACCCGTGTACCTCGGCGAGGGTGTCCGACGGTGACGCCGTTGGAGGGCGTTCAAGACCCAGATCACCGATCGTCACCGTGGCCAGGATATCGACCTGATCACTGGGGACGGTGTGGATACCCATACGAACCAGTGGGGAGGTGTAGGCGCTCTCGGGATGCAACCGACTGGTCAGGACGGTCGCGATGGCGACCGCAAGCATGAGCGGAAGCACAAGCCCGTAATCGCCAGTGATCTCAAAAACGATGAGGATCGATGTGAACGAAGCTCGCGACACACCTGCGAATACCGCAGCCATCCCTACAAGGGCGAACGCTCCCGGGTCGAGGCGTGATGCGGTCCAGATCGGATCGGCGACGATGGCGAAAGCGGATCCTGCCATCGCGCCGATGAACAGGCTCGGCATGAAGATCCCACCGGAACCTTTTCCCCCGAGCGTCGACGATGTCGCAACAAGTTTGGCGATCGCCAGGATCGCGAATATCCACCATGCCCTGGTGACCTCTTGGCTCAGTACCGACCCGATGAACCGCTGACCTGTACCCAGTACCTCAGGATACGCGTACCCGATCGCAGCGACTCCGAGACCCATAATCAGTGGCCTCATCCAGGGGATCAGTCGGTCCGGCACGATCGTGAACCAGTCAAGAGCTTCGATGAAGAGGATCGCCAGCCCGACCGCGATGAGGCCGAGGACAGCGTAGGGGAGAAGCTGGGTCGGGTCGTCGAGCGAATAGGGTGAGACATCAAACGTGAGTTCGTCGCCGATGAGTGTGTGGGAGACAACCGCTCCGGCAACGGATGCGACGGCAATGGTGTGCAGATGGCGTATCGATACGTCGCGGAGGATCACCTCCATGGCGAAGAACATACCTGCGATGGGCGCGTTGAAAGTGGCGGCGATACCAGCACCAGCTCCGGCAGCCACAAGGGCACGAACCTCGGTCTCCTCCAACTTCGTGACCCTGCCAACGAATGACCCGATACCTGCGCCGATCTGAGCGATGGAACCCTCTCGCCCTGCTGACCCACCGACACCGATCGTGAGCGCTGTCGCGATCGTCTTGAGAAACGGCACCCGCATCGGGATCCTTCCCCGATGCAGGGTGAGGGAGGCAAGTATCTGGGGAACACCGTGGCCAGCGGCCTCTGGTGCCCACTTCGCTGTGATCGCCCACGCGAGCCAGATCCCTGCAGGGACAACGATGAACAGCCATGTCCTGCCAAGAGCGGGGCCCGCTGCTGTGAGGTTGAGCACTGTGGTGGAAACAACACGTAGCGCATACACCAATGCTGCGGCACCGACTCCTGCGCCTACGCCGATCAGCAAGGCCAGGGCCATAAGGGAGGCCTTGCTGGAGGGGTGTAGCCAACCCTTGCGTTCTGGAGCGTTCACAGCAGCAGGCTACATCGCCCAGAGGTCCTGACAGCGCGTCGCGTCGTGTGGCGCCTCGGAGTCACGTCCCCTGATCGATCGCGAGGACCGAGTCGATCTCCGCCTCGAGGCGGGCGAGAAGTGCGTACGCCTCAGCGAAGCCGTCGAGCTTCTGACCTCGCGGTGGACATTCGAAGAACGCCTCCTCCGCGATATCGATCCATTCGCGAACCGGTTCATCGAGCGTGAGATCGGGCGTCGGATCTACCGAAGCGCGACTCGACCGCAGGAACGTCAGAGTTTCGTTGCACAGCGACCGGGGAGGAGACTCACCGACGACCGATTCATCTGGGACACCGTTGACGATGGCTTCCCAAGCTGGTTGCCATGTCTCGACACCGGGCCTAGCGGTTGCACAGGCAGACCCAAGCAGGAGGATCGCGGTAGCGAGGGCGACGAACCTTGAGCGTCGATGGACTGGAATGAAGCGCTTCGTCATCTCATCGAAATCCTAGCCAACTCCCTGAATTCCCCACGCTTGCGACTGCGTCGTGATCGCCGAGACGAGGCATCTCGCTCCCCTTCAGGATTGCAGTAGGGTGTGCGGCGGCACGGGAGGTGCACACAGTGGCCGTCATCGTCGTTCTTGTGTTGTTCCTTGCCTACGCCCTGTTGTCACGACGACTCGATCGCAGCTCGCTCACCGGTCCGATGGTTTTCACGATCGCCGGCATTGCCATTGCGAGTTTCTTCATTTGGACCGGGACAACCGTCGGGTCGTTGGAGCAGGACATCGAGAGTCCGGCTGTGCAGTTCCTCCTCGAGATAACGCTCGTGATCATCCTGTTCTCTGATGCGGTGTTGATTGATTTCAGGGCAGTTCGCAAGGAGGCATTCCTCCCAGGAAGACTTCTCGGTATCGGTCTCCCCCTGACCATCGTTGCCGGAACTGTGGGTGTGATGGTCATCGTTCCTGGTATCGGATTCTGGCCAGCTGCGGTGATCGCGATCATCCTTGCACCAACCGACGCCGCGCTCGGGCAAGCCGTTATATCGAATGAGGAGGTGCCAGGTCTGGTGCGTCAGGGGCTTGGTGTGGAGAGCGGTCTCAACGATGGGATCGCTGTTCCCTTTCTCGCCATAGCGGTTGCGGGTGCCGCCCAAGAGATGCAGACGGGTGCCGAGATAGCGGTCGTGTTCCTGGAGGAGATCGGACTTGCCGTTGCCATCGGGCTCGGCGTCGGCTGGCTGGGCGGCAAGATAGTCTCCCTGGCCTACGAGAAACAGTGGATGACACGTGGCTGGCGTCAGGTGTCCGTGGTCCTTCTCGCTCTGCTGTGTTTCGCTCTTGCTGACCCGATCGGCGGATCAGGCTTTATCGCGGCCTTCGTAGGTGGGTTGACGTTCGGTGCACAGATCCGAAGGTCGTATCCCGACATCTGCAACTTCTCAGAGAGTGTTGCACACGTTTTCACGATGCTGGCGTTCCTGGTATTCGGAGCGTTCATCCTGACGCCGGCGCTGGGTCTGGTGAACTGGCAGATCGTCCTCTACGCCATTCTGAGCCTGACAGTCATCCGGATGGTTCCTGTCGCGCTCGCCCTCATCGGCACAGGTCTTGGACTCCGAACCCAGTTGTACATCGGTTGGTTCGGACCACGAGGTCTCGCGTCGCTTGTCTTCATGGGTACCGTGGTCGTCGGTGCAGACGCCGGTGGAGCCGCGGCGATTATCGCTGTTGGAGCCACAACAGTTGGTCTGTCGGTTCTCCTGCATGGACTGACTGCCTGGCCATTGTCCGCACGCTACGCCAGCTGGTATGCGACGTCGATGGAGGGCGACGGAACCGAGGAGATGGTAGAGAGTCAAGAAGTCGAGCACATGCCGGTGTCCAAGTTTCAGGGACGTCTACGGCAACCGACGTGACACCAGCGTCATAGGTCGATCTGTGCTGGGCGTCCGTCCCCCTGGCCCTTATCAGGCCACATCGATATCGCCCTCTCTGCCATTGCGGTGATCGTCAAGGACGGGTTCACGCCAAGATTTGCTCCGATGGCAGCTCCATCGATCACATGGAGACCCCGGTATCCGAACACACGATGGTACGCATCCACCACACCGTGGTCGGCATCGACCCCGATGGGTGCACCACCAAGGATGTGTGCGGTTGTCGGTGAATCGAAAAGGACCTCGTTGACGGTGCTGCCTGGCGAACCGCCCATCTCATCCGCGGCAAGCCTCGCCGCCAGATTCGCTTCGGGGATATACGTCGGATTCGGCTCGCCATGTCCTTGCACCGTGGTGAGTCTTCGTTTGAACCAGCGCCGCTTCATCAGCATGCGAAGGCTGTTGTCACGACTTTGCATGACGAGAAGGATGATGCCGCGTTCGGACCAGTGCCATACCGACAGCGATCTCAAGAACACGATCGGGTGATGGAAGATCTCCTTGATCAAGCGAATCTGACGGGTTGCGCCCGCACCACCGTCAACGAGGATCGTCGCAAGAAGACCAAGCGCATTGGAACCTGGACCATATCTCACTGGCTCGATGTGGGTCTCTGTATTGGGATGAATCGAGGATGTGATCGCGATGCCCTGTGAATAGTCAACGTCTCTCGACCGAGATACCGCACCGACGAGTGCTTCGCTGTTCGTTCGTGTCTGATAGCCAATGCGTTGAGACAGGCGCGGTAGTCGCCCCCTGTCAGCAAGCGTGAGAAGAAGCCTTGTCGTTCCGAGAGCGCCTGCGCTGAAGACGACATCCCTTGCCCGCAAGGTCTTTCGATGTTTTGCGAACCATGCTCCTGACCGTTCGGTCGTAACGATCCAGCCATCGCCGTCCTGCTTGAGATCGACCACGGTGTGTTCCGGGTACACGCTTGCGCCGCCGCGTTCAGCGAAGTAGAGATAGTTCTTGTCGAGTGTGTTCTTGGCATTGAACCTGCATCCGACCATACAATTGCCACAGGCGATGCATCCACCCCGAGGCGGACCCTCGCCTCCGAAATATGGGTCGTCGACCTCAACTCCTGGTGAACCGAAGAACACACCAACCGGTGTTGATTGAAACGTGTGTTCCACACCAAGGGACGTGGCCACACGCCGCATGATGGCATCAGCGGGAGTATCGAGCGGGTTCGTAACGACACCAAGCATCCGCTTGGCTGTGACGAAATGTGGTGCGAGCTCGCTTCGCCAATCAGTAATCGAGTCCCATTGGGGATCTGAGTAGAAGGCATCGAGTGGCTCGTACAGCGTGTTGGCGTAGACGAGCGAACCGCCCCCAACTCCGGCTCCGGACAGGATGAGGATGTTCTTCAACAGGGTAATTCGTTGGATCCCCTTCATGCCGAGTCTCGGAAACCAAAGAGACCGGCGGAGATCCCAGTTCGTTCTCGGGAAGTCTGCTGTCTTCCAACGACGTCCGGCTTCGAGAACACCGACCGAGTAACCCTTCTCGGTCAACCGGTGCGCCGATACGCTCCCTCCAAAACCTGAGCCGATGATCAGAACGTCGAATGCATCCATGGTTCTCTTGTGGCTCCATATCACTCAGATGAGAGCTGAGCCCCAAACCGGGAGGTGCGCGCCGTTGATCACTTTCGACCGCTCCGATGCAAGAAAGTCGATGACTTCCGCAATATCCTTCGGTTGAGGCCAGTTGACGTAGTCTGCGTATGGCAATGCGGAACGTGTCGCATCGGTGTTGATGACCGATGGCAGCAACGCGTTACAGGTTGTGTTCGTGTCGACGAGTTCGACTGCAATGGACCTGGCGAGGGTCAGAACACCAGCCTTGGCGACGTTGTATGCGGCCTGTCCGGCAGGGGAATCGATAGCGTGCCTCGATCCCATCAGGATGATGCGGGCCCAATCTTCAGAGAGGTGGGGGATCGCTGCGCGCGTTGTGTTCCAGGCCGTCCGGAGGTTGAGATCGAACATTCTTTCGAGGCGCACATCAGACGTCTCCGCGACGTCTCGTCCACCGGCCCACCCTCCGACGAGCGAAGCCATCACATTGATCTTGCCGTATCTACCGACGACTTCGTCAAAGAATCCCCCGACTGCCTCGGCATCCGAAACATCGACGCGCCTCAGGATAAGTCGATCCTCATCCAGGTCGAGTGTCTTCTCGAGCCTATTGACTTCCTCAGGGATCAGGTACGTCGCGGCGACGTTGAAACCACGATCGATCAGCATCGGGATCAGACAGCAACCGACCGATCCCGTGCCTCCGGGCACAACTGCAACATTGGATTCACTCATGCCAGCCAGACTAGCGGTACCCGTAGAGCAGCACACGTTGCCGGTCCCGAGTCGAGTCTGATCGTCGCCATGTGGCCTCGAGTTCCGGACGGCGGTGGCAGGTGGTACGCTCCTGTGACCAGAAATCGGGACACGGAGGCACCTGTGGCAGTAATCGCTCTCGAAGATCTCGGAAAGATCTACCCGGATGGCACGCGTGCCGTGGGTCAGGTCAACCTCACCATCAAGGATGGAGAGTTCCTTGTTCTCGTCGGCCCATCAGGGTGTGGCAAGTCGACCGTGCTGCGCATGATCGCTGGTCTCGAGGACATCACCGAGGGAAAGCTCAGCATCGGTGATCGTGTTGTCAACGACGTTCCACCCAAGGACCGCGACATCGCGATGGTCTTCCAGAACTATGCCCTGTACCCGCACATGACCGTGCGGGACAACATGGCCTTCGGGCTCAAACTCCGCAAGATGCCAAAGGCAGATATCGAGGCGCGGGTGCAGGAGGCTGCTGAAACACTCGAGATCACGGAACTGCTCGACCGCAAACCAAAGGCACTATCGGGTGGTCAGCGGCAGCGTGTTGCGATGGGTCGCGCCATCGTTCGTGAACCGAAAGCATTCCTGATGGACGAACCCCTTTCGAACCTCGATGCCAAGCTTCGCGTCCAGATGAGGGCAGAGTTGAGTCGCCTTCATCACAGGCTCAACACCACAACCGTCTACGTGACCCATGACCAAATCGAGGCGATGACTCTCGGCCATCGCGTCGCTGTGATGCGCCCTGTCTCTGGCAAGCGCCCCTATAACCTCCAGCAGGTCGCACCACCGACCGAGCTGTTCAACAACCCCGTGAATCTCTTCGTTGCTGGGTTCATCGGATCACCATCGATGAACCTCTCCTACGGCACGATCGACAAGACGGACGAGGGATATACCGCCACGTTCGCGAACCACACGATCGCGATCGACCAGGAGTCGATCGACCGACACCCGGGAATCGACGATTATATCGGGAAGCAGATCGTCATCGGCATACGCCCAGGTGCGTTCGAAGATGCCAGGATTGTCGATCCGGCACCCGGACGAACGATGTCCGTGACAAGTGATGTCAACGAACTACTCGGATCAGAGACCTATGTGCATTTTCTCGTGGATTCTCAGCCTGTGGTCACCCCTGACATCGAGGAACTTCTGGCAGATGCCGGTACCGATGTTGGGTCGCTTGGTGACAAGACGAAGTTCACCGCACGAATCAGCCCGGATGTCGATGTTCCTGACGGATCTTCTTTGGATCTCGTTGTCGATACGACGAAGCTGCACTTCTTCGATGTCGACACGAGCGATAAGATCGGTTCCGTTCAGGCGGGTCAGGCCTAGCTCTCGACGGCAATGATCCCGACGCTTGTGAGTTCTCTCATAAGGTCCTGTGTTTCGACGGCCTCATGCATCGCGCGTACCCCCGGCTTGTGAACACGCCCCGACGCGATCAAGTCTGCAAGGGCGGTCGCAGGGAACGCTGTCGTGCGAGCGAGCGCAGAGAACGCGCCATGTGCTCTATCTTCGATCTGTAGCGAGGTTGTTTCGCCATGATGTTCCCTCCATACCCTGACGAGGACGATGTCGGGCTGGTCCCGCGGAAGCGATCGCTGCAGCGAATCGATGAGCACGGCTCGAGGCTCGATCTGGCGGTTGCCCACGAGGTGAGATGACTCGTCGAACAGACCCAGCTCGAGCATTGCTCTGAAGATCCTCCCATGTCCCGGAAACCGCAGTGTCTTGTACTCGAGGTTGCGTACGTTTCCCTCATGGCTCCTACACAGGGTGGATGTACCGCCTGCTGTGGAGAACGCTTCCAGAGGACCCCAGTTCGCCCACGCCACGTCCTCCAGTCTGGACAGCGGCTCAACCGTTGCGTAGAGACCGTCTTCGATAACCTCGCATGGCTCTGCGTACTCGTTGATGAGACCCGCCGAGTTGAAGGCCAGCTGGTACCCCAACGCACCCAGAGGCTCCTGGGGCAGCGCACCGACTCTCATCTGGATGCTGTCTATAACACCTTCAGATGCCGAACGAATGAGACCCTCGGCGAGCACGTTTGCGAGGCCTGGGGCGAGCCCGCAGTCTGGGACGATCATCACAGATGATTCGATAGCTTCTCCGTGGAGGTGTTTCTGAGCGGCGACCACCGATGGATTCCCACCGAAGTCGAGGTAATGGGTGCCTGTAGCAAGAGCAGCCGAAGCCACGCCGAAACCGAATCGGTACGGAACCGCGCTCACCACGAGGTCGAACGCCTCGAACATCCTCATGAGCTCAGACGCGTCGGCAACATCGAGATGAGCCGGTTGCGAACCGTAGGATGTCGCGATTCGTTCGGCTCGTTCGAAATCGTCGTCAGCTACAACGACGTCGTATCCACGTCGTCGCAGATCCCACGTGGCCGCGGATCCTACGATCCCTGCTCCGAGTACGAGTATCGCCATGTGGTCTCCCTTGTCACGGCTCGAGTGTTTTGAAGATTTCAGAAGGCCCAACACCGAGCTGTGCGCCGCTGGACCGATGCCACTCGGTGAGCCGCATCTCAAAAAGCTCTCTTTCGTCACTCCCGCGGGCCGGGTCTCCCATGGTTGTTACACCCTGGGATGAATGGCACAACAAGGCAGCGAGCTTCGTGGCCGCATCCGCTTCTGATACCGGCTCAGCATGATCCGGTTCATCTGGTGACCACAGCAGGATGGCATCGGGTCTGTGCGCGGGCAGGCCTGCGTCGACGAGAGCACGAGGCTCTCTCGCTGTTACCACCCCGTCAACCGCTGCCAGTCCTGTCGCTCGGTGATCAGGGTGGAGCTGGTACCGCTCCCAGGGATCATGGGTCAGCACGATGTCGGGCCGTACGGTCCGGATAGCAAGTGCGATCTCGATTCTCAACGCCATCGAGTACTCAAGCTCACCATCGATATGATCAAGATGTGTGCAGTGTCTGACGCCAAGGAGGTCTGCGGCAGCTCGTTGCTCGCGTATACGTTGGTCGATCAGCGTCCTGGCATCGAGATCCTTGTCCCACGAACCTTTCGACCCATCCGTGACCACAAGGATCGTGATATCGGCTCCGTTCCGTGACCACCGTGCAAGCGTCGCACCAGCTCCGAATTCAGCATCGTCGGGGTGTGCACCGATGGTGAGCACCGTACGGGGATGCTGAGGCACGCTACTGAGTTTCTGGAGACCGTCGTGGAGGTTCGTCATGCTAGGTGCCCACTATACGAGCCGGGGTAGGGCCTCGAGGTGGTCGGGAGTGTCGATATCGATCGAGAGCGCTGGCAGGACCATGACCCGCGCCGTGGGCACAGATGCGAGGTGCCGGTGGAACGAACCGGGGCCGTATGCGAACGGGAATCGCCCGTACCCGGAAAGTACACTCGTCCCGCCATCCTGGCTCGGAACGATCACGGCAGAGTGTTGCGACGCGTCGGCGATGGATCTGATCGCTGAAGCGGTGGCTAAGGGTAGGTCGGCATGGAGAACGATCCAGGGTCGGTCGCCCCCACAAGCAATACCCGTCGCAGCAGCAGCTGACAACCCGTCTCCGGAATCATCACACGTCGGAATCGAGCGTGACACAGCCCATCGCCAAACAACCTTTGAGGACGTGACGACCAGAGGGCGAAGACCAGCCTCGATCGTTGCATCGAGGACCCCTGCGGCGAGACGCTCGGAGAGCCGGCGTCGTTGGTCACCGGTAAGTACGGTCGCGAGCCTGGTCATACCTGCGAAGTCGCGAATCGGGACTACCGCAACGATGTCGTTGATGGGATCGTTCATTCCTTTTCGGGGAACTCCGCTAACTGGATGAGCACACCGTGCGCTGACTTCGGGTGCACGAACGCCTCTTTCCAATTTTCGTGGCTGACGTCGAGACCGGTCACCGTAAAGCCGAGCTCCTCCGCCGCTGCCACAGCTGCATGTATGTCGTGCACTTTGAACGTCAGATGGTGGAGACCCTCACCGCGTTCCTTGATGAAACGTCGGATGAAATGATCCGGACTCGTGTCGACCGCTGCGATGAGTTCAAGCGTGCCCCCACCGGGAAGGGCGTACTGCTCCCAGGCGAAACCGGCATCGGGGCTCCTCCCACCATCGGTTCGCTGGCCACTCATGAGCGCGATCAGTCGTGATGACGCTTGTATGTTCACAACTGCGATCGAGACATGGTCGAACCGGTCGATGTGTTCTCGAAGATCCTGAGCGGCCTGCGGTTCATCGTTCAAGGCGTTGCCAGCCGTCGTTCGTACCACTGGAGAGCGAGGCTGAGGGATACCGTGAGCGCAAGGTAGATAGCCGCAAGGATCATGAATCCTGCAAAGAACTGGAAACTACGACCCGTCCAGAGCTTCGTCATCTGGGTGAGTTCTCGCACAGCCAGGATCGAAACGAGAGACGAGTCCTTGAGCAGCGCAATGAGATCGTTGCCCAAGGCAGGGAACACGTTCTTGAGGGCCTGAGGCCATACGACCAGCCGGAAGACCTGAAATTTGTTGAGTCCTACCGCCATCCCGGCCTCACGCTGTCCGATCGAGATCGACTCGATACCAGCTCGGAATACCTCGGAGATGAACGCAGCGTAGATGAGGCCCACAGCGATGGTTGCGCGGAGAGCTTTCGAGCCGAGTATCGACTGCTGGTCGGCGCCCACTACGTCGAAGATCCACGGAACTATGACGAGTCCGAACATGAAGATCGTCACGAGCACAGGGATGCCGCGGATGACTTCGATGTAGAACGTCGCGATGTTACGAAGGAAGGTGTTCTTCGACATGCGACCAAGCGACACGATGAGGCCAAGTACCATCGCGATCACGAAGCCACCCAGCGTGACGGTTGCTGTGAGCGTCAGGCCATCCTTGATGAACTGGAATCCTTCGTTCCACTTGTCGTCTGTGAAGATCTTGAACAGTGGAAACGCTATGAAGGCGAGGATCCCGAGAAACCACCAGGGGAAGCCAGACCACTCGTAGGAGACGCTTGCGCCGGGTGGAGTCGGATCGGTACCGATGGCTGGTTCAGTCGTTGTCATGTGTCCTCGCTATCGGTGAGCGAAAGTTACTTCATACATCAGGAAGGGGTCGGGATGAACCCGACCCCTTCTCTATCCGGATTGGAAACGATGTCTATCCCTCGAAGTCGACGAACCACTTCGTGATGAGATCTTCCATCGTGCCGTCGGCCTTCATATCAGCTATCGCTTCATTGACCTTGGCGGTGAGAGCGGAACCCTGGGGAAAGATGAACCCGAGAGGATCCGACTGCAGATCATCAGCAAGCAGACGGGTCTGATTCGAGTTGACACCAAGATACCCCTGCCCAGCGATGTCATCGATGATCACAGCATCGACATCGCCAGCTATCAACGCCTGAACGGCGACGCCGAACTGATCGAAGGCATCGATACGGTCTTCGCCCACAAGCGTCGCCCCGAGTTCGTAGTTCGTTGTGCCTACCTGGGTACCAAGAACGTAGTCGCCCTCTTGGAACTGCGCCAGATTGCCAAAGCGGCTTTCATCGGTTCGGACCATGAGCTTCTGGATCGTCGTCATGTACGATTCTGAGTAATCGACGATCGCTTTGCGCTCCTCGGTGATCGAGATACCGTCGGCAGAGACGTCGTAGACGCCCTGGCCGGTCTCTTCGATGACTGCTGGCCATCCGGCTTCGACGAACGTGGGCTCGCAACCGATCCTGTTACAGATCTCTGCGAAGATGTCGTAGTCGAATCCCGCACCATTGCCGTCGGCGTCGATGTAGTTGAACGGTGTGTAAGCGTTCTCGACACCGATCTTGATCTCACCGAGATCGCCGCCCCCACTGTCATCACTGCTACACGCTGTGGCTACCAGCGCAAGCGCGAGCGCAACAACAAAAATTCGAATCAGCTTCTTCATGTGATAGTCCTCCGTTAGTGGTGCGCTCTCGCGCGACCAATACGGTACTCCTTTGCGGGGGCTTGCGGAAGTGTCAGTGCCAGAGGTGTGCACGCCACCGTCCAAAGTCAGGACTGGGGTGTCCTAAGGTTGACGGGATGCACCGGAAAACGAAGATCATCGCGACCCTCGGCCCTGCAACATCGTCTCCTGAAATGATCGAGAAACTGATCACCAGGGGCATGAACGTTGCACGACTGAACTTCTCGCACGGCCAACACGAAGAGCACGAAGCCAGGTACACGCTCGTGCGTGACATCTCATCCGATCTGGGCATACCCGTTGCGATCATGCAGGACATCCAAGGTCCCAAGATACGCGTGGGCACCTTCTCAGGCGGATCGACGGTGCTGGAGCAAGGCTCGACCATCCGACTGCATCCCGGAATCGGTGATGGCGATTCTGAGAACGTGTTCATCGCGTACCTCGATGACGTTGACATGCATGTCGACGGAAAGATCGTGCTGGCCGACGGTCTGATCGAATTGGTCGCAACACATGTGTCCTCAGAAGGGATTACCGCAACAGTGACCGGGGGAGGCGAACTACGTGATCAGAAAGGGGCAGCGTTCCCTGGGGCAACGACACAGATCCCTGTGATCACGGAAAAGGATGAGGAAGATCTGGCGTTCGGTGTTCAGCTGGGTGTTGATCTGGTCGCAGCATCATTCGTCAACACGGCAAGAGATATCCGCTCAGTCCGTGAACGTGTCGGTACGACACCGATTATTGCCAAGATCGAGACAGCCCTCTGCTATATGAACCTGGATGCGATCCTCGAGGAAGCCGCAGGGGCCATGGTCGCTCGTGGTGATCTCGGTGTCGAGCTCTCGATTCAATCCGTCCCAAGGGCACAGAGCGACATCGTCCATTCAACGAACGCGGCAGGGAAGGTATCCATCATCGCAACGGAGATGCTCGAGTCGATGATCGGCAGTCCACGGCCGACTCGCGCTGAGGTTTCCGATGTGTACCGCTCCGTTCTCGACGGCGCGGACGCAGTGATGTTGTCGGCGGAGACCGCGGTCGGCGAGTATCCCACACGCGCTGTGCGTCTTATGGCGGACATATGCATCGAGGCTGAGACATCAAAGGAATATGGCCGTGCGTCCGACATCTCCAATCTGGCACACGGCGCTGCATTCGCCTCCGCTACCGCCGAAGCGTCGGTCGATACAGCGGATCGGTTGGGGATCGCCACGATCGTAGCCTTTACCGAGTCCGGAACTACCGCAAGGCTCCTTGCCAAGTATCGCCCCCACGCACACATCTTTGCCTTCACCCCTGACATCTCGTCCTACCGCCGGATGGCGATGTACGGAGGTGTCACACCGATCCAGCTGGATCGTGTTCGCTCGACAGACGAGATGATCCTGGCCGCTGAAAAGGAGCTTCTGCGCAGAGATCTGGTACAGCACGGTGAGGGGCTTGTGATGGTCGCTGGCGTTCCACCCAATCAGAGAGCTTCCACGAATCTCATGAAACTCCACGTTGTTGGATCGGGAGATACGCTCGCACCAGACGTCGATTGAGGTCGGTTCCCGTGTGGCGCGGCGGTAGGATGGCCCTGGAGCCGACAGGGGAGACTACGTGGGTCAACGAATCGAGATCGAGGACGAGGTGGTCGTTGACGATTCGATCATTCTCAGCACGGACCGAAGTCTGACGAGCGCCGATGGCGAAGGCTACGGATCGGCAGATGAGGCGACGGACTCCGGTACCTTCGCTGGCGGGCTGGCCTCTGATCTCTTCGAGTCGAGTGATGTGATCACCCGCGTGTACGTTGCATCGAACGTGGTTGTTGTCCAGCGAAAGGGCGGTTGGTCGGCCGATGCAACAGCATCGACCCGGTCGATCATCGAGGAGTTCTTTCTCTACTACCCGGCGGTGTGAAGTCAACCCTCGCTGAACGATCCGACAGTCACGGTCACCGTGGTCCCCGGCTTGAGCCATTCGCCACGCCCCGGGGTTTGTGACAGCACGACGTTGTCCTTTGCCGGATCATCGACGGCCTCGATCTGTTTTGCGGCGAGCATTCCTGAGTTGGACAGTGTTGCAAGGGCCTGCTCCCACGTTTGTCCGATCACGGATGGGATCTTGACAGGGCAATTGATCGGCTCCCCACTGACCTCACAGGCGTTGACAAAATACCGGGTGGTGAGTGGCCGGTAGCGCCAAACCAGTTTCAGATCCGTCTCCTGTCGCCCGTCTGGATACGTGACGACACGATCGACTCGCTGGAGATACCCGTTGATCCCGTTGCGATCCTTGACCTTCTGACCCGGAAGGAGCTTGCCCTCTGGATCCGCAACGAGCTCTTCCTCAGCCTCGACAACGGCCTCGGGTTCATACGTGACGTCTGTGCACTTCTTACCACCGTTGTTTCCGAACATCTTGACGGAGATACTCGTACTTCGGTACTGGGTCTTGATGACGACAGGGAACTCGGTGTTGTTCTTCAAGCGAACGTCGGGGCTAGGGAATCCCAGGGTTGCCTCGCGTCCCGAAGGATAACGAGAGAACCTGAGGGAGTGGGGCTGATGTTCGACGTCTTCTAGGCAGGAGAAGAAAATGGCGTTGTAGAGAGTGGTACCGAACTGACTCACGCCCCCGCCGATGTTCGCTGGATGGTCGCAGCAATACGGTTCACCGTTGATGATCGCTGGCGCCGCAACGTATCCCTTTGCCTCGGTCCGGATCCCGACCTGTTCATTGATCGACCATTCGTGACCGGGAAGCACGATCGCACCGTCCACCGCCCTCGCCATCGTCTGGATATTCGTCACTCGATCCTGGCCAGCTGGATGTTCCGTCGTGAATCCGCCAAGGAACTCCATGTCCGGCAGGGCAGCTGTTGCATCCGCGGTCGTGAACTTCGGTTCCGCGCCAACAACGAGCGGGAAGATGCCTGTCCCATCACCGAGAGCGGCGCGCTTCATCTCAGGGAGGAGCGACTCCATATCGATCAGCGTTCCATCGCGTCCAGGGATCATAGAGATCTCGTTCGTTGACAGTTCGACGTCGAATGTGGCATCCACAGGCTCGCGTTCGAGTTTGCTGCGTAGCGGGTCGATGACATGCAGGACGCCATGTTCGTCGAAGGAAACGATCATCGCATCCCCTGAGGGCGAGAGATCCGCTCGGACGGCGGCTTCGAGGTCGTGCGGTGTGAAGGAAACCCGCACGCCGACCTCATTTGACGTGAGCGTGATCTCCGAGTCGATCATCTGCTCCATCTCAGCAACAGCGGCATCGATGTCGTCATCGGTCAACGTCGGCTCGGATGTTGAGATCGTGAGAGGCATCGTGGCCTTGTTCAGCGTCGACATCGTTGACTTGATGGTTGCCGCCGATACCGCTTTCTCGATCGAGTCTCCTGTCTGGGGGTATTCAGGAACCACAACGCCATCGATCAGAGTCACCGATCCCTCGAACGCTGGATTCGTGATGGCTACCTTCTCCCACTCTGTCAGCCGTGTGTCTATAGCGTCATCGCTGAAGGAGATTGTGAGAGGAACGTCCTCGACAGAGCCGAAGGATCTCAACCAGGAAGCGAAATTGGCGACCATGTTGCCAGATCGACCCACTTGCAGTGCCTCATCGAGCGCACTGTCGATCGCGGCCGTGAGACCGATCGAGAGCGGGTTCAGTTCGAATGACTGATCGAGCGCCGTGAATGTGCCAGGACTCTGTCGTAGTTCTGACTGATATGCCTCAAGAACCAGAGTGGCATCCGAGCGCGCCAGACCACCGACGGGCAGTTCGGCGATCGCCACGTTGCGTGCGATCTGGTCTGTGGAGTTCGTGGTGTCTGCAACGTAGATCGCCAGGGGGAGGAGAAACAGGACGAGCGGAACCAGGATGAAAATGGAGGTTCGAGTCGACTTCATGCGGGTAAGGCTGGCTTCTCTTGGGGACGATGGGATTGTAGGAACAGGTCCCAGCAACTGAACTAGGCGTCCCCACCACCCTCATCTGAAGGTGCGGTGTAGCGACCGACCGTGATGGTGACCGTTGTCCCAGGTGTCTGATAGCCGGTCGGGCTGACCGACAGAACCACGCCGTTCTTGTCGGGGTTCGATGTCTCGGACTCCACGACGACGACGGTGAACCCGGCAGCGGCAAGTGTCGCCGTTGCATCGGCCGAGGCCAAGCCGGATACACCGGGAACGACAACGGGGCAATTGCCGTTTCCTCCGGCACGAGTATCACAGGCGTGAACGAGGATGACGTTCTTCTCGCCTCGATAACGCCAGGGGAAATGCTCTCGTTTGAGTTCGTTGCCAGCAGCATCGTAGAAAATGCGTGTGTTCGTCACGGTCCATCCCTTGGAGCCCCTGGACTTGACACGCTCACTGCCAGGTGCCACCCGTCCGTCAGGGTCGACCTGATACTCCTTGACAGCGCTGGTGACGTTGGAACGTTCCGATCGCTCGGTGCCACACGTCATACCCTCCTGGTTGCCGAAGAACGTGACAGTGAGTGAGTGTTTCGTATTGGTTGCCCGGATGATGACAGGAGCGTCTGAGTCATTGCGGAAGGCAACGTCGGGAGATGGGAAGCCGAGCGTCGCCTCACGACCTTCTGGATACTTCGAGAAATAGATGCTGTGCGGCTGGTGGATCACATCCTCGTAACAGCCGAAGTAGATCGCATTGAAGATCGTGGTACCGAATTGACTGACGCCGCCGCCGACATTGACCGGGTCCTCTTCACACGAGAGTTCCCCACTGACGATCGCACAGTCGTACTTGAAACCCTTGTCGATCGTTCGGATACCAACGAAATCGTTCACCGAGAACGTGTCACCCGGCCAAACGACCGTGTCATCGATTAACTCGGCCATGAGAGCGATGTTGAATGCACGGTTGGTACCTGGCATACGCGTCGTGAACTCGGCGACCTCGTAGAGATCGCCGTATTTCGCCGCATCGTCGGTGGTCAGACCGGGCTCTGCATCCAGATCGAGTGGGAGTGGGCCCTGTCCGCCGCCCACCAAGGCAGCCTTCTCGACTTCAGCGAAGACCTGGTCTGCGTCCACTGACGTTCCGAGAAGCGATGGCATCAGCGTGATCGAATCGTTGGTGGGGAGACCGCCCTCGCCTGGGACCCGTTCACGTTCGGCGTCAGGGATGGCGTAGTTCTCATCCCAATCCTCGGTGTCGTCAACGACGACCGTCTTCCACCAGGCATCGGTCGGAGGGATTTCGAGGCTCGGCGTTGCGCTCTTGATGAGCGGTTGGATACCTGCACGATCAAGGGAGAACACGATCGTGTCGGTTCCGTCCGTAGTCACGTCGATCTCAAGCGCAGCACCCATGGTGAACGAATCGACCTCGAAACTGAACCCGTATTCGTCGTTGGTGAGAATCACGCCCTGGTCGACGATGTCTTCAGCGGCCTCAGCGGCGATGGCGAGATCCTCGCTCGTGTGGACGGGTGTCGCTATCTCGGTTGCGAGTACGATCGTTGTGCTCGAACCTGAGCGAAGTGCAGCCCCAACGAGTGGGACGGCGCTAGCCCTGTCCAGCGCTTCGCCCTCCTTGGGGTCCAGGATCACAGCGTTCTGATTGGCGATCTCGATCGACCCCTCGAACGCCGGGTTCGGGATTGCTGCGAGTTCCCACTCGAGGAACTTGTCCAGAAGGAGATTCTCGTTAATCGTCGAGTTCACAGGGACGTCTATCCCATCTGAGAAGGATGTGAACCAATCCGAGATACCCGCCTTGTACTGGGACATGGCATCCTCGACGGCCCCGCTCGTGTCGAACGTGAGCTCGACCTCTGCCGGGTCAAGCGTGAAGGTCTGACCGTTCACCTCGACCGTCACCGTGTTCTCAAGGATGCCGGTCGTGTACGTCTCGATGGCCGAAGCAGCCTCCTCTTCGGTATATCGGGCAACATCGATGCCTGCGATCGAGACGTTGCGAGCGACCTTGTCAGATGCCGCAGCACTATCGACGAAATACACTGTCAGGGGTAACAGAAGGATGAGCGCGGGTACCGCGATGAGGGCGAGTAGTCGTGATTTGGGGATGGCCATTCCTGCTCCGGAGTGGTTGGTGTCGAGGCGTTTGGCAGTATATGAGCGGCCTTCGAATAGCAGTACCATTTCCCAACCGATGTGTGCGATACGATGCGGTATGGCTACTTTCGACGATCTGGCACCAGGCGAATCCATCACCGTGTCAGCCACGCTGTACACCACCTATCGCCAGTGCCCGCAGCAGGCGCTTGGTCGATTGCAGGGCTTCTACCCGCCAACCACTCGAGCATCGTTCAAGGGCAGCCTCGCACATCGGATCTTTGCGAGGCACCTCGAGAGTGGACCCATCGCACCGGATGACTTCGAAATGGTGTGCAGGCAAGAGGTCGGTGCAAATCTCGGTGGGGCGATGTCGTCGCTGCACCTGAAGCCATCAGATTTCCGATCGCTTGTGACCGAAGTGGGCGATCTTTACCAGCGGTTCGATGCTATCCCGGTGGATGGTTTTCTCGAAGCCGAAGCTTTGCTGGACCACGAACCAGCCTCAGGCGTGCGTCTTCGGGGTCGTGTTGATGCCGTGTTCAGCGATCCTGGGTCTGATGCGGTTCGCATCGTGGATTGGAAAACAGGCCACGACCTCGAAGGGTCGAAGCCACAGCTCGATTTCTATGCAATGGCGTGGACCGAAACCCATGGACAGCAACCAGCGTCTCTGGAAGCACTGTCCTTACGCACAGGCGAGAAGGTCGTTGTTGAACCTTCACACAGCGATATCGACCGCGTGAAGGGCGAAGTGGTTTCCATGATCGAGGAGCTACGAACAGCGATGGAGTCTGATACCGATCTACCAAGGACCGCCGGCCCGTACTGTCGATGGTGTCCGCTGCTTGACGACTGCAGCGAAGGATCCGTGGCACTAGCCATCCTGGCGTAGCGGGGTCTCGAACGTGTGACGTCAAACTTGCTGCGTGATTCCGCCATACTCCAGCGTCATGTCGCGAACCATTCTGTCCCTTCACGCACATCCTGACGACGAGTCGTCCAAGGGCGCTGGCTCCGTAGCCAGGCTGGTCTCAGAGGGTGTCCGCGCCGTCCTCGTCACGGCGACCGGTGGGGAGGCTGGAGACATTCTGAATCCTGTGATGGACCGACCAGACGTCGCGAACAACCTTGCGAGTGTCCGCGAGGACGAGCTAGCCAGAGCGGCGAAGATCATCGGCTACGACACCGTTGTCTTGCTCGGGTATCGGGACTCGGGAATGCCGGAGTCCACTGACAATGCACGTCCCGACGCGTTCTGCAATCAGCCTTTCGATGCCGTACTCGAGCGCACCGTGGAGATAGTTCGGGCTGAACGACCTGACGTCGTTCTCGGCTATGACGCTCACGAGTTCTACCCTCATCCCGATCATCTCAAGGTCCACGAACTCACGATGCAGGTGGTGGATGCAGCGGCCGATGCGGAGCGTTTTCCCAATAGGGGTACACCCTGGCAGGTCAAGAAGCTGTACGCACCGATATTCACTGGCAAGAGAATGTCGATGCTCCACGAGGCGATGCTCGAGTTAACCGGTGAGTCGCCGTTCGCTGGTTGGATGGAACGAATAGATCAGTTCCCACAACCGGATCGCAGGACGATGCGATTCGACGTAACAGGGTTCATCGATCAGGGTCGTGAAGCCCTCCGGGCACATCGGACCCAGGTGGATCCGGATGGATTCTGGTTCGCTGTCCCAACGGAGCTGGTCGAATCGGTCTATCCGTGGGAGGATTTCGAGCTGCTGGCAAGCACCGTTGGCTGGGATCCTGATGAGACGAATCTCTTCGATGGGCTCGACTGACCTGTCGCCTTTGCGCCCGTGATTCGGCGGGGAACATGACACAACACCGCTACCTTCGGGCGATGGAACGCGTGAGTGAGCTACGCCGGGCTCTGACGAAGATCCCCGATGTGTTGATCGATGCAGACGACCTCGCTATCAGGGATGATGCATTGCACTCGATCGGTGTTCTCGCGAGTCTCGAGAGTGTCGAAAGCGTTGTTGTTTTCGTTGGCCCCTCAGGTGCGGGCCGATCGTGGGTGTTCAATACCTTTGTCGGATCGGTCATATCTGCCGAGGGTGCGATTCGCCCAACGACGACGGAATGTATCGCGGCTACGACGACAGGATTGCCGATCGACGGTTTCGCTGGGGTTGTGTATCAAGTCATTGATCTTGCAGACTTCCTTGTGGTGATCGACACACCTTCGTGGGAGCACGACCCTTCGACGGTGGCAGCTCTCGTCAGACACGCGGATCTCGTTGTGGTTGTCGTCTCGCCGTCGCGATACGCCGATGCTTCAGTTGCTGCGCTGTGGACCAAAGTGGGACGTTCCGCGGTCCTCGTACTCAACAGGGTCGAGGCGACACCTGACGAGACAGTGGAACTCGAGCGATCCGTCGAGTCTGTCTTTGGTGTCGAACCGATCGTCGTTGCTACAGGCGACACAACCGTGCCAGCGCTGCGCAGCATCATCACAGATTCCTTGGTCACCGATCGCTACGCATCGGAACGCACAATCGTCACGAACGCGCTCAGATCCTCGTCCCGGTACCTCGCCCGAGCGACCGCTTCGGCCGCCGGTGAGATCGCGGCGGTGAATACTGCCGTACAGAGTGAGGGCGAGTTCGACGTGCCGGGTGCTGTCTTTAACGTTGCCGACAGTTGGCTCGCCACAAAGCAGTCCATGGTCGAGGAGGTGGCGACGGAGATTCGAGGCGGCGACGATCGAATCGTGCGTTCCGCGAACGTTCCGCTCGCGGAACGCTTACGCGTCGACAACGGCCCTTGGACAGAGGATGTGATCGATACAGACCTCGATCTCTGGCGTGACAGATGTCGCGGGATGTTCCTCGAGAGAGCATCCATCAGATGGCGACGGGGATCGGCGGAACAACTCATCGATCACTATTCGTGGAAGACGGCGATCAACCGCAACGTCATCGCACCACGCCGTCTTGCAAGGATCATGGGAAAGCACCTTGAGGATGTCACATCGACGGCTCACCACGAACTCCTGGTGATCCTCGCAGGATCCGTTGAGGAGCGTCGCAGGACATGGATGGATTCGCTTGCGCGTCTCGGGTCGTACCAACCGGGTCGCTTGTTGGCCTTCGCTGACGAGCCTAGGTTCGAGGTCGACCTTGGGTGATCTGCGCGGGCTTCTCGATCTCGCGGACATGGCCGTCGCACGTTCCGAAGGAGTGCTGTCCATCGATGAGCGGAAGTCGGTCGCTGCCATAGCGAGGAGGGCGAGGCTGCGCGCGGGCTATATAGGCGAGGGACTTGTCGTTGCGCTCGCTGGCGGAACAGGCTCAGGGAAGTCTTCGCTCCTCAATGCTCTCGTTGGTCACGAGGTCGTTCGTGTTGGGGTTGTCCGACCGACAACCACATCGGCGGTGGCCGCAGTCCCTGCCGAGGGGGTCGTGCTCGGTCGGTTGATCGGCGACCTCGGCATTGGAACGATCGTCCAGACGAGTGGCGAGAAGCAGATCGTGTACGTCGACCTTCCAGACTTCGACAGTATCGAACAGGCGCACCGCCAGATCGTCAACGAGGTGCTCCCTGTTGTCGACGCGGTCGTGTGGGTATTCGATCCGGAGAAGTACTCGGACCCTGTAATCCACACTGAGTTTCTTGGTTCCCTGGGCAACTACAGCCGTCAGTTCATCTTTGCGCTCAACCAGATAGACCGTATCGCTGACGATGCCCGATCTGTGGCGATGGATCTCGAACGGCAGCTCCTTGCCGACGGCATCGAGGATCCGATGGTCGTGCTGACGACGGCCCAAGGACATACCGACGTCGGTGACCTCACAGTCGCGATAGAGGAGCGGTTGGACGCCAAACGAACGGCTCTCTCGAAGCTTGCGATCGATCTCACACAGGTCGCCAACCGATCCTGGGCTACGAGCGACCGCCTCGTTGACGTACGTGCGGGGGCGGATGCGTCATCCGCAGCGCTTGCGGCGGCGACGTTCGTATCGTTGGGTGTTGAGGCGTTCGAGTTTGCGAAGGTCATCGATGCGGAGGGTACGAACCAGTGAGTGATGCAGTAGGGGAGATCTGGAGCGGCTGGGGATTCGAGATCTCTGCGACGGTCGGGGTGATCCTCGTTGCTGTGATCCTCGTGCTTGTTGTGCGCCGAGCTGCAGCACGATGGACGAATCGCATCGATAGGCGACTCGGAGCATCCAACGAAACCCACGATCGAGAACGAGGTCAGCGTCTCGCGACACTCGCTGATGTCGGCCGCCTCATAGCGTCGCTCGTTATCTGGATGATCGTCATCGTCACGATCATGGGTATCTGGGGAATCCCGATGGCCCCCTTCGTGGCGATCGGGGCGACGCTTGGGCTGGCAGTTGGATTCGGCGCCCAGGATGCGGTCCGTGACGTCATCGCTGGATTTCTCATCTTGCTCGAAGACCAGTACGCGATCGGCGATGTGGTCGCGATTGCCGGTGTGAGCGGTACCGTCGAAACGATAACGCTGAGAACAACGGTTCTCCGGGACCTGTCCGGGTACGCACACCACGTCCCCAACGGGCAGATCAAGGTTGCCTCGAACAAGACCGCCGATTTCGCGAGGTACGTAGCCGACATCCCGGTCGCCTATGACGTTGATGTCGACCGAGCCATGGCCGTGATACAGGATGAGGCGATCGCTATGTCCTCGGATCCAGACTGGTCAGGTGCGTTTCTCAGCGATCCCGAGATGCTCGGTGTCGATGAGCTCGGTGACTCCGCTGTGATAATTCGACTTCTCATGACGGTGGCGACCGAACAGCGATGGGCGGTCAAACGAGAGTTCCTGAGGCGGATCAAGATCCGTCTCGATGCAGACGGCATCGAGATTCCGTACGCCTACATGAACGTGATCGTGCGAAACGCTGGAACAGATCCTGACACAGGATCTGGTCACTTCAGTTCTTCGGAACGCTGATCTCGTCTGGTCTGAGAATGAAGATCGCATCCTCAACGGCTCGCATCGAGAGCCGGGTTGCGTATCCGAGCAGTTCACCATCAGCCTGGAACGGCGTCTTCGGCTCAGCGTCGATAACGAGCTCCCGGTAGTCGCTCCACAGGCGAGTCCCAGTCGCCTCGCGGTGCTGACGTCGCAATGCGGCTCTTCCGAAGATCTCAGCTGCCTTGATGACACCGAGATTGTTCGCCGCGAGCGTTGCGATTCCCTCTGGAGGGTTCGCGGTGAGGTGAAGCGGCACTCTTCCGAAGTACGTGTACGGATTATGTACTTGCGTGAGGGCAACAACTGCATCGAACCGATCACCATCACAATCGATCCTGAGATTCGGGTATTCGGTGCGCCAGTTCGACAGCAATCGTGTCACGGCCGTAGTGGCATAGTGCACGCCACCGAATCGTGATTTGGCGAACGGTCGTGCCTCGGCGACCTCTACGACATCCGCGTCAAAGCCGACGCCGAGTGAGAAGGTTGCGTACCTCACGATGTCCCCGAAGTCAGTGTGGGCCCCGACACGGACCATGTCCGTTGGCAGCGGCGAGTACTCAGTTGCTGCACGCGCTGCAGCCACTGGTTTCTGTGGTATTCCGAGAATCCGCGACAGGACGTTGGTTGTCCCAGACGGGATGAGTCCCAGCGCGGTGGTCGAACCGACGAGGGCATTGGCGACATGGTGGGCAACACCGTCGCCACCCATGGCGAACACGACATCGATGCCTCGCTCGACGGCTGCAAGTGTCGTGATACCCGTTTCCTTGGCCGATACGGGCCACTCGGTATCGAGATCGAATCCCGCCTTCAGTGCAGCGACGACCTCGCGATACAACCCGCCCGTGAACTGGGAGGCCGAGGCGTTGGCGATGAGGAGGGCCGATGGCATCTAGGAAGCCTACGTTGCCCTGACGGCGACCGTTGCGGTGTGGTCAGCTTGCGAGAAGTTTCTCGACCTGTATACGTAGATCGAGTGGACGGAACGGCTTGGTCATAAAGGAGTCGGCTCCACCCTTTGCAGCCTTGTCTGCCATCTCCGGCTGGGCATGAGCCGTTAACACGAGAACCTTCAGGTCAGCTGTTTCGGGATCGTCTCGAAGTTGTCGGAGGACTTCCCATCCGTCGAGTCCTGGGAGGCCGATGTCAAGGACGACAGCGTCCGGTCGTTCCTCCTGGATCGCCTCAAGTCCCGATGTTCCATCGTTGGCTGAGCGAACGTCCACGCCGAGAACGCGCAGACAAACCTCGATCAACCTTCTGACCGACGCGGAGTCTTCGATGACCAGTACGTGCTGTTCCACAGTTCTGCTATCGGTCGATCCTCAGCGCACTTCACTGTTTCTTGACGTACCCGGTCCTGGGTACTCGTCGGAGATACTCCATGATGGGACGTCCGAGTCTGCCGAGCCTGCGTATTCTTCGCACACGAGTCCCCGAACGGAGGAGACACAGTGCTGAGTCCTTATCTCACGGAGCCGTATTCCGATTTCAACCAGCGAACCACGGCAGACAAGTATCGGTCGGCCATCGACACGGTGGAGTCCCAGCTCGGCGAGCGAGCGTTGCTCGTCATCGGGGGCGAACATGTAGACACATCGGCCAGCATCACGTCTGTCGATCCTGCGGCTCCCGAGCGCGTCGTTGGGACCGCTGCGTCAGCCGACGGTGGTCATGTAGATCGAGCCATCGAGGCGGCATGGTCTGCGTTCCCCTCCTGGTCACGACGCACAGCAGAGGAGCGGGCTGGCGTCATCCACCGGGTCGGCGACCTCATCGCCGAACGCACCTTCGAGTTCGCAGCGTGGCAAACATTTGAGGCTGGTAAGAACTGGGCAGAAGCCGAGGCTGATGTGGCAGAAGCGATCGACTTCTGTCGCTACTACGCCCACCAGGCACTGCGGTTGGCGGAACCTGTAGCCGTTGCCTCGTATCCCGGCGAGGTGAACGAATCGTGGCTTCAACCGATCGGAGCCGGGGTTGTCATCCCTCCATGGAACTTCCCTCTTGCGATCCTCGTCGGTATGGCTATAGGTCCCGTTGCCGCTGGCAACACGGTTGTGGTCAAGCCTGCGTCGAATACACCCCTTGTCGGATGGGGATTCATGAACGTCCTCGAGGAAGCAGGTATTCCGCCTGGGGTCGTGAACTATCTCCCGGGATCAGGAGGAGCGATCGGCGACAAGCTCGTCGATCACCCGCACACACGTTTCATCAATTTCACCGGTTCAAAGGAGGTTGGGCTTCGTATCGCTGAGCGATCCGCGAAGGTTCACGACGGTCAGCGTTGGCTCAAACGGTCATATATGGAGATGGGAGGCAAGGATGCCCTCATCGTTGATGACACGTGCGACCTTGACGCAGCAGCCACTGATGCGGTCCGGTCGGCGTTCGGCTTCCAGGGTCAGAAGTGCTCTGCGTGTTCGCGGCTCATCGTATTCGCATCGATCCATGACGAACTTCTCGACAAGGTCGCGAGTGTCGCCGCACAGTTGTCTGTCGGTCCTCCCGTTGACAACCACCCCGTCGGCCCTGTCATTTCGGGTGCACAGCATGCATCGATTCTCTCCGAGATCGCTTTGGGCGTCGATCAGGCTGATCTTGTCATGGGTGGGCGGGCGATCGATCTCGACGGGGGCTACTACATAGAACCGACGATATTCGACGGTGTCGAAGCTACATCCCGGCTTGCGCAGCACGAGATCTTTGGTCCTGTGCTCTCGGTGATCAGCGTTGACGACTTCGACGAGGCGCTCGATGTTGCGAACGGAACCGAATTCGGTCTGACCGGTGGTGTGTATTCCAGCGACGAACGACGCCTCGAACGTGCCAAACGCGAGTTCCATGCTGGCAACCTGTATCTCAACAGAAAGATCACGGGAGCTCTCGTCGGCATACAGCCGTTCGGCGGATTCAACATGTCGGGGAGCAACGCCAAGGCTGGCGGACCTGACTACCTGCGGTTATTCATGGAGATGAAGTCTGTCGCCCGTCGACTGTCCTAGGGAATATATCCAGATCGGGTGTCAGCTTCCGTCGTATGTGAACCAGATGACAGCGTTCCCCAGGGTGTCGGACACGATGATCGTGTCGCCATCGTTCGACCACACGGGTGAGTCCGAGCACCATCGGATGGCCTCTGCTGGGCCACCGTCCCCATCGCAGCCTGTCGTTACCGTCACGGTGTCGCCAGGCGCCAGTACGACACCACTAGGAAACGTCAGGCGGTTGGAGGAGCTTTCATCTCGCAGCACCCAGCCCGAGAATGACACCCGGCCATACCCCTCGTTGACGAACGTGACGTACTCATCGCCGAGCGCATCATCGTCCGGGCCCACAGGGTCGAACGCAACCTCGGCCACTCGCACGACTGGTCGGTCTGCTCGGAGCGCTTCCTCGTCGCCGCAGATCAGCGTCCCCCACATCCCTTTGCCCGACTGGAACGCTCGAGCTTCGAGGGCCTTGAGGGAGGTGACGTGTGTGCCGCCGTTCTGTACGGCAATAGCGTTACCGTCTCGCACCATCTGTGCGTTCACGAACGTTGCTCCATCATCCGTGTCGAGGTACACGTACCGGAGGAGTCGACCGAACTGATCGAGATCGGTCTCACCGGCAACCAGGATCAGTTGCTGTCCGGAAACGAGCCCGGCCAGCAACGCGGTCGATTCCGCACCCCAGCACTCGTTTGTCTCCGGGGCGTTGATGCCGTCCAGGCGGACATCCACGGTTGCGCCATCGACGGTCATCGTCAATGTGTCCCCGTCAACGACATCCACCACCGTGCCGAGGACCTGCTCTTCAGGGGGAGGGAGGGCAACAGTGGTGGTCGTTACACCTGATCCGTCAGGGATCGTCGTTGTTGTCGTACTCGACTCGGTGAACTCCGGCGCGGTCGGTCTGGTACCCGTGCACGCCGATGCAACCAGCATCAGGGCGAATATCCCAAAAACGGCGTTTCGTCGCATGGGGGAACAGTAGAGCGGCTTTCACTGAACTCGCGGTCCCAGCGTGCAGATCTGAGCAGCCGTTCGACTCCTAGAGTGCCATCACAAAAGCAACCTGGAGGCACAAGACATGAGGAACCTCTTCGATCTCACGGGAACAGTCGGACTCGTAACAGGTGGAAACAACGGCATCGGACGTGCAATGGCAGGCGCTCTTGCTCAGGCGGGCGCGAACGTCGCCATCTGGGGCCGCAACGAAACCAGGAACAAGGACGCTGCAGAGTTCCTGCGCTCCCATGGTGGTGAGGTCCTGGCGCTTGAGGTAGATGTTTCAGACGAATCGGCTGTCGTGGAGGCCTTCGCTGCAACCGTAGACGGGTTCGGTCAGGTCGATACTGTGTTCGCAAACGCTGGCGTTGGATCGGGCATCACTCGTTTCGAGGACATGACGACCGATGAGTGGCGTTATATCTTTCAGGTCAACATGGATGGTGTGTTCTGGACGTTTCGCGAGGCAGTGAAACACATGAAACCCCGCGGAAACGGATCGCTCGTCGTTACGTCCTCCGTTTCGGCGGACATCGGTTTTCCGCGAGGCGAGCACTACGCGGCGACGAAGGCGGGCGTCCGTGCCCTCATCCAGGGCATAGCTGTGGAATATGGCAAGTACGGGATACGAGCGAACGCGATCGCACCTGGATACGTAGCCACTGGCATGACGGAGGGGGTAATCAGTTCTGAGCAGTTCGAGACGAAGGTGAAACCGCGCATTCCTGTCGGCCGTTTCGGTGTGCCAGGGGACTTCGAAGGAATCGCGGTCTATCTCGCATCGGATGCATCGGTATGGCATACAGGCGACACCATCACGATCGATGGTGGTTTCCTCAACAAGTAGACCGCATCGCGCTCGGTAGAATCATCGAACGGTCGCAAACAATCGAGGAATCATGATCACGTTCGATGAACAGGTTGCAATCGTCACGGGTGCAGGGCAAGGTCTTGGACGTTCACATGCACTGGCCCTTGCCAAACGGGGTGCCAGGGTCGTGGTGAACGACCTTGGTGGAACACGCGACGGAACGGGCTCGTCCGCGACGGCTGCAGAAGCCGTGGCAGCCGAGATAGAGGCTTCCGGTGGGGAGGCGATGGCAAACGGTGCCGACGTCACCGATGCCACGGCCGTAGACGACATGGTGGCGATAGCGATCGAGCGATGGGGCCGCGTCGACATCCTCGTCAACAACGCAGGGATCCTCAGGGACAAGTCGTTCGCGAACATGGACCAGACCGATTTCGATGTGGTCGTCAAGGTCCATCTCACGGGAACAGCGATCTGTACCAAGGCTGTCTGGAGTGTGATGCGCGATCGTGCCTACGGCCGCATCCTCGTGACAACATCGTCGTCGGGTCTGTATGGCAACTTCGGACAAGCGAACTACGGTGCAGCGAAGCTCGGTGTTGTCGGTCTGATGAACACGCTGCGGGCCGAGGGGGCAAAGTACGACATCCGTATCAATGCTCTTGCTCCTGTCGCGCACACACGGATGACCGATGATCTACTCCCAGACGAGGCGAAGGATCTGCTGAAGCCGGAAGAAGTAACCCCTGGCGTGGTGTTCCTGGTATCGAAGGATGCACCGAACGGCATGATCCTCACCGCTGGTGCCGGCGGATATGCGGCCGCCAGGATCTACGAAACCGAGGGCGTGTGGCTGGAACCAGCCGAACGCACCCCGGAGACGATCGCTTTGCGATTCGACGAGATCGTCGACCCTGCAGGGCAGCGGGAGTATCTCTCGGGAGGCGAACAGACGATGAAGTTCCTCGAGAAAGCCACACACGGCCTCTCGAACTAGGAGGACACGATGAAAGAAGCAGTGATCGTATCGGCGGCCAGGACACCCATCGGGAAGGCGTATCGGGGGGCATTCAACAACCTCGAGGCGCCAAGCCTTGGTGCAGTCGCGATCAAGGCAGCCGTTGAACGCGCTGGCGTCGATCCGGCCGAGATTGACGATGTGATCATGGGTTGTGCGATGGCTCAGGGATCCCAGTTCCTGAACCTTGGCCGGCTGGCTGGTCTCGCGTCCGGGCTGCCGACCTCCGTGAGCGGCATGACGATCGATCGTCAATGCTCGTCTGGGATGATGGCGATCGCGACGGCGGCGAAACAGGTCATGTACGACGGCATGGACACCGTGGTCGCGGGAGGCATCGAATCGATATCTCTTGCACAGAACGAGCACACCAACACATGGCGAATGATCGATCCCGCGCTCATCGAGAAGCACCCGGCAGCCTATATGCCGATGCTCGGAACGGCTGAGGTCGTTTCGGAACGCTTCGGGATCTCACGTGATGCGCAGGACGCGTACGGATACCAGTCCCAGATGCGCACGGCCGCGGCGCAGGAGGCAGGCGCACTCGACGAAGAGATCGTGCCTGTCACAGCAAACAAGATGTTGGTCAACCGCGAAACCGGCGAGACTTCGTACGAAGAAGTTACGCTGACCAAGGATGAAGGGAACAGGCCCTCCACGACTCTCGAAGGTCTGGCGAACCTCGGTGCAGTGAACGATGGAGGGACGATCACGGCTGGCAACGCAAGCCAGTTGTCCGATGGTGCGGCGGCAACCGTTGTTATGGATGCCGCTCTCGCTGAGAAGCGGGGGCTCGAGCCCCTCGGGTACTACCGGGGGATGGCCGTAGCCGGTGTTGATCCCGACATCATGGGGATCGGGCCCGTGTTCGCCGTCCCGAAACTCCTGGCACACGCCGGGCTCACGATGGACGACGTCGACCTCTGGGAGCTCAATGAGGCTTTTGCCGTTCAGGTGCTCTACTGCAGGGACGAGCTTGGTATCCCTGACGAGAAGCTCAACGTCAATGGTGGTGCGATCTCTATCGGCCATCCGTATGGCATGACCGGCGCTCGTATGGTCATGCATTCGCTGATCGAGGGCAAGAAGCGCGGTGCCAGGTACGTCGTGTCCACGATGTGTGTTGGTGGGGGTATGGGTGCAGCCGGACTCTTCGAGGTAGCTTGATGCGTGCACTCATGTGCACCGAGTACGGTTCACATGAGACGTTGACGCTTGCCGACGTCCCGGAACCGTCACCCGGTCCCGGGCAGGTCCTCATCGACGTCCACGCAGCGAGCCTGAACTTTCCAGACCTTCTCGTGATTCGCGGCGAGTACCAGTTCAAACCCGAGCCGCCCTTCATCCCTGGAGCTGAGGCTGCAGGGGTTATCAGCGCACTTGGCGAGGGGGTCACGCGCTTTGCCGTCGGTCAACGTGTGACGTCGTTCGGTGTTGCCGGGGCCTTTGCGCAGCGACGCGTAGCGGATGAAGGGATGGTGATCCCCATCCCCGACGAGATCTCGTTCGCTACGGCAGGGGCGATGACCATGGCGTACGGAACGTCTTACCACGCGCTCGTCCAACGAGGAAGGCTCGAACCCGGCGAAACGCTCCTCGTGCTGGGAGCGTCGGGCGGGGTTGGTTCAACGGCGGTCGAGATCGGCAAGCTGCTCGGCGCAACCGTCATCGCCGCAGCGAGTTCTGAGGCCAAACTTGAGTTCTGCCGCTCCCTCGGAGCCGATCACACGATCAACTACACGACAGCGGACCTTCGTGCGACCATTAAGGAGATGACCGACGGTAGAGGGGTCGATGTCATCTATGACCCTGTTGGTGGCGATATCGTCGAACCGGCGTTTCGTTCAATCGCTTGGGGTGGACGGTATCTCGTTATCGGCTTCGCAGCGGGTGATGTCCCTGCCATCCCGCTCAACCTGCCCCTTCTCAAGGTCGCATCGATCGTCGGTGTCTTCTTTGGCTCATTCTCCGCGAAGCAGCCAGAGCTCGCAGCAGCGAATCTCGAGTCGATCGCAACCTCGATAATCGCCGGCGATCTGAAACCACCGATCACGAAGACATTTCGACTGGATGAAGCGGTCGATGCGTTCGATCTTCTTGCGACACGCACCGCAATGGGCAAGGTCGTCCTCCAGATCTCGGACGACAGCTGACAGCCACCCTCGATTTCACTCCCCGGACATACGATCGTTCAGGTCTTGCATGCCGGAGATCCACCGGTCGTAATCCAATGCTTTGCGTTGGAAATAGTCCAACACGATCGGGTGAGGGAGGATGAGAAAGGATTCACTCCTCATTCCGTCCACGACGGCTGTCGCGACGTCGTCGACGTCGATGGCGAGTTCTTCAACCCAATCGCGCATGTGGTCCGAGTGCTCGGCGAACGCTTCGAGCATCGGCGTGTCGACGAACATCGGACAGAGGCACGATACTTTGATACCGCTCCGCCCGTAGGTCACCGACAACCACTCGGCGAAGGCGACAGCCGCGTGTTTCGTGACTGAGTACGGAGCGGCCCCAATATTGGTGAGGAGCCCAGCAGCAGATGCAGTTGTCACGATGTATCCGTTGCCACGATCGAGCATGCCTGGGAGCACGTGACGCGTCGCATAGACGTGGGCCATGACGTTGACATCCCAGGTCCTCTGCCAATCCTCGTTCAAAGCGTCGACCGAACCATCGGTGGCGATGCCCGCGTTCAGGCAGAGAATATCGATGCGCCCATGACGCTCCTCAATCTCGCTCACTACCGCAGCGGTTGCGCCCTCATCGGTGACATCGAGGTCGAATGCTTCTCCACCGATCGCCGACGCAACTGTTCGAGCGCTTGATCCGTCGATATCTGTGACGATCACTGCTTCGGCGCCATCGGTTGTGAACCGATGCGCCATCGCTGCACCGATGCCGCTGCCGGCGCCCGTAATGAGTGCGACCTTCTTCGCAATGTCCATAATCTCTCCTTCGATGTCGAACGTATTCTGGCAGTCTGTGATGACGTCGGCGGTTGGAGATCAACAAGGTCGAGATGGTGAGACCGGGGGATGCGACGTACGTCGCTGGTGGTACTTCTGTGGTGCCAGACTCTGCCGTCCAACGGTCGTGGGGCGCACTTCTCGACATATGAACGCTGCGAGGTGCCGGGTAGACTGCCATCCAATCACAGCGAAAGGGTGTCATGCCAGTTGTACCCGCGGCGGAACTGTCGTCTCACGTCGGTGAAGAAACCGGCAAATCGTCATGGTTTACGATCGATCAGGATCGCATCAACACGTTCGCTCAAGCGACGAATGATCATCAATGGATTCATGTGGACGTCGACGCGGCCGCTCGAGGTCCCTTCGGGGCAACGATCGCTCACGGCTTCCTGACCCAGTCTCTGCTCAGTCATCTGACGGTCGAATCGACACTGCTACCCGATGGTGCGGTCATGTATATCAACTATGGATCCGACAAGGTGAGATTCCTCAGTCCGGTCACAGTGGGCTCGCGTATTCGCTCTGTATCCGTTCTTAAGGGGGTGCGTGAGAAGTCGCCAGGAAAATTGCTCATCACGAACACCGTGACAGTTGAGATCGAGGGAGAGGAGACCCCTGCGCTCGTGGCCGATGTTCTGACACTTGCGATCATGGGGGATTCAGAATGACGGAGCACCGCGAGCAGACGGTCGTTGCTGACGCAATCGATCGACTTATCGACAGCTATCCGCCTGCAACGACTGAAGCGAAGGTTTTCTGGGGTGCGCAGTTCGATGCTGGTCTTGCCTGGGTCGACTTTCCGGAGGGCCATGGAGGGCTCGGTGTGTCCCCGAAGCACCGGGAGATGGTTCAACGCCATCTCGTCGAGGCCGACGCACCAACCTGGAACCGAACTGCGAACGTCCTCGGTATCGGGATGGGTGCTGGTGTCCTGGCAGCACACGGGACGGATGAGCAGCGCATGCGTTGGCTTCGTCCGATGTTCACGATGGATGACATATGGTGCCAACTCTTCTCCGAACCCGGAGCGGGCTCCGATGTCGCTGGACTGTCGACCCGCGCCGAACGTGATGGTGACGAATGGATTGTCAACGGCCAGAAGGTATGGACAACACTCGCACACCTTGCGAAATGGGGTCTTCTCGTTACACGTACGGACCCTGACCAGCCGAAACACAAAGGTATGACCTACTTCGTGGTCGACATGGAGGCAGAAGGCGTGGAGATCCTGCCGCTGTACCAGATCACCGGTGAGGCCGAGTTCAACGAAGTGTTCTTCAGCGACACACGGATTCCTGATGACCAGAGAATCGACGATGTCGGTGCAGGCTGGCGGGTGGCGATGACGACACTGATGAACGAACGGGTTGCGATTGGAGGCAACCCTGTGCCCCGCAACCACGGTGCGATCGGCGTTGCAATGGACACATGGGCGTCATCGGGAACCGGTGATCAGGCGACTCGCAGGGAACTCGTTCGCTTGTGGGGTGAGGTCGAGGCGATGCGGCTCACAACATTGAGGGCGTCGGAGAACATGAAGGCGGGTGTGCCCGGTCCCGAAGGTTCCACGGGGAAACTCGCCTGGGCGGATCTCAACAAGGAAGTCACGTCGTTCACCGTGTCGATGCTTGGTCTCGAGGGCGCAACGATCCCCGAGGGGTACGCACTCGAGGCCACCACGTATGACACCCGCGAGATCGAGCGTGTGATGAGTCCTCAGCGCCACTTTCTGCGGTCCCGTGCCAACAGCATCGAGGGAGGTACGTCGGAGATCATGAGGAATATCCTTGGCGAACGAGTGCTCGGTCTCCCTGGCGAACCCCGGGTAGACAAGGATCTCCCGTGGAAGGAGGTGCCTCGTGGATAGCAGTCCATCCTTCACACGTACCGAAGAACAGATCATGCTGGCTCGGACGGTTCGCGAACTCCTCGAGACGCACTCGGACCCTGACGACATTCGGGAGATGTCTCTGACCCTGGACGCGTTCGACCGAGACACGTGGCGAAACCTTGCGGAGATGGGTGTCATCGGTCTCCATGTCCCTGAGGTTTATGGAGGAGCGGGATATGGATTCGTCGAGATGGCCGTTGTGTTCGAGGAACTCGGGCGAAGGGTCACCCCCGTGCCCCTTGTGTCGTCCTTCGTTGCATCCACAGCCATTCTCGCTGCAGCCACGGAAGAGCAGCGGTCGTCACTGTTGCCTTCGGTCGCCTCCGGGGATGTCGTCGCGACGTTGGCGGTGTTCGAGGATGCGCATGGGCAACCTGGCGATTCGATGACGACGACCGCAACGCGCCGTGATGGTGGGTGGGTGCTAA
The DNA here is from genome assembly GCA_023336815.1 of Actinomycetes bacterium. Classification (GTDB taxonomy): domain Bacteria; phylum Actinomycetota; class Acidimicrobiia; order Spongiisociales; family UBA5794; genus JAMBLL01. The sequence goes on from JAMBLJ010000032.1 coordinate 41,694, forward strand.
CGGGAAGCAAACGTTTTGTTACGGATGCTCCAGTGGCTGATCTGTTCATCGTTGCAGCCAATGTCGATGGAGGTGTTGGGCTCTTCGCGGTGTCCGTTGACAACGAAGGCGTCAGTGTGGAACCTGTGCCGTCACTCGACGGAACTCGACCACTTGGCACCGTCACGTTGTCGGCAGCACCGCTTGGGACCGATGCGTATCTCGGTGGCCAACCGAGTCCCAATGCGATCCGCGAGGCTCTCGATGCTGGTGTTGTCGCCCTAGCTCAAGAGCAGGTCGGGGGAGCGCAACGATGTCTTGAGATGTCGGTCGAGTACGCACAGTCGCGCTACCAGTTCGGACGTGCGATCGGATCCTTTCAGGCGATCAAGCACATGTGTGCGAACATGCTGGTTGCAGTGGAGCACGCGAAGTCTGTGGCGTGGCACGCTGCTCGATCTCTCGATGATCCCGAGGAGGCTCTGATCGCCGTGCCGCTCGCAAAGTCGGTGTGTTCCGATGCATACCTGCTGGTTGCAGGGGACGCGATCCAGATCCATGGCGGCATCGGATTCACGTGGGAGCACGATGCGCACCTCTACTTCAAACGGGCGAAGTCGACATCGCTGCTGTTCGGTTCCTTAGGTGCGTACCGTGACAGGCTTGGTGACGCTCTCGGTGCATAGCCGGGTACGAAGTGGCAACGTACCCCTGCAGCGCAGCACATGCAGTGGCGGTAGGGTCGTGTGATGCAATTTGGAGCTTTCACCCCGCAAGGATGGCGCCTCGACCTCGTCGGCATCGACACGTCGGAGCATTGGACGACGATGGTCGATGTAACCAGAAAGGCCGAATCTCTCGGATTTGCATCTGCCTGGGTGTACGACCACTTCCACACGGTTCCGGAACCGACACAGGAAGTCACCTACGAAGCGTGGACGTTGATGGCGGCCCTTGCGGCCTCAACCGAATCGATTCGTCTTGGTCAGATGTGTACCTGCAACGGTTATCGACATCCGTCGTACCTAGCCAAGGTGGCAGCTTCGATCGATGTCATCTCGGGTGGTCGCGTCGAGATGGGGATCGGTGGCGGGTGGTACGAACACGAATATCTGGCCTACGGATACGACTTCCCGAAACCTTCTGTGCGCCTGGGCGAGCTTGACGAGGCGATCCAGATCATGAGAAGTATGTGGACAGACGAACAGGCCACATTCACGGGTCGGTACTACTCGATCGATGGGGCGATCTGTCAACCGAAGCCCATTCAGGATCCGATGATCCCGCTGTGGGTGGCAGGCGGGGGCGAACAACTCACCCTCAGGACCGCGGCGCGGTACGCCGACTACACGAACTTCGGTGGCACGCCTGAGACCTTCGCACACAAGTCTTCGGTTCTCGAGCGGCACTGCGAAAACGTTGATCGCGACTACGGCGACATCACAAGGTCTGTGAACTTCAATGTATTGATCGGGTCTACAGAATCAGCGCTCGAATCGGAGCTCACGAGGCTAAGAACTCAGTTCGGCACTGTGCTCAAGGAACCTCAGAACGCGATCGACCGGTTGTACGGCGACATCGGATCGGCGAGGGGAACACCAGACCAGATCATCGAGCAACTCAAGATGTACGAAGACGCTGGGATGGAATACGCCATCATCTACTTCGCCGACGCGGCGTACACGACCGATTCCATGGAACTCTTCGCTTCAGATGTGATGCCAGCGTTCATGTGAGCGACCGAGGAACTATTCCTCGCCGTCGTAGAACTGTGACTCTTCCGTGGATCCACCCAGGGCGAGTGTCGACGACACCCCACCTGCCATCGCCTGGCTGACCTGGTCAAAGTAGCCCGCACCGACCTCGCGTTGATGTCTCGTTGCCGTGTAGCCATCGGACTCCATCGCGAATTCTGCTTCCTGGAGTTCGACATACGCTTCCATGCCCCGTTCCGAATACCCCTTCGACAACTCGAACATGGTGGCATTGACGGCGTGGAAACCCGCAAGGGTGATGAACTGGAATCGGTATCCCATCGCGCCGAGTTCCTTCTGGAATGTTGCGATTGTTGCATCGTCGAGGTGGCGTTTCCAGTTGAACGACGGTGAGCAGTTGTAGGCGAGCATCTTTCCCGGGTACACGGCGTGAATCGCTTCCGCAAATGCAGCCGCCTCCTCGAGATCAGGCGTCGAAGTCTCACACCAAATGAGATCGGCGTAGGGGGCATAGGCAAGTCCTCGTGAGATCGCCGCGGCCATGCCGTTGCGGATCGTGTAGAAACCCTCGCTCGTACGCTCACCAGTCGTGAACTGCTGATCTCGATCGTCGACATCCGTCGTGAGTAACGTTGCGCCAAGCGAATCCGTGCGGGCGATCACAAGTGTCGGTGTGTCCATGACGTCCGCGGCGAGTCTTGCTGCCTTGAGCGTTCTCACATGCTGTGCGGTCGGTATGAGCACCTTGCCACCCATGTGGCCGCACTTCTTCTCCGACGACAACTGGTCTTCGAGGTGGACGGCAGCAGCACCAGCCTCGATGAAGGCCTTTGTGAGCTCGAAGACATTCAGTGCACCTCCGAATCCTGACTCAGCGTCGGCGATGATCGGGACCATCCACTGGCGTCTGCCATCGCCCTCGGACCATTCGATCTCGTCAGCTCTCTTCAGCGCATTGTTGATTCTCTTCACGAGAGACGGTGCTGAGTTGGCTGGATACAGAGACTGATCTGGATAGACCGAGCCGGCGAGGTTCGCATCCGCCGCAACCTGCCAACCTGAGAGATAGATGGCTCTGAGGCCTGCCTTGACCATCTGTACGGCTTGCCCGCCTGTCATAGCACCGAGTGCGTTGACGTAGTCCTGAGAGCCAAGCAGATCCCACAGATCGAGCGCCATTGCGCGTGCGATCGTGTGTTCCTCGGTGAACGATCCCTGGAGTCGAACCACATCAGCGGGGCTGTAGTCACGCTCGATACGGTGCCAACGCGGGTTCGTTTCCCAGTCTGCTCTGATAGCGTCCGCTCGTGAGGCGATCATGTCTTCGTTGGTCATGGTTCTCTCCAGCTCCTGGTATCAGTTCTCGAGGATCTCGTATGCGGGCACGGTGAGAAAGGCTGGGAAGTTGTCCGCAAGAGCGACCTCCTCGAACACAGCTCTCGCTTCGTCAAAGTGGGCATCGTCGTAGACAGAGTGACCAAGTTCTGACCGAAGTCGGTCGGTCTCCTCGTCGGCGATCTTGCTTATGTACTGGGGTGTGATCATGGTGCCGTCTGTTGTCCTCGAACCTGCGTGGATCCATTGCCAAATCTGTGACCGTGAGATTTCTGCTGTTGCGGCATCCTCCATCAGGTTGTAGATCGCAGCAGCACCGGTGCCTCGGAGCCAGGATGCGAGATACTGAATGGCGACGTCGACGTTCTGACGCACACCACCCTCGGTGATCTCCCCCCCCTCAACGTCGAACCGCGTCAGATCTGATGCGGTTACCGACACCTCAGGTCGTTGTTTGGTCACCTGGTTCGCGCTGTCGCCGAGTACGCCGTCAAAGATGCCCGTGACGAGTGGGACAAGATCGGGATGAGCTACCCATGTGCCATCGCAGCCGTCGGCCGCCTCCCTGGTCTTGTCCTCTGTGACCTTGGCAAAAGCGTTCTTGTTGATCTCCTCGTCCCGGCGCGACGGAATGAATGCAGCCATCCCACCCATGGCATGAGCGCCCCGCTTGTGGCAGGTCTTGATCAACAACTCCGAGTACGAACGCATGAACGGAACTGTCATGCCTATCTGTCCACGGTCAGGGAGGATGGCGTTGTCGTGGGTCCGAAACTTCTTGATCACCGAGAATATGTAGTCCCAGCGTCCGGCGTTGAGACCAGCAGAGTGATGGCGGAGTTCGTACAGGATCTCCTCCATCTCGAACGCGGCAGGGATGGTCTCGATGAGAACTGTGGCGCGTATTGATCCTGTTTCGATGCCGATCTGGTCCTGTGCTCTCACGAACACGTCGTTCCAGAGCCTGGCTTCAAGATGGCTCTCCAGCTTCGGGAGGTAGAAGTAGGGACCCGATCCCTCGTCGAGCAACACACGGGCGTTGTGAAAGAAGTAAAGCCCGAAGTCGAACAGGGAGGCGGAAACGGGTTCGCCATCGACGAGAACGTGTCGCTCATCCAGGTGCCATCCGCGCGGGCGTACCATCAGTGTTGCTGGTTCGGCTGTGAGTGTGTAGACCTTCCCCGCATCGTTGGCGAAGTCGATCTGACGCCGGATGGCATCGTACAGATTGATCTGGCCGTCGACCATGTTGTGCCACGTTGGTGAATTGGAATCCTCGAAATCGGCCATGAACACACGCGCCCCTGAATTGAGGGCATTCACCACCATCTTTCGGTCCGTCGGGCCGGTTATCTCGCATCTGCGATCAACAAGGTCTACCGGTGCCCGGGCAACGCGCCAGTCGCCATAGCGAATCTCGGCGGTTGCAGGAAGAAAGCGCAGGTCAGCACCAGCGTCGAGGGCAGTCTGTCGCGACGCTCGTGCCGCGAGCAGTTCTCTTCTCCTCGCATCGAACCGGCGATGGAGACCCGCTACGAAGTCAAGCGCTTCGTCGGTGAGTATCTCGTCGTATCGCTCGCCGATAGGTTCCAGTGTCGTGATCCCGGTCATGTCATCCCTTCGTGTACCGTCAGGAAACGCCAAACTTGTCGGAAACGCAAACTCATAGGACGATAAGAATCGTTATAATTGCGATTACGCGACGGTTAGGTATATTCATGGCCATGATCGATCCACTCATGTTCGGTCAGCGGGTTCGGTACTACCGAAAACGAGCGGGGATGACACTCGATGATCTTGGTGTGCTCGTCGGGAAGCCTGCTCCCTACCTATCGTTGCTCGAGAACGGCAAGAAGGAACCGCGCCTCGGAATCATCAACGACCTATCCGTGGCGCTGGGTGTTGACGCGGGTGATCTCTTGAATGCAGAGCCACCGACGCACCGCGCCGATCTTGAAGTCGCTATCGAACGAGCGCAGCGAGACCAGGCGTACCTGGATCTCGGTCTTCCCTACCTCAAGCCCGGTTCGCGCCTACCCGATGCCGCGCTCGAACACATCGTGCGTCTGTACGAGGAGCTGAAGGGTCGCGATGCCGCTGCACCCTTCACCAGGGATGAAGCCCGGGCGGCGAACGCTCAGCTGCGAGCCGAGATGACCGAACGAGGCAACTACTTCGCCGACATCGAACGGATAGCCGCCGACGCTGTGGCAGCCATTTCGTACACCGGTCAGGGTGCGATGTCGAAGGGCGATCTCAACGCCCTGGCGAAACACTTTGGGTTCAAGGTTATTCGGACGCCCGATGTGCCTGCGTCGGTTCGATCCGTTACTGATACTCGCAACGGCAAAATCTACGTTCACGGTCGAGACAGCCTCGATTCGAAGCAGGCGCGTTCGGTGATCTTGCAAACACTCGGTCATTTCGCTCTGGACCATCCCGACCCCAAGGACTTCGGCGAATTCCTCCGTCAACGAGTGGAGGCCAACTACTTCGCAGGCGCAGTCCTGCTTCCGGAGTCATCCGCCGTCCCGTTCCTCAAGGACGCCAAGGATGATCGCAACCTTTCTGTTGAAGATCTCAAGGATCGTTTCTTCGTGTCCTATGAGATGGCTGGTCACCGTATGACCAATCTCGCAACACGGCATCTCGAGCTGGGAACGCACTTCCTCAGGTCGGATGATCAGGGGATCATCTGGAAGGCGTACTCCAACAACGGTGTGCCGTTTCCCAAGAATTCAGCGGGTGCGATCGAGGGTCAGCGATTGTGCCGGGAGTGGGGAACAAGGCAGGCCTTCAACTCGGATGCCAGATACACGATCCACTACCAGTACACAGACACGAGCTCCGGTACGTTCTGGTGCGCGACCTTCGTCGAGTCAGCGAGAGAACCGTCCCATGCCATCACCGTGGGTGTCAGGTTCGAGGACGCGAAATGGTTTCGAGGTTGGAATACCGACCGCCATTCGGTTTCTAACTGCCCCAACGGTGAATGCTGTCGCTCTGTGAGTGAAGACGCCGCCGAACGCTGGAACGGTCATTCGTGGCCATCGGTACGACCGAACTCTCACGTGCTCGCAGCGATGCCTGTCGAGACCATCCCCGGTGTGGACATGGTGGAGATATACGAGTTCCTGACGCGACAGGAAGACGGCGCCTTCCAATAGACGCCAGGCTCTCGCGACGTCTTGGTGTTGCATGGCGGTACGCTGAGCTGGTGCCGGCTCTTACGATTCATCGCCCGTTTCTGGTCCTCATCGGTTTTGTGATGCTTGCGAGCGCATGTACGTCGACGTCGACGCCAACGACGACGAAAACCGATTCACCGACGACCACCATCGTGTCGATACCTGCACCGCTACCCGACACAACCCTTCCCGATGGTGAGCCGTCCTCGTCCTCGACACCAGCGTCTCGAGGGCAGTCGCTTACGTCTCTCGATGCGTTGCAGCTTGCCCTCGTCGCTACGGATTCGGACTTTGCAGCACCCGTCCTCCTTCGTGCGGACCCTGATGGAGGTCAAGATTTCGTTGTTGAACAGCCAGGTCGCATTGTGAGGGCCGATGGTGGCGAGCATCGCGTGGCTCTCGATATCCGCGACGATGTGCTGTTCGAGGGGGAGCAAGGTCTTCTTGGTCTTGCCTTTCACCCCGACTTTGCTGTGAACGGACTGGCATACGTCAATTATGTTGACACCACCCGTCAGACTGTCGTTGAGGCTTTTGTTGTGTCGGATGGTGTCTTCGATGCCGCTACCCGGCGGCGTGTCATCACGATTCCCCAACCGGCAGCCAATCACAACGGAGGGATGATCGAGTTCGGTCCAGCGGGGAACCTGTGGATCGGAATGGGTGACGGCGGGGCATCCAACGACAAGTTCAGAAACGGACAGCGGGCAGACACCCTTCTCGGATCGATGCTGAGGATCCGCGTCGGGCCAGGTATCGATACGTACGAGATCCCTGTGGACAATCCCTTCGCTGATGGCGAATCCGGGTCTCCGGAGGTGTGGGCTGTGGGTCTGCGCAACCCTTGGCGCTTCACGATCGACGGAGACGCTGTGTGGATCGCTGATGTGGGTCAGGATCTCATCGAGGAGGTCAACCTCGCTGATGCATCTATTCCCGCGATCAACTACGGCTGGCCGATCGCCGAGGGTGACCACTGCTTTCAGGATGAATGTGACATGCGCGGGTTGCACCTACCCACCGTCGTGTACGAGCACCCCGATGGTTGCTCGGTAACAGGAGGTGTCGTGTACCGTGGCGATTCGATACCCGAGATCGATGGGCACTACTTCTATTCAGACTTCTGCACGGGCTTCATTCGTAGCCACGTGAGCGGCGAAGGCAGCTTCGACTGGACGCCAGTTACGGGAAATGTTCAGGCAGTATCTGCCTTTGGCATAGGTGGTGATGGAGAGCTCTATGTCGTGTCCCGGCAGGGAACGATCTTCAAACTCGTGGTCGAGCGATGATCGTCGTTGTCGGTTCGGTGAACACTGATCTGGTATTCGAGGTCGAA
>JAMBLJ010000033.1 GCA_023336815.1 Actinomycetes bacterium
AGCACCCCTCCAACGATCGTTGGAGGGGTGCTACACACGGTAGATGCGTGCGGTGCTAACGAGCCTCGTCGACGCGACCCTTGATCCGAATGAACAGGTAGACAAGGGCTACAACGAGCAATATCCCACCGATCGACATCGCTGCGACGATGTTCAACGTGATAGTGAGGGCCCATACCAGTGGCGGGAGAAGGATGAGAATCGACGCCACGATCATCCATGTGGGCCACTGCTTTTTGGTCTGTGTCAACGGAGGTCCTTTCGAGTTGCGAAGCTAGCGTAGCGGAACTAGGACAGACACCAGACAGCAGAACACAGACACCAGACGAAGACCGGCACCTTGTCTGTGTACTGATGCCCGTGTACTGATGTCTGGGCTCTGCTGTGTGTGTTCTGCTATTTCGTCAACTTGTGGTATTCGTGGAGGTGCTGGAGCGCCCTGTCGGATTCACCGGTCCGTTCGAAGAGGACTGCGATGTTGTGGTGAGCATCGGCGAGTGAACCGTCGCTCTCGATCGATCGGAGATACGCATCGATTGCGCGAGAGGGCGCACCCTCGTCTTCGAGTGCAATACCCATGTTGAACCACGCTATGGCGTTGAGCGGATCCACTTCGACGGCGGCCGCGTAGTGATCGATCGCTGCAAGGAACTGCCCTGACGCGTGGAGCAGTCTGCCAAGGTTGATTCGTGCATCGACATGTCGGGGGTCAAGGACGATCGCTCGTTCATACGCTTCAACAGCTCGAAGGAGATCTTCCCCCTCTGCTTCATCACCAACGAGGAACCACTCCTCGGCTGCGCCCTCGTCAACATCAACTGTCCGTGTGATATGACCGATATCCGGTGTGATAGATGCTCCGTCTTCGATGGCGAGATCGAGTACTTCTTGACCGGTCACGGGGTCCCACCGGTCATCACCTCGAACGACTACGACACGCCCACCATCCGCGACGAGTCTGTAGGCGGTCAACGTATCGTCCTCGCCAAGCGACCTGGAGAGCGATCGCATCGTGGCATGGATGGTTGAAGGCGGGACATTGTTGTCCAGAAGATCCCGCACCGATCGGAGCACAACCACGTCCCGGAAGGAGAATTCGAAACGTCCATGGGGTCCGACAGTCGGCTCAAGTACTCCGATGGTCACGTATGACCGGATCTGTTGGGGTGACAATCCTGTCAAGGGGGCAATCTGGCGTATCGTCAATCGTTCGGACTCAGGTATGACGGCCATCACTTGGTCGAGCGCGCTCGCTTCTTTCCCTGCGATCGTTTCGCTTTCGTCTTCTTTGCCGACTTCCGTTCATGCTGATCGCCTGGCCCCGATGCCAGACTTGCCTTGAGCGCATCCATGAGATCAATGACCTCAGCCCTGGCCTCCACGGGTGCCGAGATCGTGAGCTCCTGACCCTCTACCTTGGTCGCGATGGCGGCGAGCATCTCGGCACGAACGCCGTCTGCATACATATCGGGTATGAACTCGTCGTTCGAGATCTGATCGACGATCTGGGTTGCAAGAGCGAGTTCGGCGTCCTCGACCTCCGACTCCCCCATCGGGACATCTGCGAAAGCCCTGATCTCGTCGTTGTACTTGAGTTGTTGCATGACAAGACCCTCTTCGAAAGGTCTGAGGAGAACGAGGTAGTCCTTGCCACGGGCGGCGTACTTGGCAATCGCCGCACGTTCGGTCAGCTTCATCGCTTCAGCCAGAAGCTTGTACGGTTTGTCGCCGCCCTTGTCTGGCCCCAGGTAGTACGCCTTCTCGAAGTACAGAGGATCGACCTCGACCAGGGGCACGAACTCCTTGATATCGATGGAGTGCGTTGGTGCCACCTCCATCGACTTGAGTTCGTCTTTGGTGAACAGCACGTACTGGTCCTTGGTGAATTCATATCCGCGAACGAGGTCATCGCGAGCGACAACTTCCTCGTCAGTTGGCAACCAAAACTGTTGACGCACGCGTGTTCCGCACTTCTCATGGATCGAATTCAGCTGTATCTTCGCCGAGGATTCGGTTGTCGAAAAGAGCTTCACAGGAATCGCCACCAGCCCGAAGCTGATCGTCCCAGACGCGATTGGTCGTGCGGCCATCGGACCACTGTATACCATCGACCCCCGGATGGCGAGCAATGACAACACGACTCCAGACCGGCTCAGCGAGTACAACGCCAAACGTTCCGTCGCGAGAACACCGGAACCGTTTGGTTCGCATGGCGACGTTGTGGCGGGCATTTTCGTCGTTCAGAAACATGCTGCCCGCCGTCTGCACTACGACCTGAGGCTCGAACACGAAGGAGTTCTGCTGTCGTGGGCTGTTCCAGCTGGCCCCTCCTTGGACACCTCCGTGAAGCGTCTCGCGATCAGGACGGAGGCGCATCCCGTCGAGTACGCGGCCTTCGAAGGTGTCGTCCCGGCTGGGGAATACGGCGGTGGCGAGATGATCGTGTGGGACCGGGGAACCTACACGGCAGTGGAGGACATAGCGGCCGGTCTAGAGAAGGGGAAACTCTGGTTCGATCTGAGTGGATACAAGATGCGCGGAGCGTGGGTACTCGTCCGCACGAAACGTGATGACAGGGAGTGGCTCCTCATCAAGAAGCCGGATGGCTGGGAACGATCCGGGGATGAGGATATGTTCATCGAGGAGTCGGTCTATACCGGACGGCTCGTCGAGCAACTTGGTGATGGGGGCGGATCACAAGACAGTGTGACTGCACACCTCCGCCAGATGGGCGCCACACCATCGACCGTACGCAATACCGGAGCCCAAGTGATGCTCGCGACGGTCGCAGAGGCGCCGTTCTCTCGGCAGGGGTGGATCTTCGAAATCAAGTACGACGGTTATCGACTAGTCGCAGAAAAGCGCGGCACGAACGTAACGCTGAGCTACCGGAGCGGAATCGACGCCACGGAGGTGTTCCCTGAGATCGTGGTTGCCGTGGAAGCCCTCCCTTTCGAGAACATCGTCATCGATGGCGAGGCTGTTGTGCTGTCGAGCGACGGACGGCCATCGTTCTCAAGTCTGCAGTCGAGGGCCAGCCTCACCAACCGATTCGAGATCGCACAGGCCGCTGTTCTGCGGCCTGTGACGTTTTTCGGTTTCGATCTTCTCGGCGTCAACGATCTCGATTGTCGTTCGCTCCCTCTGACAATTCGAAAGGAGTCGCTCAAGCAGATACTGCCGTCGCTTGGTCCGATCCGATACGTCGAACATATCGAGACCATCGGATCGGAGATGTTCGCTCAGGTGGCTGGAATGGGTCTCGAAGGGATCATGGCGAAGAGGTCTTCTTCCGTGTACCGCGGGGGGCGATCCGGAGATTGGCTCAAGATGCGCGTGGAGCGAACAGGAGAGTTCGCCATTGTCGGATTCGTTGTACGAGAGGAGGACACGTCCGATCTCAGCGCCATCCTGATCGCTGCACGACGTGGCAGAGAACTCCAGTATGCCGGACGTGTCGGCTCAGGTTTCTCCGAGGCAACACGTCGGGCGCTCCTCGCCGAACTGAGAACTTTGGTGCATGACCAGCACGCCGTTATCGGTGCCCCAAAGGACCTACAGCGTGGTTCCTGGGTGAGTCCGGACCTCACGTGCGAGGTCCGCTACAAGGAGTACACGTCAGCGGGTCACCTCAGACAACCTGTGTTCCTTGGCATCCTTGCCAACACGACAGTAGAAAGCGTCGATCTCGATGAAGACAGCGGTGCACCCCCAGCGCCGGACCCCGAGGAGGGCGGTGCGACTCACAATGGTGTCGAGTTCCAGCCTTCGAACGTCGACAAGATCTTTTGGGAGTCCGAAGCTATCACCAAAGGTGATCTCCTTGGCTACTACGACTCGATCGCCTCCCATCTGCTCCCCTTCCTCGAGGATCGGCCGATCGTTCTGGATCGATATCCGGATGGGGTCGCTGGTAAGTCCTTCTTCCAAAAGAACGCACCGGACCACACGCCGTCGTGGATCCGGACGGAGTGGATCGGAGAATCGAACGCCAAGGGCAACCGATACTTCGTTTGTGATGACGTCGAGTCTTTGAGGTACATCATCAACACAGCAACAGTACCGATCCACCTCTGGGCAAGCACGGTTGCGCATCTCGACGCACCCGATTGGTGCATCCTCGATCTCGACCCCAAGGAAGCAGACTTTCGAGACGTGGTGACGATCGCCCGTACGATCCATGAACTCTGCGAACAGATGGGTCTTCCGTCGTACGTCAAGACAAGCGGCAAATCGGGTCTCCACGTCCTCATACCCATGGGTCGCAGACACAGCTACGACCAGCAGAAACTCCTTGGGGAACTGGTCGCTCGCGTGGTTGAGGCCCGCCTCCCTGATATCGCGACGACGATACGATCGCCCGCTCGACGAGGAGGAAGGGTCTACATCGACTACCTTCAGAACGGGAAAGGGAAGCTGCTCGTGTCTCCATACAGCGTACGACCGGTTGCTCTGGCAACCGTCTCCGCCCCCCTACGTTGGAGTGAGGTCACCCCATCACTCGATACAACGAGATTCACCATCCATTCGATGCCACGCAGGGTCGCTGCGCTCAAAGGCGACCCTCTTTTGCCTGTGCTGAGTGATGTTCCCGATATCAGGGAAGGTCTCAGTCGCCTCGTTCGCATTCTCGCCAACGGTACGTGACCGGTCCGTTCCGTCGAGACGGTACGCTCGCGAAGTCGACCACGAGGACCTGAAATGGACCAGAACACCGGATCCCACGTGGCAACCGACGGAGAGCTACCGGGTCCCCTCAGTCGGCGACTCGCAGCTCACATTGTCGATGCGTTTCTTCTGTTTGTCCCTCTGCTCGCTCTGTGGGTTGTTGCACTGCGACGCATGCCACTTCCTCTGGCAACGTTCACCATGAACGGCCTCAGCGTCGCCTACTTCGTGCTGATGGAATCGATGTGGGGCCGCACGCTCGGCAAACGCGCCCTACGTCTGCGGGTCCGTGGCACGAACGGCGATCTTCCTACGGTCAAACAAGCGCTCCTGAGAAATCTATACCTCGCACTCGGCATCATCCAGGGTGTATTGGGATCGGTCCTGAGCTTGGGTGTGATCGTCTGGATCGCGGTCTCCATCTCACAGGATCGAATATCCCGCCAGGGTGTCCACGACAGGTTCGCAAACGAGACGTACGTCACCCTCACGCCACGATGAGCGCAGCGAATCGCCGTTCACGGGGTCTCGAGGAGAACCACCCGTATCGAACCTTCGAACTCCCGGCGCATCACTACGGGTCGGAAGGACGCGAGGTTCTCCTCGATGGTTGGGCCGCGGCCACCGAGGTCGTGTGATAACACAACCCAGACACGTCGGTCACCAGCAGTCTCGACCATGTCGACAAGCGCGGTAGCGGTCGCATCGCTGTCACCGAGCACCGAGGTGTCGTAGATGAGAATCGCTGGCACCTCTCCCCCAGCGGTGCGGCGCTCGTAGTACCTGTAGGGCACCGATACATCCGGCGAATAGAACACGATGAGATCGTCTGACACTGATTCACCCATGATGAAACTCACAGCACCGCGCCAGTCCTCGATGCTGGATGTGTACGCCTCGGCATTCTTCACCATCGACAGAGATACAACAACGGCAATCGCTCCGATCCCCAGCCACACAGGCTTGAGGGCATCGACACCGACCGATGCAAGCAGCACGAGCCCAGGGAGCGCGACGATGAGGTATCGGGACAGGAACAGTGGAACCGCAAGCGACACGAGGAAGGTCAATACCGGTGGAACGACCACCCAGGCAGCGACCATCGCGATCCTCCACCGCGACATGTCTTTGCGATCCCCGAACGCGTATCGCGAGAACGCTATCGCGATGAGAGCGAGGAAGACCACCATGAGTATCCACCCACCTGTGTGACGCTTGAAGTGATGGACGAATGCCGTGGGGCCGACAGCGGGGATCCATGTCACCTGGTCCGTGCTCACGAAGACAAGGAAGTACAGCAGCGGAGCAGCGAGAGCCGCCATGATGGCCCAACTCCCCACGAACCAGCGGGCCATCCGTCGGAAGTCGTCGACCAAGAACAGGGTGCCAGCATGGACAACCAGCACGAAGATCGCCCACGCGTGGGTGTACACCGCGAACGTTCCAACGATCGTGTAGGCAAGGAGCACAGCCAGATCGGGACGATCTGGGCGATCGCTGAGAACGAGATGGACGAACGCCACGGTTGCGATCGTCACGAGGGCTGTCACCATCGCGTAGCTCCGCGCCTCACGTGCGAAGACCAGGAGGAAGGGGTTCACCGTCAAGAGCACCCCCGCGATCAGACCGACCCTGTCGCTGAACAGCAACCGGCCCAGAATCGCTATGGCGCCTACTGCAGCAAGGAAGAAGACAACCGATGGCAGTCTTACGGCGATCTCACTCGTTCCCGCCACCGATGACCAGCCTTTGAGCAGCACGTAGTAGAACCCATGCATCGCCTCGCGTTCGGCGATAACGCCGAACAGGTCGGACCAGCTCCCCGATGTAAAGTCCACGCTGTATGCCTCGTCGAGCCACAGGCTGGGCCTTCCGAGACCTGAGACTGCTACACCGAAAGCAAAGAGCAGCTCAAGACCCAGGTACAGCGAGAACCTTGATCGGTTCCCTTCGGTCGAGTTACCTTCGTGTGTCAGTGATGGTTCAAAGGTCGCATGACTCACATCAGACCCCCGTACGTAGCTCCCACTCATGCATATCGGTCACAATCCGACGCCACATGAGAATTCAGAGGAGCTGTGTCGTTCGCGCCTAAGGCGAAGCCGGGCGCTCTTTGCATGCGATCACGTAGTCGATCACGCCGCCTGACGGATGGGAGAAGAACGCTCCTGGTATCGGTGCGTTGATGTACGCAGGAACACCACCCGAGACGATCCAAGTATCTGCCCAGGTGAATTCAGAGAGCGGCTCAGGAACCCGCCAGCGTGTTTGTCCGTTGCCCTCGAACCTGAAGGGCTCTTCACATGCGCCCACGGCGGGAATCGTCGCGGCGATCTCCTGGTAGCGCTGCAACGCCTCGACGAAGTAGTAGTCGCCCCAGATGAGCGATACATCTATTTCAGAATTCAGAGATGGCCGTGCTGACCCGGTACCGTGGAGAAGGATTCCTTCGCTTACGACTCCGTCGGACAGATAGGTTGGCGACATCAACGAGTCGAGAATATCGACTGCTGCGTAGAAGTAGCGATAGCTGTCAGCCGAGTTGTTTGTTACCTGAGAGAGATCAAGTAGACCCGCTGCGGCGATCGCTGCGGCACTCGAATCTCGCGGTTCGTTGGGTATACCCAGTGCATCGAAGTCCCAGTACGGAACGGAATCAGCAGGCAAGCGGTTCAGAAAGAAGTCGGCCATCTTTTTCGCATCCGCGAGTCGCGCGGCATCGCCGGTCGCATCTGCCGCAGCCGTGAATCCGTACAAACCCCATGCTTGTCCACGGGACCATGTTGACTCGTTGGATTCGCCGCTGTGGGTCTCCCTCGAAATAACCTGGCCCGTCGTCTCGTTGAACACCACGTTGTGATAGCTCGACCCATCCGCACGAATGTGCTGCTGGGACGTCACAGCTGAATGACTCCTCGCCTGTTGGAGCCACAGAACGTTCTGAGCCGGGTTGAGCGTCATCTCCGCGCCCTCCCAGAACAGGTTCAGGTTCATCATGTTGTCGATGATCACGTTGAAATCTGTTGCCCATCTGCCCCACGACCAGGATCGGGTTGCTCCAACATCGGGGTCGAAACGTGTCGACAGGGAGTTCGCAGCCTCGAGCAGCGTGTTCCTGTACGCTGCGTTTCCTGTTGCTTTGAACGCGAGGGAGGCCGGTAGGCCGACCATGAAACCCACATCATGCGTATCGGTGCGTGACGCCTGGGATGCAAGGCTTCCACTCCACTTCGTTGCGGAATTGAGGAACGCTGAGTCACCGGTTCCTAGGTACATCCTCCATAGCAGCGCTGGGAAGAAGCCGCTCGTCCAGTCTGTTGCGCCAACACGCTTCCACTTGCCCGTCGCCGGATCGGTGGAGCGCGGGAACATGGCTGCGCTTGGAAGTCCCGCGACCGTGTCCTTGAGTTGTTCCGCGGCACCATCGAGCGTCGCCTGGACTCGCTCATCGAAGTTCAGCGGCGGCTTGACACCGCACTTCTGACCGGTGAGACGCTGGATCTCGCTCATCGTTGGATTCGGTATATTGTTCTGTGAGACGAGCAGGATCGGAGCTCCAGCAACGCCGGCAGCCGCTCCCCCTGCGAGCGCGTCTGGGAAGTTGTCGCCTGTTGCTATGAAGATCTTGGGCGCACCTCCGCCGAACGCATTCTTCGAGATCGCCGCTGCGGTTGCGTACCTGTTCGGTCCGGAGAGACGGACAACGTTCGGTGCATAGGCCTTCAACGATTGGGCAACCGATGCCGATACCGCCGCAATCCCACCAAGGATCTTGATCGTCTGAGGCTTGAGTCTCGAGAGCTGCACTGATGTTGGCCCTGGGATGCCGTCTCTATGGACGAGCAGGATCGGAGCACCGTCCTTTGTTGCCGCAGGGATAGCGGCCAGCGCATCAGGGAAGTTCGTGCCTGCAGCGATATATACCGTGTTGGCAGAGGAGAACCTCGCCTTGGCGATCTCAGCTGCGGTGGCGTACCGGTCGGGGCCGGCGATCCGTGTTGTCGCTCCGTAGGCACCGAGCTTGGCAACAACAGTGTCTGACACGGCAGCGGTTCCTCCGAGAATCTGGATCTTCGAGACGCCGAGCCGTTGGAGTTCCTTTGCCGTGCTACCCGGAATCCCATCGTTCACGAGGAGAACGGGTCCCTTTGCGATGGCGGCTGCGGATCCACCAGCGATGGCGTCAGGAAAACCGCTTCCCGTGGCGATGAACGCCGTTGTGGCAGACGTGAATGCCGCTGCCGATACGGCTCCCGCCGTCTGGTAGCGATCGTTACCCGACTGACGGGTGACGGATCCCACGGTGCAACTGGCAAGCTGAGCCTCGACCTGTGACGAAACGACAGCTTGGCCACCGAGTATCACGATGTCGACACCAGCAACAGCCTCGGCTTGTGGCGAAGCCGTGTACGTGACCGTTGCCACCATCGAAATAAGCGCCAGCGCCATGACAGAACGACGAATAGACGCCATCTTTCCACCCTCCATTGAAAACCCGTGGTGAGTATAGCGGGGCTACAGAGCGTGGCATAGAGAATTCTCTCTGTCGTTACGCAGACACGCACGCGGTAGACGGATATGAGGTCTCACACAGCAAGTAACCCCAAGGGGTGGTGCCCAAGGGGTTACTCGTGTCGGAGAGAAGACTCGAACTTCCACGGGACAATGTCC
>JAMBLJ010000034.1 GCA_023336815.1 Actinomycetes bacterium
AAGAAGCCTGTCGCCAAGAAGACTTCTGCGAAGAAGGCGCCTGCGAAGAAGCCTGTCGCCAAGAAGACTCCTGCCAAGAAGGCGCCAGTCAAAAAGGCGCCAGTCAAAAAGACTGCGACGAAGAAGACTCCAGCGAAAAAGGCGCCTGCCAAAAAGCCTGCCAAGAAGTTCGTTTCCCCGTTCAAGGTTGGCGACAAGGTTGTGTACCCGCACCACGGTGCTGCGACCATCGTCAAGAAGGAGCGGATCGACTTCGCCGGTGAGCGACAGGACTATTTCGTGCTTGAGATCGTCACTGACCAGCTGACGCTGCGTGTACCTGTTGAGAAAGCGGTCGATCGAGGCGTCAGACCGGTGATCTCAAAGAACAAGGCGCGCCAGGTGTTCGCCGTGTTCAAGGCTGAACCGCAGGAGGCGGGAGCGAACTGGTCGCGCTGGTACAAGCTTCTGACCGAGAAGATCAACTCGGGCGACATCTTCCAGGTTGCTGAGGTCGTCAGAGACCTCACCTATGCCCAGCAGATCAAGGGAATCTCTCCTGCTCTGAAACGAATGCTCGCCAAAGCACGCCTGATCATCGTATCGGAGCTCCAGTTCTCGCTCGCTCTGTCAGAAGAAGACACGATCACGAAACTCGACCGGGCGTTGCCGATCGTAGAGGAACCGGACGACGCCTGATGGCCATGTCGGCGAACCGTTCAGGTATCGCCGCAGTCATCGTGGCTGCCGGTGCTGGCAGCCGATTCGGACAGCCGAAACACACGGCGAACCTCGGTGATCGACCTCTGTGGCGATGGAGTGTTGATGTCTTCCATGAGGCTGGGATATCTGAGGTTGTGGTCGTTGGAGACGTCCCCGGTGGTGTTCAGGGCGGAGCAAGGCGTAGGGATTCGGTGCTTGCGGGGCTTCTGGCTCTCACATCAGATCCTGTGTGGGTCCTCGTCCACGACGCCGCACGACCACTCGCATCGATCGATCTCGTGATGTCCGTGATCGAGAGCGCAGAGCGGACCGACGCTGATGGTGTCGTTCCGGGACTTCCGGTCACGGATACGATCAAGCGCATCAGCGGTGATCGGATCATCGAAACAGTTGATCGCGCGGACCTCATAGCGGTGCAAACGCCTCAGGCGTTCAAGAAGGACGTTCTCCTGCGCGCTCACTCTGCATCAGATGACGACGCGACGGACGACGCAGCCCTCATCGAACGGATCGGCGGTAGCGTGGTATTCGTGGCAGGTGAGCCAGACAATGTGAAGATCACGTACGCGGACGATCTGGAACTTGCAGCCCGGATACTGAGAGGCCGAGAAGAATGATGGGAACAAGGGTCGGGTTCGGTTACGATGCACACCGTTTCGGTGGTGAGGGGCCTGTGACCGTGTGCGGTGTCGAGATCGAACATCACATTGGCATCATTGCAACGTCGGACGGCGACGTTGCTTCCCACGCGGTGTGTGATGCGCTTCTCGGTGCAGCGGCCCTCGGCGACCTCGGTACTCACTTTCCGAGTACCGACTCGCAGTGGCAGGGTGTTCGTTCGCTCGATCTGGTGAGTATGTGTGCCCAGAAGGTTCGATCGGCCGGCTACGACCTCGCTCATATCGATGTGACGATCGTGGTCCAGAGTATCCGCATCGGGCCCCATCGGGAGGACATGAGAACGAATCTCGCTTCGACGCTCGCGCTGCCGGCGATCTCTGTCTCTGTCAAGGCAACAACAACTGATGGGCTCGGTTGGATTGGCGCCGACGAGGGAATGGCAGCACACGCTGTGGCAACTGTCTATCGCTGAGCGATAGTTCGGCGCGCCATGAGCGGATCATCGGTGATGACGACATCAACGCCTGCTTCCACCAGCGTGTGAATGTCACCCGGCGTGTTCGCTCCCCATACCACCGCAACGAGCCCCGCAGCATGGATCTTGTCCATGAGTCCCAACGCATCCGGCTGAAAGTAGGTCATTCGGGGATGAATGGCTTCGACGCCGAGTGAGGTCGCTACTTCGATGCCCGTGCCGATATCGAACGGTTCTCGGATAAGCAGTCCCCGAACGATTCTTGGATCGATGGCAGCCGCCCTGTGAACGGAATCCGGGTCGAACGAGGACAGAAGAATTCGCTCTGGTGTGTCATGGGTGGCAATCGTATCGACGACCAGGTTGACGGTGTCGCGGGTCAGGTCGTAATCGGCCTCATCGGGAAAGTTCTTGATCTCGACGTTGAGTGATACATGCTGGGGAACTGAGGCAAGCATCTCAACGAAGGTCGGTACCTGTGGAATCGTCTCCTTCACCTCCTCGAGGGTCAGCTCGATGAATGGAGGATGACCGGGATATCGGTCGTCATGGCTCATGATGAGCTTGTCGTCGCTGGTCCGTCTCACGTCGAGTTCGATACCGTCAGCGCCCGCCTCTACTGCAAGGCGGTACGCCTCGAGCGTGTTGTCCGGTCCGCGCGACCGATCGCCTCTATGAGCGTATATCAGCGGACCAGGACCAAGGAGTTTGCCGTTCATAGAAGAGAGGATAAACAGAAAACGGACCCAGACGGGAGGGGCGGGTTCGTCTCATGTCTGATATCTGTGCTCTGATATCTGGCCCAGGTACCATCCCGGCTCATGGATGTGTATAACACCGTGGAGCGGGCCACCGTTCCGTTCGAACCTGATACGTCTCGACCGATCGGGATATACGTCTGTGGCCCGACGGTCCAGTCGGAGCCACACTTGGGTCACGGTCGGTCCGCGGTCGCCTTCGATGTTCTGAGGCGATACCTCATGTGGCAGGGTCTTGACGTGCTGTTCGTGCGAAACATCACCGATATCGAAGACAAGATCATCGCACGGGCACAAGAACGCGGCGTATCGACGGATGTCGTAGCGGCCGAGGCTGACGAGGCCTTCCGGCGGGCCTATGACCTCCTCGGGAATCTTGCCCCATCCATCGAACCCAGGGCAACGGACCATATCCCGGAGATGATCTCGATGATCTCCGATCTCATCGATTCAGGCCATGCTTACGAGAGTTCTGGTGATGTCTATTTCTCCGTCCGGTCCTTCCCCGCGTACGGCATTCTTTCCCGTCACGATCTCGATGACCTTCGGTCGGGTGAACGTGTCGCTGTCGATGACAAGAAGCGAGATCCGCTCGATTTTGCGATGTGGAAGGCAGCCAAGCCAGGCGAACCAACATGGGACTCACCCTGGGGAAGCGGTCGGCCCGGTTGGCACATCGAGTGTTCAGCAATGGCGGCGAAATACCTCGGGCCGTCGTTCGCGATTCACGCCGGAGGGTCCGATCTGATCTTCCCCCATCATGAAAACGAGATCGCTCAAGCAGAAGCGGCGAACGGCGAGCAATTCGCACGGTATTGGATGCACAACGGCATGCTGAACCTCTCGGGCGAGAAGATGGCAAAATCCACAGGCCACCTCGTGACACTGCTCGGGTCGCTCGAACGATGGGATCCGATCGCCGTGCGGCTGTTCTACCTTCGAACTCACTATCGCAAGCCACTGGAATTCTCCGAGGAAGCACTCGCAGATGCTGAGGCGAGCCTCGCCAGACTCCACTCCTTTCGCCGAAGATTCCCACCGACGATCGACGCAACAGCTGATGCGAATATGATTACTCGCTTCTCTTCTTCTATGGACAACGATCTCGACGTAGCGGGTGCCCTTGGTGTTCTCTTCGATCTGGTCCGTGAAGGGAATTCCCGGCTCGACGCGGGGGAGGACGCGAACTCTCTTGCCTCAGCCTTCGACGAGATCATGTACGTTTTCGGTCTCACGTCGGCCGACGAGACACGTACCGAAGGTCCCGATGTCCGAGAGATTGCGGCGCAATTCGGAATTGAGGAAGGCACGATCGATGATCTCCTCGAGCTACGAGAGGGAGCACGAAGGGACAAGGACTGGGCCACATCCGACACACTGAGAGATGCTCTCGCTGATGCGAGCATCGTTATCGAGGACACGCCCGATGGCGCACGCTGGCATCGGAACTGACCTCGAGGGGATCCACGCGGTTGCAGCAGCCCTCGATGCTGGGCGTGTCACGCGCCTCATCGTGGAGCGAGGACGGCTGAAGCACGCAGATATTGCGGCTCTGGTGGAACGTGCTGCGAACGACTCGATTTCGATCGAACATGTAGACGATGCCCGTGACCATGCCACAACCAGCGCTCCGCAGGGCATCCTTGCAACCGCCCGCCCGATCGTGCCCACACCGCTCAAGCAAGCAGTCCAGAGTGTCGACAACACGGCGCTACTGGTGCTCGACCACATCGAAGATCCCCGCAACATCGGAGCGATCGCACGATCGGCAGTCGCGGCTGGAATGACGGCCCTCGTTATCTCGTCGCGTCGAAGCGCCCCGATCGGTGCGACGGCATTCAAAGCAGCCGTCGGCGCACTGGAACGGATCCCGATCGTTGTTGTCTCTTCGATCGCGGATGCCCTCAAGCGCACCAGCCAGCTTGGCCTCTGGAACGTCGGTCTTGCGGGTGAGTCGGACCAATCCCTCCTCGGCCTCGATCTTCTCGCTCAACCTGTGGCGTTGTGTGTCGGCGCCGAGGGTGCTGGATTGTCGCGTCTTGTCGCCGAACGGTGTGATGTGCTCGCCTCGATCCCAATGGTTGGCGACACCGAGAGCCTCAATGCATCGGTTGCAGCCGCGATCGCATCTTTCGAGGTCGCTCGCGTCAGGGGCTGGGTATCCTGACGAATCTGCTGGCGTAGCTCAGTTGGCCAGAGCAGCCGCCTTGTAAGCGGCAGGTCATGGGTTCGAGTCCCATCGCCAGCTCCAGTTCCGAAATAGCCCTTGTGGTTCAGGACACTTCGTAACTCAAGGTCTTTGTGGTGACGGGTTGCCGCGCGCGTGTTGTGGGTGACGGCTCACGTGTTGTTGGTTCGAGCCGTCTTGGTCATGGGTTCGAGTCCCATCGCCAGCTCCATTTCCGCAGAGGCCCCTTCGGTTCATGCGATTGCCGTGCATCGAAGGTTGGGAACGCGGTGGTTGCCGCGCGCTTGTTCTCGTGGGTTGGCTCACGCACTCCCGGTTTGGGCCGTCTTGGTCATGGGTTCGAGTCCCATCGCCAGCTCCATTTCCGAATGATGCCCACCATTCTTGCGTGGCTCGCGGGAAGGAATTCCCGTCATCGGCGCGGGAACGGAAGACATGTCATGTGTCCGAGCGGGACACCGATACACTCGCACGATGGGCGAGAAGGACGTAGGTTCGGTATTTCGCCGAGTGGGGATCTTCTCGTGGTCCGTCATCGGTGTGATGCTGCTAATAGCAGCAAGCTTCTTTGTGCTCATCAAGGGTCGAGTCATCCTGGCCCCCCTTCTGCTCTCCGTCGTCATCATCTTCATCCTCAACCCCTTCGTTTCCTGGCTTCATCGCAGAGGTGTTCCCAGGCTCCTCGGAGCGATCCTCGGGTTCCTTGTCTTCTTCTCGGCTGTTGCGCTTCTTGCTGTTGTCCTGCTCCCTGACATCGTGAAACAGGCGCAGTCCTTCGTAGAGACGTTCCCTGCGTTGTATGACAACTCCACGATGCAAGCCAAGGATCTTCTCGCAACGGCTGGCTTCGAGAACGTGACGGTTTGGAACTACGACCAGCTGGTTGAGTATCTCAACGACCCTGAGAACCGAAACACACTGATCTCACTGGCGCTTGACCAACTCGGATCGGTGACCGCAGGGATATTCGAGTTCATCCTGGTGTTCCTCATAGGACCTGTTCTCGCGTTCTACTTCCTCATCGATCTGCCATCGGTTCAGCAACGGATGGTTGACGTGTTCCCGGACCGCCGGAAGGCGGAGGCGGCCCACGTCGGACGTCAACTCAATACAGCGCTCGGAGGGTTCTTGAGAGGCCAGTTGGTGGTTGCGCTCATCGTTGGTGTGATGCTATCGCTCGGTTACCGCGTGATCGGTCTGCAGTTCTGGCTCCTCATCGGATTGATCGGTGGACTTCTCAACATCGTTCCGTTCCTCGGACCCTGGGTCGGAGGGTTCCTGGGCGTCCTTGTTGCGGTGACGACCGCCGACGTAGGTACGGCCATCTGGGCTGTTGTCGTTGCTGTCATCGTCCAACAAATCGACAATAACTTCGTTTCGCCGAGTGTGCTGAGAGCAACGGTCCGACTCCATCCGACCGTCACGCTGCTCGCACTCGTCCTTGGCGGAACGGTCGCGGGTATTTGGGGGGTCATCATCGCCGTCCCTCTCACGGCAACGCTGAAAATCCTTCTCGGTCACTGGTGGCGGACTCGCATCCTCGATCAAACATGGGAGGAGGCGTCCGAGGCCATGTTCGAGGAACCGGAACCATCGCGTCTTCTCAGAACTGGCGAGGTTCCCGTGGTCGAACCCGACCATGACGATGTCGAACCCGATGAAGGCAGCGACGGCTCCTGATCGTGCAGATCTACGACATGGTTGCCGTTGGAATCGCGTTCGCCCTCATGATTCGTGGCTGGCGACGAGGCCTCGTGAGAGAAGCGGTGGAAATGGGTGTCCTGATCGTGGGAACGATCGTTGTGTTTCGGATGTCGCCTCCCGTTGGATCTGTGATATCGGCAATGGCAAATCTCCCGTACGAGGTTGGCCGCATGATCGGCGGCATTCTCATGTTCTTCGTGCTCGTGATCGGTGGATTCTTCGTGGCTCGGCTCATAGCTGCAGCGCTCAAGATCGTGCCTGGTGCCACGTCAATGAACAGGCTCGGTGGCGCTGCCCTTGGCGGTTCCTACGCCATCGTGATCGTCGCCCTTGTGACAACACTTGTGTCGGCAGCGCCGCTACCAGACTCGGCTCGAGAATCGGTTGATCGGGCTTTGGAAGACTCGACAGTGGTCGGCATCGTCGCGACTCCCGGCGGACCGGTGCAGAGCAGCATCGGCATCATCAGCGGTGAGCGGATTTTCGCAGCGGTAATCGCTGTCGATGACGCCGTTGGACACCGTCTCGCTGCTGGCACGATTCCCATCCCCATTCCCGATACCGGGGACGAATCCCTTGCACCATCCCAGGCCTCGGCCCAACTCGTGTTCGATGAACTCAACAGGCATCGGATCTCGGCGGGAGTCGACCCGCTCATCTGGTCGAGTGAACTTGCGACTGTGGCCGTGTCGCGAGCTCAGAACGTATATCGGTCAGGCTTTCTGACGCTCGACGATGACCTCGGTGCTGCCTTGAAGACCGAGGGCGTTCCGGGAACGATCCACGATGAGATGCTTGCGATCGCGGCGACACCACACGGCCTGATCGAAGCCATCAGTTCTGCAAGCGCGTATGCGGACATCCTCACCGACCCTGCCTACAGGATCAGCGGTGTAGGGGTCATCGAGGGACCCTACGGACTCATCGCCGTTCAGGTCGTCTCTGGCTGATCAGCGTCAGTGGGTGCATCATCGCTCGCGACGTTGTCATCTGTCCCGCTTGGGTTCTCACCTTCGACGACTTCAGCGTCCGGAGCATCGACGACCGGAGTTGCAGCACCACCATCTACGACGATCGGTTCGCCGCTCGGTGGAGGAACCATCGCTGTAGCGGCTTCATGTTCTGCGGCGGCGGCAGCTACGGCCTTGTCCGCATCTTTTCGGGACACGATCGTTGCAGCGATCCCTGCCATGATGCCGATGATCAGCACGCCGCCGAGGACGAACCAGATCCACGTACTGGTCGAGGAACCGAAGTCCGACACGGCCGATATCTGTGTTGACTCTGTCAGCGAGACGATCCACACCAAGGTTCCGTCAGAGCGCACCTCGTCAGCGTTGTGCTCGACGACGTTGCCTGGCATTTTGATGATCACGTTCGCTGAGAACAGATCTCCCGTGAGAGCGGATGGGTCAATCGGAAGGTCCCCGTCGCCACCGCCGAGGTCCGCTGCGGTCACCGTTGCGCGTAGGTTCGCAGACGACGCATCGAATTCGTATGAGAACTCGCTGAAGAACTCGCTGCCGTCACCTGATGCGAAGTCGAATGTCGAGAGATCATCGACCTGCGACGTCGCGCCGACGAAGGTCATATCGCCTTCGGTACGTTCGATCGGCTGTACCGACTCACCGCCGAAGTCGGGAAGGTCAGAGAGAATCTCGTCGGGATCGGCCCCTGATTGCTCGAGAAGATTCTTGAACTCCTCGTCGAAGCCGATCTCGGCCCCAACCGATGCCGATCCATCCTCATCGATGTCGAGAAGGATGTTCGACTCGACACGACAGGCCGCGAGGGAAATCGCGAGTAGAGCGAAGATGAAAACGTACTTGCGCATTGGTCCTCCGGCGTTGTGCGTGGCATCGATGGTAGGCAGTATCTTCCCAATGTCGGCATCTGGAGCTCGCGAGTGAAGCAAGACGATGGGGAACTCAGAGAAGCGTTCGTTGCGGCGTACCCGACCTATGTCGCCGAGAGCCTCACAGCACTCGGGGTGCAGATGGATGCGGTGCTAGCTGACGCAGTCGTTGATGGGGTCGGTGTCCTCGACGGTCTTTTGCGACATCTCGAGGTGACTCCCGTGCTCGAGCAGCGGTCGAGCCCTCTCGAGATCTTTCGGGAGTCCCTGCGACCCATCGACCGTGCGTTGACGTTGCTCGGCGTCCCCACGCCGTCGGGAGGTTCGGCTGCCAGATCCATCGCACCGTGGGACCGCTACGGTCTTGCCCCAGGCTCGTCCCAGGTACTCGGTGAGGCGGCACACGAAGCACACCTGAGGTGGGGTTTCACGAAGGCGGTTGCGATGTCGGCCTCAGTCGACGACACGGCAGGACCAGCCCTCGGTGTCTTTGCATCGCTTGATGACAGGGACGCGATCGTTCCCCAGGCCGAACGCTCGAGCTATCGCACGGTTGTTCTGCCATCGGATCGATCGGTTTCTGTCGTTGTTGCGAGCGCTGATGAGCTGGGTGTCGAGGCGATCGTCCGCTCAATGGCTGCTCGGTCGAGGGTGATCGTGTTCGGATCGAATATCACCGATCTTGATCAGATCAAGTTCATGAGTCTCGGGGTGTCCTCGACTGTCGATCGCCGCGTCGTGTTGGGGGATCTGCAATCCGTCCTGCCCCCACTTGTGTGAGCAGAAGACAGGTGCTACCAACGGACTGGCTTGACGACAATCGCCTCGTCCGCTGCGAGCGTCACTTCGCTGAAGGAGGTCTCTCGGTGTGCGTGCGTCGTGAGTATCTGATCGACAACACAAGGAAAGACGAACCGTTGAACGGAGTCTGTGAAATTGATCGCAACGTAGCTGACAGCGCCTTCGAGCGTCCGTGCATACGACAGGACGTTTGCCGGGTTGTCCGTCAGCATCGTGATGGCCCCGAGGGCGAGCTCGGTGTGCACGCGCCGCAGTTCGATGATCGTGCGGTACAGGCTGAGTGTGGAGTTGGGGTCGCCGATCTGTGTCTCGACACTCGTGTCGCTCGTTGCGTACGGCAACCACGAACGAGAAGTGGAGTTCGTGAAACCCATACCTGGATCCGGTGTCCACTGCATCGGCGTTCGACACACATCGCGGTTGAGATCCGGGTACAACTTGCCCCATGGGTCCTGCTCATTACCCGGACCGATAACCCCATCCACGAGCCCTAGCTCATCTCCGTAGTAGATCGTTGGTGTGCCTCTGAGCGTCAGCAGCAACACGGCGGCCGCCCGAACGCGATCTGTGCCGAATCGAGTCGCCAGCCGTGATTCATCGTGGTTTCCAAAGACATGGTTCGGCCACGCACCAGTCGGTAGCGCCGCTTCCTGGGCAACGATCTGGCTGCGAAACCCTTCTGCTGTCCATGGCACCCACAAGAGGCTGAAGTTGTACGGCATGTGGAGTTGATCGAGATCGTCACCGTAGTAGCTCGCCCAGGCATCCCAGTCGGGTTCGTGGATCTCCCCGATCGAGAATCGGTCCCCGTAGTCGTCGATGACAGAGCGAATGCGGCGATGCACTGTGTGGATATCGGTGTGAGCGTTGTCATAGACGTGGAGTTGAGTGTCGTAGTCGTGCCGATCTTTGCCGACTGGCCTCGGCGATGGGTTGATCGGGTTGTCACGGAATGCTGGGTCCTTCATGAGGTAGTGGGCGACATCTACACGGAACCCATCAA
This sequence comes from Actinomycetes bacterium, assembly GCA_023336815.1. Lineage (GTDB taxonomy): Bacteria > Actinomycetota > Acidimicrobiia > Spongiisociales > UBA5794 > JAMBLL01. The sequence continues at coordinate 10,108 of JAMBLJ010000034.1, forward strand.
CACCCCTGTCGAGCCAGAAACGCAACGTGTCGAGCATCGCGGTCTCAACTTCCGGATTCCTCCAGTTCAGTTCTGGCTGTTCCTTGAGGAACGTGTGGAGGTAGAACTGCCCTGTGGTGTCATCGAACTCCCAGGCGATGCCTCCGAATATCGAGAGCCAGTTGTTGGGTGGTCCGCCATCGGGAGCCGGATCTCTCCAGACGTACCAATCGCGTTTCGGATTGTCTCGTGTGGAGCGGGACTCCTTGAACCATGCATGCTGGTCGGACGAATGGTTCGGCACCCAGTCGATGATGACCCGGAGGTCGAGCCTGTGTGCCTCAGCGATCAGATCGTCGAAGTCCGACAACGATCCAAACATCGGATCGACATCGACATAGTCAGAGACGTCGTATCCGAAGTCGGCCATGGGGGAGGGGAAGAAGGGAGATATCCAGATGGCATCGATTCCAAGGGTCCCCGACAGGTAGTTCAGCTGGCCGGTGATCCCTGTGAGGTCGCCGATGCCATTGCTGTTTGAATCGGCGAACGATCGGGGATAGATCTGGTAGATGATCCCCGTCCACCATGCCGGATTCCCATCGGCGCCACAAGGGATACTGGGGGTGTCGACTGCCTCTGTCATTGAATCAGAGAGTCTATAGTGCGCGCCGCTGGCACCCGATCAATCGACGATCTTCACCGTCACGAGCATGTGAGTCGATACGCAGCGCAGGCAGGAGGGTGCCCGATTGCGCGATACTGGCCCAATGCCAGCAATCGATTCCCGTAGGAGAGGTGTGTTCGCCGCACTGCTCTTCTCAACGATGGGGGTAGGAACGTTCGTTGCGCTCTCCCTCGGCATCCTCGCTGTGGTGTTCATCGAGGATATCGGGATCACCCGTGCCCAACTGGGGCTTGTGTTCGCGGTCAACTCGGTTGGTGCTGCTGTGATATCGCCGGTGGTAGGGCGGTTCACGGATCGTATGGGTGGTCGAGGTTCCCTCGTGATCGTCGCATTTGCGTCTGCCGCTGCATTCCTCGTGCTCGGTCTTGCGCCATCTCTCACCGTTCTCGTCGGAGGTTCGCTTATCGGTGCTGTCGCGCAGGCCGGCTCGAACCCCGCAACGAATAAGCTGATCGCCGAAGACCTACCTCCCGGATCACAGGGTGTCGTCACCGGAATTAAGCAGTCTGGTGTGCAGGCCTTCGTGTTCGTGGGCGGTGTTGTCGTCCCTTCCATGGCGTTGGCGTGGGGAAGACTGAGCGCGTATGTGGTGTTTGCTGCTTTTGCAGTATCTCTCGGCGTCTTCGCTATGTGGTTCCTACCGAGTTCCAACAGAAGCCGACATGTGGCTCCCGACGTGCGTTCCGGCCGCCTGCCCTCTGACATATGGTGGATCACCCTCTATGGCTTTCTTCTTGGTCTCAGTGGCTCGGTGACCGTTCTCTATGCCCTGTTCACAACTGAAAGTCTCGGTCGGTCCATCGTCGCAGGTGGAGCCGTCGTTGCCGTCGTCGGTCTCACGGCGATGCCGGCACGGATCATGTGGGCGCGTCATGCGGAGCGAAACCATGCGTATCGGTCGTCGCTCATCGTGATCGCTGTGCTCGCCATTGGTGCGTCGTTGACCCTTGTACTCGCAGGCTTCGGCCCCTGGTGGGTGATCTGGTTGGCTGCCGTCCTTACCGGTATCGGTCCCTCCTCATGGAACTCGGTTGGAATGCTTGGCTTGATCGTCTTCGCCGGACCGGAAGCGGCGGGAAGGGCATCAGGTGTGGTCCTGTCCGGATTCCTGGTTGGACTCGGGATCGGACCACCGTTGTTCGGTTGGATTGTCGACTCGACTGGCAGCTACACCACGATATGGCTGCTGTCTACGGTTGCATCTGTGCTCGGGCTTCTCACAGTTCTTCTGTGGTCGCCTCAAGACCGGTCATCCAACGAGGCTGCGATCGCTTCCGACAGATAGGCAGCCAGTCCCACGTTCGTGGCATCGATGCTGGATGTGAACCTGGAATCGGATGTGTACATCTGTCCGAGCCCTGCGTGTATCTCCGGTGTGCAGTCGTAGTACCACCGCGAGATGTGTCTCCGGTGTTCCTCGACCAGCAGCTGAGCTTCAGGGCTCGAGGCTGGTGCCCCTGCGTCCTTGAGTTCTGCGAGTCTCCGGTAGATGTCATCGTTCTCGGATCTGATGTGTTCCCAATCTGATGCCGAGTATGTTGGTGTCCTGCGAGCGGATTCTTTGTAGGCATCGGTCTCCGCCCAGCGTTGGGTGACCTCTGCCGTGTGCTCATCAGGATCGAAATCACCGAATACGGCGAGTTTGTCCTCAGATGTCATCGCGGGTGCTCCTGTCATGCCGGTGTCTGTGAGTGATGTGGTGAGATTTCGGGCGATGTGTTCGAGGCGAACGATCTGGCGCAAGACCCGATCTCTCGCCGTTCGGAGAGTTTCCTCCGGATCCTCGTCGAGGGCGCGTGCTGTTTCGGAGAGGCTGAGGCCCAGCTCCCTGTAGGTCAGGATCGTGCGAAGCCGTTCGACATCGTCGTCGTCGTAGAGGCGGTAGCCGCTTGATGTCCGGCTCGACGGACTCAGCAGTCCGATCTTGTCATAGTGATGCATTGTGCGCACGGTGATACCAGCCATCGAGGCGAGATCACCAACGGTGTAGGAACTCATGGATCTACCGTAAACCCTCACGCAACGTGAGGGTCAAGAGGTTTCTCGGAGATCTCCTTAGGCAGGACCCATCCACAGCCAGCCGTACGGGGGGAGGGATACGGAATTTCCCTTGATGGTGCCGTTGCCCGCAACGTAACTGTCCGTCCCGCACCGTACCGTGAGCGGTGCTGAGGAGAAGTTGGCGGCAACCGTGAACTCACCTCTGGCGATTGCAAGGACACGTGGGTCGCCTGGGTTCAGCACCTTGAACGCGGCGGTGCCGAATGCGGGTGGCCGCATCGCGATGAGATTTCTCACGGCTGACAGGAGCGAATGTTCGTCTGCGCGCTCGTCATGAACATTGACTCTGTTTGGCCCATAAGCATCGTCTGACACGACAGGTAGATAGAAGTGGGTGGGGTCGGCGTCCGACCACCCAGCGGACGGCGTTGGATTCCATTGCATGGGCGTTCGCACACCGTCACGGTCAGGGAGAACGATGTCGTCGCCCATGCCGATCTCATCTCCGTAGTACATCACCGGGGATCCGGGGAGCGAGAGCAGGACGGCGTGGAGGAGCTCGATCTTTCGTCGGTCCCCGTTCAGCAGTGGTGCGAGTCGTCGTCGGATACCGACGTTCTTTCGCATTGCGGGGTCCGGTGCGTAGGCGTCGTACAGAGCCGCCCGTTGGGTCGACGTGACCATCTCGAGGGTCAGTTCGTCATGGTTTCGCAGAAACACGGACCATTGGCAGCCCCGCGGAATGTCGGGAGTAGCCGCGAGCTCCTTTGCGACAACGGTCGCATCGTCCGAAGCCACGGCAAGGAACAGCAACGGCATGATCGGGAAGTTGAACGCCATGTGACACTCGTCGCCATCACCGAAATATGCAAGGAGGTCTTCCGGGCGCTGGTTGGCCTCGGCGAGCAGGACAACCCCCGGGTACTCGTCATCGATCATCGATCTGATCTCTTTGAGATAGGCGTGTGTTTCAGGCAGGTTCTCGCAGTTCGTGCCTTCGCGCTCGAAGAGGTACGGGACCGCGTCGAGTCGAAGTCCATCGAGACCCATGTCCAACCAGAATCGCATCGCATCCGCAATCGCATCTCTGACAGCCGGGTTGTCATAGTTAAGATCGGGTTGGTGGTCGAAGAAGCGATGCCAGTAGTACTGACCAGCAACCTCATCCCACGCCCAGTTGGAGGTGTGGGTGTCAACGAAGATCACCCTGGCTTCGCTGTACGTTGACGGGTCATCTGTCCACACATACCAGTCCCTCTTGCGGGAGCCAGGTAGGCGCGCCTCCTGGAACCAAGGATGCTGGTTGGAGGTGTGGTTGACGATGAAGTCAGTGATGACACGGATGCCGCGCCGGTGCGCCTGCTCGATAAGCGTTCGGAAATCGTCGAAGTCTCCGAACTCCGGTCTGATACCCAGATAATCCGATACGTCGTACCCGCCGTCGCGCATGGGGGAGGGGAAGATTGGCAGAATCCAAATGGCAGTGATGCCCAGCCACTCGAGATAGGCGAGGCGTTCGGTCAGCCCCTGCAGGTCGCCGATTCCGTCGCCGTTGCTGTCAGCGTATGAGTGCACGGCCACCTCATAGAAGACCGCGGTTCGGTACCACGGCTCTGAGTCGTCGCTCACGAACGTGAGAACAGCCGCTTCAGGATGAACAAGGTCACGGTTGCTGAGACACCGATGATCGCAGCGGTCCGAGCATCGATCCTGACGTTCGGGTCGCCCTCGATCGTTCCAGCGAGCAGGATGCCGATTCTGCTTCCGCTGTCAGACTCGACAGTGTCTGCTACTGCAAAGAGCGCGCTCGCCGAATTGAGATGGACGGTGTCCGCATTGAGTATCGCGGCGCCGCTCGCATCGAGGTTCGCTGTCTCAGCGTTTGCCGACAGTATGCCGCCCTGGCTGATGGACAGGTTCTTCGCCTCTACGACCTGCGCTCCGCCCTGGGAGATCGAAACCGATTCTGCCTGAACGAGACCAGCGCCGCCTTGGTTGATCTCGACGACGTCTGCCCTGACTTCTTCGATCATGTCATGGTCGCCGGAGCCGTTCGGCTGGGAAGTTGTTGGAGTATCCATATCCATAAGAGTAGTCCTCCAGAGGGTGCGGGGCGATGCCGGTTGGCTACGATGAATCGTCGAGGGTCTGGACGCTATTCCGCTCGTCGACGTAGCATCGCGGTCACCGCGAATCCCATTTCGAACGAGATCGAGAACGTCCAGGTGTCACCACGAATCCAGATCGAACCTTCGACCGTCCCCGGTCGTTCCGATCGAGTCCGTCCTGTATGGACCAACCGTTGGTGGAGCGTCGTCGGTGCCCTCGTGCTGGTTCTTGCTGCGTGTTCCAACGGCTCTAACGCCACCGAAAGCCCCCCTTCGACAGGTAGTCCGATCGCAGATATGGGGTTTACCGCTCCACCGGCACCTGAGCTTGATCCAGAGAGCGTTGCAGAAGGTGAGCGTCTGTACACAACGAACTGTGCGTCGTGTCACATGCCGGACCGCTCGGGTCAGCCCAACTGGAAGATCGCAAACGATGATGGGACGTATCCGCCGCCGCCTCACGATAACTCGGGACACACCTGGCACCATCCGGACGAGCTCCTGGTGGGGATCATCCGGGATGGACTCGACGTAGGCGTGCCCTCAGCGATGCCAACGTTCGGTGGTCTGCTCAGCGACGACGAGATCTCCACGATCATCGACTTCCTCAAGTCGGAATGGGGCGAACAAGAGCAAGCATTTCAGTGGCAGGTGACCTGGCAGGGTGAGCAGTAGTCCATCATGGATCCGGGGGCACCTTGCCGTCGTGGATCATCGTGTGATGTCTTCTGCAGAGGAGTCTCATGTTCCCTACCGACGTCGCTCCACCGTCGGCCCAGTGGATGAGGTGATGTGCGTCGCACCATGACGACGGAGCGTCGCAACCGGCCCAGGTACAGCCGCCATCGCGATGGTCCAATGCCCGTCGTATCGCAGGGGGAGCTGTCCGTACTCGCCGACCGACGTCCAGGGGCTGTCCGTCGCTGTCTGAAACGATGCGGACGATGCCAGAGTCACACGTGAGACGTCTTGTGGTTGCGGGATCGATCGGCGTGCCATCGATCTCTGGCAGGAGTCCTTCCGATGACGTTCCAGAGACGAGGGTGTCGTAGTCGAGCGTGACCGTGATGTGCGGCCGTTCACCGCCCGTCATCTTCGTCGATCCGTTGTGGTCGAGCCAGAACCGACAGATGTCAGTGAGCGCATCGCTGCGTCGCTGAGGATTCGATCTGTTGTCGTGCGGATCGATGAGTGTCGGGTCGGTGACCGATGTGATCGCAGCGTTGATGATGTGACCGGACTCAGGGTCCAACATGCCGTTGAGATCCCACATACCACTCAATGTGCGGGATAGAAACACACTGCGTCGTCGCCTACGATGCTGAGCGTCTGCTACGGCGCTCGCTTGGTCGACCTGTTGCCGCCAGTGATCTATCGCTTGACGCAGATCGCGTGGTGACAGGTACGCCGCAACGTCAGCGAAAACATCCTGATGGACGAGGAACGCCTCAGGGTGCATGTCGCGAGCAAGACAGAGCTGCCGAACACCGTCTGCAGTGATCTCTCCCGCGATCGCCCGCTTTCGCACCGCATCCATGTGTGTGAGAGCCTTAGCGGCTTTGACGGTTCCCGATGCCTTCGACGCTGACATTCGACAGTGTCTCCGCAGCCATCCCGCTGTCGTCAGGCCGTGGGTGACACGTGCGGAGTCTCTCCGGTGCATCGCCGCTGTTGCGATAAGCAGCTGAGCATCAGCCATGTCACGCAACTTCTTGGCGGTGAGGGCGGCCTGTTCGACCTGTTCGTGTGTCATCTGATCAAGATCAGTGGTGAGACCTTCGACCGGGGAGAATTCAAAGCCCTCTCCACCCTCGGACGGTGAGTTCTTCATCTTCTCAACGTATCAGACGCCTAGGACACAAAGCGCCTGCCCATCGCAACCAGACTCAGACATCGTGTGCAAGCCTGGTCGTTGTCAATGGAGCGGTGCCTTCGCCCGATGGGTGATGGCTGCTGTTACGATCCGCGGCGTCGGCGCCGCTTCGAACCGGTGTGCGAAAGAACTGATCGACAGCGGAGGGCATTCGGACATGAACCATTTCACCGAGCGGCTCGTGGATGTTGATCCTGACATCTACGCCGCACTCGAAGCGGAAACCGTTCGCCAGAGCGAAGGCGTTGAGCTGATCGCATCCGAGAATCTGGTGAGCCTGGCAACGTTAGAGGCGATCGGCTCACCGATAGTCAATAAGACTGTCGAGGGGTATCCGGGTGGTCGTTACTACGGAGGTGCCGCGAACGCCGATCGGATCGAGACTCTGGCTATCGCACGTGCAAAGCAACTCTTCGGTGCCAGCTACGCCAACGTGCAACCGCATTCGGGCTCCCAGGCGAACCTCGCCGTGTTTCTGGCATTCCTCAACCCGGGTGACACTGTCCTTTCGATGGATCTGTCCGCTGGTGGCCATCTGAGCCACGGAGCAGGGCCCAACATCTCGGGGAAGTGGTTCGACATCGTGAACTACGGCGTCGATGGTGATGGGTTCCTCGACTACGAACTCATGGCGGACATGGCCCGTGAACGTTCACCCAAACTCATCATCGCGGGCGGCTCCGCCTACCCTCGTGCCATCGATTTCGAACGCTTCCGTGCGGTGGCAGACGAAGTGGGGGCGATGTTGCTGGTCGATATGGCGCATTGGGCGGGACTCGTCGTTGCAGGGCTACATCCCGACCCCGTTCCTGTTGCCGATGTCGTGACGGCGACGACCTACAAGAACCTGCGCGGCGTTCGGGGTGGGTTCATCCTGTCGCATCGCACCGACCTGGCTCGCAAGCTGAACTCCGCGGTGTTTCCTGGTGTGCAGGGCTCAGTCATCCTCAATGCGGTCGCTGCAAAGGCCGTGGCGTTTCGTGAGGCCATGACACCGGAGTTCGACAACTATGCAACGGGTGTACTCGACAACGCCAGGGCGCTTGCCTCAACGTTGGTCGAGCGCGACATCACCGTGTTGACTGGAGGGACTGATACCCCGTTGCTTCTTGTTGATCTGCGTCCCCTCGGGCTAACGGGTGCTGCAGCTTCAGATGTGCTGGAGAGTGCTGGTCTGACAGCGAACAAGAACGGGGTACCCGACGACCCCGAGTCGCCCAGGGTCACTTCCGGCTTGCGTTTCGGTTCATCGGCGGGCACAGCGCGCGGTCTTGGTGTCGCCGAGTTCACCCAGATCGGTCATTGGATCGCGGACGTGCTCCAAGCGATGAAAACAAGCACAGCCCAACCGGTCGCCGACCGGATCGGGGAAGACGTCAAGACGCTGGTTTCGCGTTTCCCGATCTACCGAACCTGAACCGACCCTCGCTCCAGCAGATGTCATCGTGACGATCGCGATGGCGACTGGATCGAACGGTCTTTCCTCAGCTGATCCGAACGATGGGTGGTGGACTCCACGTACCGTCGAGCGCTTCTGGCTGTGGCCAGTACATGCGTAGGATCACATAGAACGTGCCTTCTGGTGTGGGCAGCCAATTCGCTCGCTGTGCTGCGTCGTCTGGTTCGGTGCGTTGCATCGTGATCGTGAGTCCGCCGGAATCATCGGTGGTAAGTCCGTGCGTTGTGGAGTTGATCAGGTACCTGTCGATCGGGTTCTTGACCATGTATCCGGCAATACCGTCGTAGGACGTGTCATACATAGTGACCGACCAGAATGCGTTCACGGGAGGCTGGACCTCGAGGGTCAACTGGTACGTGCCGTTGCCGTCGAGAGGATTCCCGTCGATATCGGTGCGTGCCATTGGATAGTTGGCCTCGATCTGGTCGTTGCCGCCCCACCCGACCATCGCCGATGCAGCACGCTTCAGGTAGTCATCGCCGTAGAAGGCACGATTCCCGAAAGGGCTCATCACTCGCCAACCATTGATCTCGCTGCCGATCGCCTCGGCAGCTGCCTCGATCTTGGCCCGTGCCGATGCCACACCTCGGCCAAGGGCTCCGCGTGTTTCGGCGTCCAGAGCGTTCGCGTCGAATGGAAGCCCGTGACCGATGCCCGCTTCGGCGAAGCGGGCGAACATGTCGACCTCATCTGGATGTCGCGGTTCGGTCAAGGGCAGTAATGCGTTCACGTAGCCGATGAAACGTTCGTCGCGCGACGCTTCGTCCTCCCACGCTGGCCAGTCGAACGGAGCGAGTGTCGGTGCGTCTCCGCCCTGGTACAGATCAAGCGGCGAGAGCTTGTACTGCGACATGATGGCAGCGAGTGCGGGCTGGTCCTCGGGAGAGAGCAACTGTGTGCGACCGATGAGGAAGACAACGTCGGTTTCGAACCTGAACGACGACGTGAACCCCCCCGGGATGTCGCCGGTCCATTGTGGACCGATGAGGAGATACGTTCCGGCTTCTGTACCCGTCGCCCTGCTCCCAATGAATAACTCGTTGTAACCGACCAGATCCTCGAACTGCATGACGTAGTAGCGGTCGGTGACCTCGGGCACGCTCAATACGACCGGTCCGGCGCGGAGGTCGAGCAAGCTGAACGAATACGGAGTGTCGGCGTTAGGGGTGATGACGTCCTTGAACGTGTGGTCCAGCGTGACAGCCTCGCCGTACGGCCCGTGGTTCGGGGGACCCGCGTATACGGGTGAGGCCGGCTGGAGAAACGTGGCGTAACCAAAGCGATACCCCATCAGCATCGGGAATGCCCAGATGTAGGCTTCCTCTGCAATGGCTTCGAGCAGATCTGCTGTGGCGGGTGAACTCATCTGATGCCGTCCTTCATGACGCGGGAGATACCGCGCGGGTGGAGATCTTGACGCGACCATCTGAGTCTACGACCGAAACCGCCAGCTGGAGAAACCCGGTGATCCACAAGGTCTAACAGGTAGCGCCCTCGGCTGGAATCGAACCAGCGACACCCGGTTTAGGAAACCGGTGCTCTATCCCCTGAGCTACGAGGGC
>JAMBLJ010000035.1 GCA_023336815.1 Actinomycetes bacterium
ACGAGTGCGAGTCCAGAGGCGTAGCGGTTGAGACCACCCCAATCATCGAGTTCGAACGAACCGAGGCGGGAACCGATGACGATGACCGCAGCGAATGCTCCGAGGTTCATAACGGTGTAGATGACGAGATACGTGACCGTTGCAGCGAACACACCCGATAGATCATCCGCTCCTGATGCTGCCGCGGCGCCAAAGGGGGCGAGCATGAATCCCGCTTGTGCAATGGATGAGTAGCCAAGCAGCCTCATGACATTCGACTGCTTGATGGCTACGACGTTTCCGATCGTCATCGACAGGACAGCAACAACCCACAGCACGGGACCCCAGATATCGGCGACCGTCGGCAACGCTATGTAGGCGATCGAGAGCAGACCGACGAACCCCGCTCCCTTCGATCCGACCGACAGCCACGCAGTCACAGGAGGGGGTGCGCCCTCGTAGGTGTCGGGTGTCCAGAAGTGGAAAGGTACGGCAGACACCTTGAAACCGAATCCGAGAATGATGAAGATCACACCAAGGCTGAACAGCGGGATGGAACTGACCTGAGTGGCTGCCCCGGCGAGCTCTGAGAACTGCTGTGTTCCCGTAAGACCGTACACAAGTGATACACCAAAGAGGGTGAGCGCGAGTGCGAGTACGCCTGTGATGAAGAATTTCAGCGCAGCCTCGTTCGACCTCGGATCGGCTTTTCGCCATCCAGCCAGTAGGAATGCGGGTCCCGTAACGAGCTCAAGTGCGACGATCATCGTTATGAAGTCCCGTGATGAGGCCATCGCCACGGCACCGAGCGCCGACGCGACGAGTAGGAAAAAGTACTCGCCCTCGTAGTACCTGTCCGACTGGAGATAACCGACCGACAGAAGCAACGCGACGAACGCTGCGAAGATGAACACACCCTTGAGAACGAGCGAGTAGGTGTCGACCACGTACGAACCGCCGAAAAGAACGCGATCTGCTCCGGTTGCAGTGCAGAACTCAAGACTGTCACAGAAGGCGAGCGTCGTGACGGGTACGATTGCAGCGAACATGCCGATCATTGCAGTGATCGCAACAAGTTGCTTCTTCTTTGTGACGAGATCGACTACCAGCGTCAACAACACCGTTGCGGCGAGAATGATCTCCGGTAGGAGCGCGTGGTAGTCGAGATCGAACAAATCAGCCTCCGAAGGCTCTCTCAACGAGACCGACAACGGCATCGTTGGTTGCTCCGAACACGAGGGCTGGGAAGATTCCTACAGCGATCGTCGCGATGACAAGAGGTGACCACGCCAGCCACTCGGAGCGGTCGACGTCTTCGAACTCCTTGTCGGCCCATTCCTGTGATGGCTCACCGAAGTTCACGGTGCGCAGCATGTACAGCAGATAGGCGGCGGTCAGCACGGTGCCGATCGCACCGACCACCATGAACCCACGGAACAGCGGTGTCTGGCCGATGGCTTCCGCTGGATCAAAGGCTGCGAGCAAGGCCATGAACTCGCCCCAGAAACCTGCGAGCGCGGGGAGACCTAGCGATGCCATTGCGGCGAACCCGAGAAGGACGCCCATCTTCGGCATCAGCACCATGTTCCCGCCAAGCCGTCCCATATCCCGTGTGTGATAGCGGTGAGCCATGGAACCGGCGATGAAGAACAGCAACCCGGTGATCAAACCGTGGGCGACCATCCCGATGATCGCAGCGTTGATCCCGACGTCGGTCATCGTGGCAATACCGAGCATGACGAATCCCATGTGACCGACAGACGAGTACGCGATCAAGCGTTTGATATCGGTCTGCGCAAGACACGCAAGCGAGCCATAGATGATCCCGATCACGGCGAGCACGCCGATAAACGGCGCCCATCGCAGGGCCTCCTGTGGCAGGATCGGGATGGCGATCCTGATGAAGGCATAGGTTCCGAGCTTCAGCAAGATCGCAGCCAGGATGACCGACCCGATCGTTGGCGCCGCCGTGTGCGCATCGGGAAGCCATGTGTGAAGCGGCCACATCGGCACCTTCACGGCGAATCCGAGGAACAGCCCGAGGAACACAAGAAGGGCGAACGTGCCTGTGAAAGCTCCTGCCGCTCCGATGTCTGAAAGCTCGATCATCGAGAAGCTTCTGTAGCCGAGCACCTCTTCGGACTTGAAGTACAGCGCTATGAAGCTCAGGAGCATGAACGCCGAACCGAAGAGGGTGAACACGAAGAACTTGAGCGATGCGTACAGGCGCAGTTCCAGTTTCCACCCGAACAGGGGAACCGTTCGGATACCACGGTCCCCCCAGATGCCGATCATGAAGTACATCGGTAGAAGGACGACCTCAAAGAAGAGGAAGAACAGCACGAGATCGAGAGCGATGAAGGTACCCGTCATACCGGTGGCCAGGATGAGCACGAACACGAGGAGGAGTTTCGGGTTGTGCGGCTCAGGCCAGTGGTTCCAGGAGTACACGATCACGAGCACCGTGATGAACGCAGAAAGCACGACCATCGGCAAAGATATCCCATCGACGGCGATGTGGAAATGCGCGTTGATCGCATCGATCCATGTCGTGTCCATGGCAGTGCCAAACTGATACGTGTCTGCGGCCGAATAGTCGAACCTCAGTGCCAGAACGACCGTGAGGGCAAGCGACACGAGGGCGAAGCTGAGGGCTACCCACTTGATGGCAGCCTCCTTCGCCTTCGGTATCGCGAGAACCACTCCCGCGCCGATCACAGGCAAGAAGACGATGAGGCTCAGGCCCCAACCGCTATCAAACCAATCCATCTCGTAGCTCCTCCTAGAGAATCATGAACAAAACGACGATCACGAGAACGCCGATGAAACTGAACGCTGCGTACTGCTGAACACGGCCGGTGAAGGTCCTTCGCAGCACACCACCCGACCCGCTGGTCGCTGCACCGGTCGCATTGAAGAATCCATCGACGACGTTCTCGTCGGTGGCCTTCACACCTTTGGAAACAGCCAGTGACACGGCTCCGATGCCGTTGACGACACCGTCGACCACGTAGACGTCGAACCACAGTACCGCCTGCGCCAGGGGTCCCATCGTGGGACCGACGATGGCGTAGGTATACAGATCGTCGATGTAGTACCCGTTTTCAAACAGCGGCCACAGCACGGGGATGTACAGACGATCGCGGTCGGTTTGCGTGTCGGCATCCTTGCCGTAGATGAACCAAGCGATGACCACAGACGCAACAACGATGCCGGACGTCATTGCTACGAGCGGCCAATCGAACCCTTCGGCGTGGTGATCTCCGAGCCCGGTGAGAGGAACTCTCGTTGCTAACCATTCCGTGAAACCGATGTAGACGCCAGGGATGTTCATCCACCCAGCAGTCACCGCAAAGAAGGCGAGACCGATGAGCGGATACGTCATCATCTTCGGTGATTCGTGTGGCTCCGCATGGCCCTTGTACTCGCCGAAGAACGTGAGCGCCATCAACCTCGTCATGTAGAACGCAGTGATGAACGCGCCGGCAATACCGAGTATGAGGATGAAATTGGCGATGTTCTGACCGCCCTCACCGGCGAACGCCATCGATGCAAGGATCTCGTCCTTGGAGAAGAAACCGGCGAACGGAAATACTCCGATGAGTGCGAGCGTGCCGATGACGAACGTCCAAAACGTGATCGGCATCTTCTTACGAAGACCACCCATATCCGACATGTTGTTCGAGTGAACAGCATGGATTACAGAACCAGCTCCGAGGAACAACAACGCCTTGAAGAACGCATGTGTGAAGAGGTGGAACAGACCTGCCGTGTAAGCACCGGCGCCCATAGCGGCGATCATGTACC
>JAMBLJ010000036.1 GCA_023336815.1 Actinomycetes bacterium
CCTTGAAAGGGGAACTGGTCTCAGCAACTCCGTGACCTGGATCCGACGATGGCCCTCATCCCTCGAGCTCGCGGACTTGTTTGGCCCCCTTGAAAGGGGAACTTGGGCGCGGTGTACTACGAGAGTGAAGGGGAACTCGACTGAAGGTACGAACGAGAGGCTGGTTAGCCGCGACCTGCGTTGGGTTTGCGGCCGTGATTCGCCTTTGAGCGGCGAGCGCGAAGCTTACGTCGTTTTGCCTTTGCCATAGTGATGGGAGCGTACCAGTGACACCGCCATATCGTCGCGTAGATCTCTGGCACTCGGGTTGGTCGCTCGCCCACGTTGTGGTTGCTGACACACGTCGTCTGCGACGTATCGGCCTCAGATCGGGAGGTGTGACATCTCTCCTTCTATGGACAACATCAGTCCACACTTTTACGATGACCGGATCGATCCGGGTGACCTGCCTTACGAGGGATGGCATCGTGGTTACGTGTGCCGAGCTGCCTCCTCGGAGGCTGCTCGTGTACAGCACGGCCCGCTGGATCCTCGAGACCTCGTCCGACGTAGCGTTCCCACCGCGTGGCTCAACGCTACGCGTTCTACCATCCAGTCACGATGACAGGCACATTCACCATCTGCGGCACCCCGATCGGCAACCTTGGGGATCTGTCCGAACGAGCGGCAGCGACCCTCGCGAGTGCGGACCTCATCTTCGCTGAAGACACGAGACGCACGGGTCAGCTGCTCTCGCATCTGGGGATCGCAGTACCCATGAAGAGTTTCTTTGCCGGCAATGAGATGTCGCGCCTCGGACTTCTGCGTTCGGAGCTCGAGAAGGGAACTTCTGTAGTTCTCGTAACTGATGCTGGTATGCCGGTCATCTCGGATCCAGGCGCTTCCGCTATCGACGCTGCTGTTGACGCTGGAGCGACTGTCACCGTCATCCCCGGTCCAAGCGCAGTTTCAGCTGCACTTGCCGTGTCGGGTTTCACGGGCGACCGATTCGTTTTCGACGGGTTTCTGCCACGCAAGGGACAAGAGCGAGGGAGAGCGATCGCCTCGATCGCACGCGAATCGAGAACGACGGTCATGTTCGCTTCACCGAAACGTGTCGCACGCGATCTTTCCGACCTTGCTTCGGTCCTCGAAGACAACCGAAGGATCGTCGTAACACGCGAGCTCACGAAAGTCTTCGAACAGATCTGGCGTGGATCGATCGTCGATGCCTCTGCGTACTGGGAGAACGAGGGCACCGCAAAGGGTGAGTTCACCGTTGTGATCGAGGGGGCTCGAGACGTCGAACCGTCGATCGATGATGCGCTGGACGCGGCACGAGCCCTGATCGCTCAGGGCTCGTCCACATCTGATGCGGTCCGCACGATCGCAGACACACATGGTGTTGGTCGCAGGGATCTCTACGACCGAGTGATCAAGAGTCGAAGCTAGGTTCCTGTGGTTCCTAGATCGACCCGAGATCGTTCCGACACACTGCGCAGACGGAGCGACCCTTGAAAATCTCAAGACCTTCCGTTCGTTCGCAGAACGTACAACTGGCATCCAACTTGCGAAGAACGATCCCACCATTCTCTACCGTTATCGCCAAAGCATCCCCCTCATGGATGTTGAACAAGCGGCGGGTTTCCGCCGGAACAACGACCCTCCCAAGGTCGTCGATCTTCCTGACCATGAGTGTGTTCAAAGGTGAACCTCCATATGTAGGTGTCGACCCTGGCGTCGACAAACGAATGCTACATGCGAAGTCTTCCAACAGCTTCCAGTGCAGAGACGCGACCGGTGCAGCTGTACCATCATCACCATGACCGACCACACACCCACCAAGGTCCTTGTCGCTGTAGCTTGGCCGTACGCACAAGGGTCACTGCACCTTGGCCACATCGCCGGTGCGTACCTTCCAGCTGACATCTTCGCCCGCTATCGCAGGTCCATTGGTGACGATGTCCTCATGGTTTCTGGGTCTGATGTCCACGGGACGCCGATCACCGTGAAGGCTGACGAGATGGGTGTTACGCCTGCCGAGATCGTCGACACGTTCCACCCAGAATTCCTATCCAACTGGAGTGATCTCGCCATCTCGTGGGATCTCTTCACCACGACGGGTACGGAAACGCATACACGGGTCGTGCAGGACTTCTTCCTCACCCTTCTCGACAACGGACACCTCTATCCACACACGACGGAGCAGTTCTTCGATGAGCAAGAGCAACGCTTTCTTCCTGATCGGTACGTGGAAGGGACATGCCCCCACTGTGGCTACCTCGAAGCACGTGGGGATCAGTGTGATAACTGCGGAAAGACGCTTGACCCGACCGATCTCATCGACCCCCGGTCGAAGTTGTCGGGGACGACACCTGTACTCAAAGAGACAGAGCACTACTACTGGCGTCTCAGCGCTTTCAACGAACCCTTGCTCGAGTGGCTCGACACCAGGGAGGGATGGCGACCCCATGTCATCAACTTCGCACGTGGGATGGTGACAGAGGGTCTTCACGACCGGGCATTCACGCGAGATCTTGAATGGGGGATCCCGCTCCCGATCGATGACCTCGGTCCAGGCAAGTCGATCTATGTGTGGTGGGAAGCGGTCATGGGGTACTACTCAGCTCCACAAGAGTGGGCAGAACTCAGAGGCACTCCCGATGCTTGGAAGGAGTGGTGGGAGAACCCCGACGCCGAATCTTTCTACTTCGTAGGCAAGGACAACATCCCCTTCCACGCAATCTACTGGCCCGCCCTGATACTCGGCCATGGTGGGATGAACATGCCGACGAACGTTCCCGGCAATCAATATGTCACCTTCGGCGGAGCGAAAGCCTCGAAATCACGTGGTGTTGGGAGAGCCCTCGGCTGGTACATCGACCGGTTCCAGTCAGATGCCCTGCGCTATGCGATCGCTCAATCGCTGCCCGAGTCGAACGACACCGACCTGTCCGACGACGAGATCGTTCGCAGGGTCAACGACGAACTGGTTGCTACCTGGGGGAACCTCGTCAACAGGGTCTTCGCAATGACAGGTCGCTATTTCGACGGTGTGGTTCCGGAGCCAGGTGATCTGTCCGAGGTCGATGTGAAGATGCTCGATGGGCGACAGATCGCCCTTGACGAAGTTGCTGCTCAGCTCGACGCCGTCAAGCTTCGCGGCGGTATCGCACGCGCCATGCAGATGGCGGGAGACGCGAACGCGTATCTCAACGAACTCGCACCCTGGACAACGGCGAAAACAGACATAGCCCGAACCGGCACCACGCTTTGGGTCGCCCATCAGCTCATCGCCGCAGCGGCTGTTGCGCTGGCTCCTTATCTTCCCGACAGCAGCGTTCGAGTTCTCGCCGCACACGGGATCGAGAGTCCCGAGCCAGGTCCCGTCTGGCTCCTTCCCGAGGTCGTCGCAGGAACCACCCTCCAGGATCTCGGGCCGCTGTTCGCAAAGGTCGAACTCGAACCCGAGGATTGACGGTGTCGGATCAAAGGTCACGCGGCGACAACGAGACGCACCCTCAGTGGGTGGATACTCACGGTCACCTTTTTCTCGTCGAAGAGGATGCAGGCGTCGTCCTCGATCGTGCTACAGCCTCGGGGGTGGGTTGGCTGGTGTGCCCGGGTGTCGACGTCGCGACGAGCGAACAGTCCGCAGCCCTAGCCGAACGATTCCCGGGTGCAGTTCGATGGACGGCAGGACTCCACCCTCATGACGCTGAGCGTTGGCCAGATGTGGCCGATCGGATAGCCGAGCTGGCGAGCGCGGCCCACGGCATAGGTGAGTGTGGTCTGGACTGGTATCGGAATCTCGCACCTCGAGGTGCTCAGCTGGATGCATTCACCGCTCAGGTACAGCTCGCTCGCGAGCTCGACAAACCCATCGTGATCCACTGTCGTGATGCGTTCAAGGACGTCTACGAGGTGCTCGAGAACGCGAATCTCGGCGACAAGGCAGTGTTGCACTGCTGGACGGGCGGGACAAGGTGGACGAAGAGGTTCGACAGCCTCGGGGTGACCTTCTCGTTCGCAGGTCCGTTGACCTACACAACCGCAGACACGCTTCGCCTCGGTGCCGCGTACGCACCTCCGGACCGAACGATGGTGGAAACGGATAGCCCGTACCTCACCCCGGAGCCCTTCCGTGGGCGACCGAATGAACCGGCATACGTCACGTACACGGGCGCCGCGCTTGCCGAGGTCTGGGGCATGACGACGAGTGAGGTCGCACGACGTACATCAGCCACGGCTGCCAGGCTCTTCGGAGACCCTCGTGGGTAGCTCGTCGGCGCAGAGCCGTCGTGAGATACTACAACTGCTCGACGAGGCAGGTCATCGGCCGAACAAACACTTCGGTCAGAACTTCCTGGTCGATCCGAACGTCGTCGACCGGATCGTCGCCGTTGCCGAACTCGAGCGCTCCTCTCAGGTCGTCGAGGTCGGTGCGGGAACCGGAACGCTCACAAGGGCACTTGCCGAGGTGGCCGGAACGGTTGTTGCCTATGAGATCGATGGTTCTCTCGCCGAAGTCTTGAATGAGACGACCGATGGCTTCGGCAACGTCGATGTTCGCATTTCGGACGCCGCAAAGCTTGACCTCGATGTATCACTCGGTGACGGATCCTGGTCCATGGTTGCCAACCTGCCCTACAACGTCGGCACAGGGATCGTGCTCGATGCCGTGCGCTGTGCTCCGAGAATCGGTAGGTTCGTTGTCATGGTTCAGAAAGAGGTCGCAGATCGATTGGTCGCTGGGCCGGGAAGCAAGACATACGGCATCCCATCTGTGATCGCTGGACTTCACGTCCGGAGCCGCATCGTATTCACGGTCCCTCCTGAGGTGTTCGAACCCCGACCTACGATCGAATCTGCCGTTGTCGTGATGGATCGGATCAATTCCCCGGCCCTGGCCGGCCGCGCCATCGAGCTCGCATCGGCCGCATTTGGCCAGAGAAGAAAGATGATCCGTGGCTCGCTTAAGTCTGTCCTCGGTGACCCGCTCCCGATCATCGAAGCGGCATCGCTGGAACCCACGGCACGAGCAGAGACGCTCAGCCCTCTCGACTTCGTGGCACTTGCCGAGGCGGAGGCGGGCCGATGATGAAAGCCAGCGCCTTCGCCAAGGTCAATCTCGCACTCGTCGTCTATCCTCCAGCGGCCGACGGATACCACCCGCTCTCCGGCATATTCCAGTCTGTATCGCTCGCTGACACGATCACCATCACAGACGCACGTGAGGACTCTGTGACCGTGTCGAACGACGAGGCACCATCAGATCCGTCCAACCTCGCCTTCGTCGCCCTCGATGCTGTGAGAAGGGCTGCCCGCATCACATCGCCGATGTCGATCGATATCATCAAACGCATCCCCTCTGGTGCTGGTCTCGGGGGTGGGAGTGCAGATGCTGCGGCAACGCTCGGCCTCATGGCCCGTAGGTTCGGGATCGATGATGAGCTGGTGAGTGACATCGCAGAGTCGCTTGGCTCAGATGTACCGTTCGCCTACGTTGGGGGGTCGTGCAAGGTCGAGGGTCGAGGCGAGCGGCTCACGGCTATCGCGCCGTTCGACGACTTCTTCCTGGCCATCGTTGTCCCCCCCTTCGCTCTCGACACCCCAGCAGTGTTCCGACGGTGGGATGAGCTTGACGGACCGACGGGCGATGCGATCAGCGAATCAGCTCTTCCGCCTGCCCTCCGTGGGAGGGAGCCGATCCGCAACGACCTGTACCCGGCAGCAGCGTCTCTCGACCACCGCATTGCAGAGTGGAGGGATGAGTTGATGACGCGATGGGGGACGGACGTCGCAATGACCGGGTCAGGATCTGCTCTCTTTGCGTTCTTCCCATCCATCGACGAAGCAGCTGATGCGGCAGCGGGAGTGGACCTGCCCACTCGCGCATCGGAGGCCGTATCGCTTGTACGGTCCGGTTGGGAATAAGACTGCTGCACACGGCGACTGTCGTTCTACACTCGCGAACCGCATCACCGCGATGGGGGGTGGTGTAACTGGCAGCACAGGTGGTTTTGGTCCATCTAGTACGGGTTCGAGTCCTGTCCCCCCAGCCAGCCAACGTGAGGTTGTGACTGAATGAGTGCTCGAGTAATCGTGCTCGCAGCGGGAAAAGGCGTCCGGATGCGTTCGGGCACAGCAAAGGTATTACACGAAGCATGCGGGCGGTCGCTGCTCGAGTGGGTCCTTGGGGCCGTCGCAGACCTCGACGCCGAGGAAACCATCGTCGTCGTCGGCCACCACGCACGCGAGGTCGAAGCCGTCCTACCCGTGGGGATAGAGAGCGTTCTCCAAGATCCACAGCATGGAACAGGTCACGCGGCCCGAATCGGTCTCGCAGGACTCGCCGACGGTACAGGTCCGATCGTCATCGTTCCGGGTGACATGCCTCTCATCACCGGAGAGGCACTCGTCATGCTGCTCGAGCACCATCACGCAAGTAGCTCCGCTGCGACGATCATGTCCGTGGACCTCGCGGATCCGCTGGGGTACGGACGGGTAGTGCGCGATGCTGGCTCCGTCGTTGCGATCGTAGAAGAAAGGGACGCGGCAGCCGAGGAACGTGCGATCACCGAGGTGAACACTTCCGTCTACGTGTTCGACGGTGAGCAGCTTGCATCAGCACTCGACAAGATCACCACCGACAACGCCCAGACCGAGTACTACCTCACGGACGTCGTCGGCATCCTGAGCTCCGCTGGCGCGAAGGTCACGGCGCTAACTGTCCCAGCTGAAATGGGGAACGGGGTCAATACGCAGACTCAGCTCGCTGCGGTTTCAACGATCCTGAGGGACCGTATCAACACAGCCTTACTCGAAGATGGCGTGTGGATGCTTGACCCGGCCAGGGTGTATATCGATGCGTCTGTCACTGTCGAACCGTCGGCGATGCTGTACCCCGATGTGTATCTCACGGGGACAACCATCGTCGGGGCTGGCACCTGTCTCGGACCTAACGTCCAGGTGCATGATTCGAAGATCGGGCAGCGCGCGGTCGTTCAGCAAGCGGTCATGGTGGATGCCATGGTCGGTGACGATGCCCTCGTCGGTCCGTTTGCCTATCTCCGGCCAGGGACCGTGCTCGCTCGAGGGTCGAAGGTTGGAACGTACGTCGAGATCAAGGGGTCAACTGTTGGGCCGGGGTCGAAAGTTCCCCATCTGTCCTACATCGGTGATGCCACGATCGGTGAGCGTACGAATATCGGTGCGGGCACGATCACGGTGAACTACGACGGCTACAGGAAGTACGCGACGACGATCGGAAACCGGGTGCGGATCGGTTCGGACACGATGTTGATCGCACCGGTGACTATCGGCGACGATGCCGTCACCGGAGCGGGAAGCGTGATCACCGACGATGTACCAGATGGTGCCCTGGGAGTCAGTCGCGACCCTCAGCGCAATATCGATGGCTACGCTGACAAACGACGCAAGCGTGCTGATGAGGAGCAAGGCTGATGGAACGACCTGGCCGGAAACGTCTGATGGTCTTCACGGGGTCGGCGAACGTGGAGCTGGCTGAGGAAGTCGCCAAACTTCTCGACGTCGAACTCGGTCGTGTCGAGAACTCCCGGTTCGCGAACGGTGAGATCTACATCCGATTCATCGACTCCGTTCGGGGTGCCGACTGTTTCGTTATCCAGAGTCACTCGGATCCGATCAACGAACACATCATGGAACAGTTGATCATGATCGATGCGCTCAAGCGTGCGTCGGCCAAGCGGATTACAGCCGTTGTCCCCGCGTATGGGTACGCCCGCCAGGACAAGAAGGGTAGACCGAGAGAGCCCATCACAGCTCGGATGATGGGAGACCTCTTCCTCGCCGCGGGTGCAGACAGGATCGCTTCCGTCGATCTGCACACGGGACAGGTTCAGGGATTCATCGATGCCCCATTTGACTCGTTGACAGCGCTGCCCCTCTTCGAGGATTATCTTTCAAGGCGTCTCGAAGGTCCGATCACGTTCGTATCACCAGACTCCGGAGGTGTGAAGCGCGCAACACGGTTCGCCACACATCTCGACGCCGAGGTGGCCTTCGTGTACAAGCGACGCAGGAGCGATGTGCGCAACGAAGTCGAAGCACAATGGGTCGTTGGTGATGTCAACGGACGCCATTGCATCATCGTCGACGACATTATCGATACCGCAGGCACCGTGGTCGCGTCGGCGGAACTTCTCATGGAGCGTGGTGCGCTGTCCGTTCGTGTGGTCGCAACCCACGGTGTGCTCTCTGATCCCGCGATCGAGCGGCTGTCCAAAGCTCCCTTCACCGAGATCGTGATCACCAACACGTTGCCGGTCAGCCAGGAGGCCCTCGCACTGGGCAACCTGACGGTTCTCTCGGTAGCTCCACTCGTTGCCGGAACGATCGAGGCGATCTTCAACGATGCGTCGGTAAGTGAGATCTTCAAGGGCGAGAACACCTGAACGGGTCGAGAGGCGGTGTCTATGACCGTGTCGCCTGATCAACTCGCCTCGAGATTGGCCATCGGATTCACGGGGTTCCGCCGAAGGTTCCAGTCGATCTCTCGTCGCGCTACTGCCCGATTCGAAAGCCGCGACTGGGTGTCACTTCACAGAGACGCTCTCGACCGGATCGATGCATATGGGAAGGCGGTCGACGAAACGATCGCCAGCGTTTTGTCGGGTGGCTACGACGTCACCGATCGGTCTTCGTGGTCCCAAGCGAAGGACCTGTACCGGGACCAACACCTCGACGATCCATTCCAACCGGTGGCGGAGACCTTCTTCAATTCGGTCACACGAAAACTCTTCACAACCGAAGGTGTTGATGCCGAACTCGAATTCCTGGAGGCCCCTCGCCAGAACACTGTCCCGGCGGATAGCGTTCTCACACGGATCTACACACCAGAAGATCGCAGGTCGATGGTCGAGGCCCTCCTTCGGGACTGTCGTTTCCACGCGTCATGGTTCGATCTGCAGGGCGATCTCGATGCTGCCGTGGCCCATTTCCCCGATCTCCCAGACCGTGTCGAGGTCATCGATCGATTGTTCTTCAGAGGCAAGGGCGCCTATCTCGTTGGGTCGCTGAACGTAGGCGATGAAAAGACCCCGTTCGCTCTTGCGATCAGACACAAGCGTGAGGGTCTCGTCCTTGCTGCCGTCATGATCGGAGAAGCTGACGTCTCTGTTCTGTTCTCCTACACACGATCGGCCTTTCTCATCTCGGTTGATCAGCCTGAAGGACTTGTCGCCTTTCTCAGTGATCTTCTTCCCCAGCGTCGACACTCTGAGGTGTACGCATCGATCGGATTCCGCAAGCAGGCGAAGACCGAGAGGTACAGAGATCTGGCCTCCTATCTCGCGGGTTCCGATGATCGCTTCGAGCATGCGCCTGGCATCGAAGGACTCGTCATGGTGGTGTTCACGCTCCCGGGGTACGACGTCGTATTCAAGGTCGTGCGTGATCGGTTCCCACCGCAGAAATCGGTCACGCCCCAGGATGTGGCATCCCGATATCGGGTCGTGGCACGTCACGACAGGGGAGGACGTCTTGTCGAGGCGCAGAGATTCGTGGATCTTCGTCTTCCTGCCGACCGCTTCGATCCTGATCTACTTGCGGAACTCAAGGACAAGGCGTCTCGAAACGTTTCTGTCGTCGAGAACGAGGTCACCATCAAAACGGTGTACGTCGAAAGACGGGTGATACCCCTCGACATCTACCTGCGCGAAGCGAGCCGAGAACAGGCGGCGAAAGCCATCATTGACTACGGCGCAGCGATCAAGAACCTTGCTGCCTCGAACATCTTTCCCGGAGACATGCTGCTCAAGAACTTCGGTGTGACGAACCGCGGCAGGGTCGTGTTCTACGACTACGACGAGATCTGCAAGTTGACCGATTGCACCTTCCGTCGGTTCCCCGAAACCGACGACCCGTACGACGACATGAGCGAGACTCCGTCGTTCGGTGTTGGACCGAACGACATCTTCCCCGAGGAGCTACCTCGATTTCTCGGACTTCGACCCGAGCTTCGTATCGAATTCGATCGGTATCACGCCGATCTATTCGACATCGTATTCTGGAATCGAGTCAAGGCGCGTATCGAAACCGGTGAGATCATCGAGATCCTGCCCTACCGAAGATCGCGGGCGCTGAAGTGAGAAAGTTCACAGTTCACAGTCGACAGTTCACAGTTGTGGAGGCGCAGAGATGAAAACTTCGGTGATATCGGTTACCACGGGGCGTGAGAAGGTGGTTGTTGATATCACGGAGGAGGTTGCATCCTTTGTTGCGAGGGAGGGGGATGGGTTGGTGAACATTTTTGTTCCTCATGCAACTGCCGGTGTGGCCATTCTCGAAACGGGCGCTGGTTCCGATGCGGATCTTCTCGATGCGATCGACCGGATCCTGCCACCAGTCGACGACCTTTATCGCCATCGACACGGAACTCCAGGCCACGGGGCCGACCACGTGCTTCCCGCGTGGATCGCCCCATCGATCGTCGTTCCCGTCATCGATGGAGTACTCGCCTTGGGGACATGGCAGTCGATCGTCCTCGTGGACCCCAACCGCGACAACCCCACCCGCGCGATCCGGCTGTCAATGATGGGAACCTGACGGCAGATGCCAGACAGCAGATACCAGACAGCGCTGTCACCTGTCTGTCGTCTCATTCGCCCCTGCCGTTTCGGTTTGGTTCGTCCTAGACTGGTGTCTTGCATCCTCAGTCGAATTCGGGGAGAACTCCACATGCAGCAGGAAACACTGCGCGCCGAAGAGCGCGTAACGTCGGGAAGTCGCGTATCGCGTCGACTTCGCCGTGATGGCCGTGTCCCTGGCGTCGTCTATGGCGCTGACTTCGACACGCGTTCCGTCCACGTCTCGGACCGCGAGCTCTATGCCGTGCTTCACACCGATGCTGGCCGCAACGCCATCATCGAGGTTGATATCGATGGGACCCAGGTTCTAACCGTCGCCCGTGAGATTCAACGAGATCCCGTTCGTGGCATTATCACCCACCTTGACTTCATCCAGGTGAAGCTCGACACAGCGATCGACGCCGAGGTTGCTCTTGAGTTCCTTGGCGTCCCTCTTGGGGTGCGAGACGATGGAGGAATCGTGGAGATGATCGATTCCAGTGTCATGATCAGCGCTCTCCCGAACGCTATCCCCCAGTCGATCGAGATTTCGATCGAACATCTCGGGATTCACGACACCATCAAGGTGGAAGATCTTCCTGCCATCGACGGTGTCGAATACCTCGCCGATACCGATCATCCACTTCTCACTGTCAGTCTGCCGGCCATCGAGGTCGAGCCAGAGCCCATCGACATGCTCGAGGGTGAAGAGGGTGTTGAAGCCGAGGGCGACGAAGAGGCCTCAGCTGAGGAAGAAGGCTGATCACGGGCTCGGATACCCGCCTCGTAGTCGGCCTCCGGAACCCCGGGTCGAAGTACGCGGGAACCAGACACAACATCGGCGGCGACGCTGTTGGGCTGTTCCTCTCAGACAGGAACGAATCGCTCAAACGCGCACGTCAAGGAATCCGCGCCGAACTCAGCGAGATCTCATTGAACGGTCAGAGAGCCGTTCTCGTACTGCCTACGACGTTCATGAATGAGTCCGGCCAGTCCGTCGCACCGCTCGTGAAGTACTACGGAATCGAATCGTCAAACCTGCTCGTCGTTCACGATGACATCGACGTACCGTTCGCCAAGCTCAAGATGCAATGGTCTCGTGGTCACGGTGGCAACAACGGTGTTCGTTCGACGGCTCACTCTCTGAAGTCGGACGAGTTCTGGCGCCTCAAGCTAGGTGTTGGGCGGCCTCCAGGACGTACTGATCCTGCGGTCTACGTTCTCGGTCGGTTCGGCGCAACTCAGCGAGGCGACATTGATGTCGCTATCGCCAAGGCGACCGACGCTATCGAGCACTTTATTTCGTACGGGGGACAAGAGGCGCGACAGTTCACAGGGGAACTCAACGATTGAAGGGCGGCACAGGTGCGGTATGTGGGAGCGATCGATCAAGGAACGACGAGCACACGGTTCGTGATCGTTGACGAGCACGGCACCTTCGTGTCCCTCGCGCAAAGGGAACACGAGCAGGTTCTTCCCAGGCCGGGCTGGGTAGAACACCGAGCTGACGAGATCTGGAATAACACCCGACTGGTCATCACGGAAGCCCTCGAGAGGGCCGGTCTCTCTGCGTCCTCTCTCGATGGCATTGGTATCACGAACCAGCGCGAGACGACCGTTCTTTGGGACACGGCCACCGGTCGACCGGTGGCCAACGCAGTCGTGTGGCAGGACACCCGAACTGCTGAGATCGCCAAGAATCTCACCGATACCTACGGCGCCGATTGGTTCAGACAGCGGACCGGTCTTCCGCCCGCAACGTACTTCGCCGGCCCGAAGATTCGCTGGCTCCTCGATCAGCACCCTGATCTCGGCGCACTCATCGAGCGCGGTGACCTGGCGTTTGGCACCATGGACTCATGGCTTTCTTGGAACCTCACGGGTCTTCACGTGACCGACGTCACCAATGCGAGTCGAACGATGCTCATGGATCTTGAAACCCTTGAGTGGGACGAAGAGCTGTGCGAGGCCGTTGGCGTTCCGATGTCGATTCTTCCCGCGATCGTCCCATCAGTCGGTGTGATCGGTCCGTGTTCAGACCCACTCGCGGGGACAGAGTTGAGTGCCATCCTCGGTGACCAGCACGCCGCTCTCGTGGGTCAGGCTGCGTTTGGCGCTGGAGACACAAAGGCGACCTATGGGACAGGAGCGTTTCTCGTCACGAACACAGGGCCAACGATCGTCCGCTCGACCGCAGGGTTGCTCACCACGGTTGCCTATCAGATCGAAGGATCTCCTGCGATGTATGCACTGGAAGGTTCGGTGGCGGTTGCTGGTTCCGCGGTGCAATGGCTGAGGGACAGCCTGGGTCTCATTTCGTCAGCGGCCGAGATCGAATCGGTAGCCGCAACCGTTGATGACAACGGCGATGTGTATTTCGTGCCCGCCTTCTCGGGTCTCTTCGCTCCCTACTGGCGTGACGATGCACGCGGCGTGATGGCTGGCCTCACCCGCTTCTCGAATCGTGGGCACATCGCGCGGGCTGTTCTTGAGGCAACCGTCTTTCAGACGCACGATCTCGTCGCCGCGATGGAGAAGGACACCGGTGATCGCCTCAGCGAGCTGCGTGTTGACGGAGGAATGGTTGCGAACACGTTGTTGATGACCTTCATGGCCGATGTTCTTGACATGGATGTGGTCGTGCCATCGAAGATCGAGACCACGGTCATCGGTGCGGCATTCGGTGCGGGTCTGGCCCACGGGGTGTGGGTCGACACCGATGACGTTGCCTCCCACTGGCGCGAAGCGATTCGGTACCAGCCGTCGATGACAGCGGGGGACCGGTCCAGACTGCTCCATGGCTGGAGCAAGGCTGTGGATCGGTCATTCGGTTGGATCGATGATTGAAACGGCGAAGCAGCCCGACGGTCGATAGTCTGCTGATCGATGTCCATCCCGAACCTTCTCGCCGTCATCAGGTTGATCCTGACCCCCATCACGATGGCGTTGATTCTGGTATCGCCAGACAGCACGACGATTGCCATCGTCGCAACGATCTCGTTCGCCGTAGCTGCCATCACCGATTTCGCAGACGGGTACCTTGCTCGCAGATGGAAGATCACGACGACCCTCGGAGCCTTTCTCGATACCGTTGCCGACAAGATCTTGGTGTCCGGTGCGCTGATAGCCCTTGTGGAGATCGGACGAACCAGCAGTTGGGTTGCGTTCATCATCATCGGCAGGGAAGTGGCCATCATGGGTCTTCGGTCCGTGGCAGCCCTGGACTCTGGAACCGTTCCGGCCTCGATGTGGGGCAAGTGGAAGGCAACCGTCCAGTTCGTGGCGATCTCGATCGCCATCCTCGGACTGGATCTCGTTGTCGGCCCCTGGAGAATCGACCAATGGTTCATGGGGGCCGCGGTCATCGTCACTTTGATCTCCGCCGGTGACTACTTTTCAAGGTTCCGATCGGTTCTTTCGCCACGTGACCGCCCCGACTGACGCTTTTCTCACCGGCGGAAGCGGCCTCGTCGGTGGGCATCTTCTCCAACGCCTCGTGCAGAACGGATCAGCGGTGAAAGCACTTGCACGCACCGACTCCGCGCAGCAGCGAGTGGCTGTTCGCGGGGGCACTGTAGTGAGCGGAGACGTCTTCGATAACGCCGCGCTGGCTGCGGGGATGGCTGGCGTGGACACTGTGTTTCACGTTGCCGGAGTCAACACAACCTGCGTTCGAGACCCTGATGCGATGGATCGCGTGAATATCGAAGGCACACGTGAGATCGTAAGGGCGGCATCCTTGGCTGGTGTACGACGTGTGGTCTATACATCGTCCGCAGCGGTGATCGGCGAACGGCACGGTTCGGTTGGTAGCGAGACAACGATCCATTCCGGTGAATTCCTATCACCGTATGCGCGGTCGAAGTACCTTGCCGAGATTGCTGGATTCGCGGAGGCCGAACGATGCGGCGTGGACTTCGTGGCTGTCAATCCCTCGTCGGTACAAGGTCCAGGGCGGTCCATGGGTTCGGCCGAGATCCTCCTCAAGGTCCTACAGGCACGTCGGCCCGTGTTGGTTGACGCGTTCTTGTCGATCGTCGACATCGAGGATTGCACGGATGGTCACATCGCCGCGGCGACTCGCGGCATCGCTGGTTCGCGCTACATCTTGTCAACTCCCGCCATGCGCATGACTGAAGCCGTTGAGATGCTTTCAGTGGCAACGGGCAAGGCGATCGACCCGCGATGGCTTGGTGCGAGGACGGCCAGGTTCGTCGGGCGCCCGGTAGCGAAACTGATGTCGGCGGTTCGCCCAGATTCCGGGATATGTGTGGCGTTGATCGACACACTGCTCCACGGACACCGCTTCGATGGAACGCTTGCAAGCAGGGAGTTGGGAATCGACTACCGACCATGGACCAACACTCTCGAAAGGACAGTTGCATGGTTCCGGTCGGAGGGTCTGCTGACGAGCGACTGAGTGCAGCAGCGCAGTACGATGATTCATTGTGCCTGCGCCATTGTCCTCGCTTGTCGATCGGTGGGATCGCAACCTCGACCCTCAGATTCCTGGTCGCGTTGTGGTGCCTCCCTCGGCGCGCGCCATCGTGCTTGCCGCCATCGAGCGCCATGCAGATGGACCGATGCTCGCCATCGTGGCGGGGGAGAGAGAAGCCGAGGAACTGACAGAGGATCTGGCACTGTTCACCGAGGCGGTGATCCAGATGCCGGCATGGGAGACGCTCCCGTTCGAGCACGTGTCTCCGAACGTCGTCACCATGGCAAGACGAATCGAAGCACGCTCCCGGCTACGATCCGATGAACCGTTCGCGGTTGTTGCTTCCGTGCGAGCTGTCACACAACGCGTATCTCCATCGACGGTTTCGCCGATGACCCTCCAACGATCATCGACCTATGACTTCGATACAGTGGTTAGGGGTCTCGTCGAGATTGGCTACGCCAGGACAGACCGAGCCGAGGCGCGGGGTGACGTGGCTGTGCGTGGCGGGATCATCGACATCTTTCCTCCGAATGCCGATTCGCCCATACGTCTCGATTTCTGGGGAGATCAACTCGACGAGATCAGAACGTATCACCCTGCGACACAGCGCTCCGAGAAGGAGCTCAACAGCGTACAGATATTCCCTGCCAGGGAAGTGATCCTCGACGAGGGTATTCGTACTCGGGCGAAGGAGCTACTTGCTGATGCCCCATGGGCTTCTGACCGGTGGGACAGGATGATGGAGGGTGTGACCTTCCAGGGGATGGAGTCCTGGCTCCCGTGGCTCGCTGCACCGAGGATGGCGATCGATGAATTTGCCGGTCCCGTTGTCGTATTCGATCCTGCCCGATGTGCGGAGCGAGCATCAGACTTGATTACCGAAGAAGCCGATCTCGCATCCGCGCTTGCGGGTACCTGGGGATCAGACAGCCCTGATGCGGGCGCGCACCCTCCGCTCTACCTTCCGCTAGACCTCGGAGCGGTGGCTGACCGGGTTCTGGAGTCGCCTCCCCATCCACGAGGCCCAGGCGATGAGAGCTACGAGATTCGATCCCTTGATGCTGTTGCGGGTGATCCCGAGTCGGTTGCCGATGCGATCAACCGGTGGAAGACGCGATCGGTCGACATCATCGTTGCGATGGACGGCGCAGCAGCAGCTCATCGAGTCGCCTCCGTCCTCGGAGAGCACGGTGCGGACCTTCCTGTGGTGACGACGGTGGAATCGCTGTCCGCGGCGGTGACGCCGGTTGGAATCCACAATGGGTTCGTATTCCCTGCGCTCGGGTTCGGTGTTGTCGGGGAACGCGAGGTTGCCGGACGCAGACGCGCACATCGCACGGCGCGCCGGGGTACGCGCCGTCAGACTGCTGACGCCTACAGGGATCTGAACCCTGGAGACTTCGTCGTCCATCACCACCACGGTATCGGACGATTTTCGGGTCTCGTCCATCGAGAGATCGCCGGAGTCGAGAGGGACTACCTCCTCGTCGAGTACGCAGGTGAAGACCGCTTGTACGTTCCGACGGATCAACTGGCGGCTGTCACCCGATACACGGGAGGGGAGTCACCGCGATTGTCACGTATGGGTGGGGCAGAGTGGGGCCAGACGCGAGCACGCATCCGCAAGGAGGTCGCCGTCATCGCTGACCAGGTGGTAGCGCTTCATCGAAAGCGGGCAGCCGCACCCGGGCATGCGTTCGCCCCCGACACACCCTGGCAAGGCGAGTTCGAAGCGGCGTTTCCGTTTGAGGAAACACCTGACCAGATGCAGGCCATCATCGATGTCAAGACCGATATGCAGGCCGAGCGTCCGATGGATCGTCTCATTTTCGGCGACGTCGGCTTCGGGAAGACGGAGGTAGCGATCAGGGCAATGTTCAAGGCCGTTCAGGACGGCAAACAGGCTGTGATGCTCGTCCCGACCACGCTGCTTGCACAGCAACACTTCGCCACCTTCGAGGATCGTTTTGACCCGTATCCGGTTCGAGTCGAGATGCTGTCGAGGTTCCTCACCGCCAGACAGCAGAAACAGGTGATCCAGGGCATCGGTGATGGCAGCGTCGACATCGTGGTTGGAACGCACCGACTTCTCAGCGACGACATCGTGTTCCCGAACCTGGGTCTTGTCGTCATCGATGAGGAACAACGATTCGGTGTGTCTGCCAAGGACACTCTCAGAGAGCTCCGGTCGAGTGTCGATGTACTCACACTCACCGCAACACCGATCCCGCGTACGCTCGAAATGGCTTTGACCGGTATTCGCGAGGTTTCCAGTATCCGGACCGCTCCCCAGGACCGTCATCCGATTCTCACGTATGTCGGCCCGTACGATGAGAACGCCGTATCGGCGGCAATCCGCAGGGAGATGCTTCGTGAGGGTCAGGTGTACTACGTACATAACAGAGTGCAATCGATCGACCACGCTGTAGTGCGCCTCCGCGAACTCGTACCGGACGCCCGGATCGGCGTTGCCCACGGTCAGATGAGCGAGGGACAACTCGAGCAGGTTATGTTCGACTTTTGGAACCGGGAGTTCGACGTCCTCGTGGCGACAACCATCATCGAGTCAGGACTTGATATCCCCCAGGTCAATACGCTCATCGTTGAACGGGCTGACAGACTCGGCCTCGCCCAGCTCTATCAGTTGAGGGGCCGAGTGGGGCGGTCTAGCCAGAGGGCCTATGCCTATCTCTTTCATCCGACCGAGGAACGACTCGGAGAAACAGCATATCGCAGACTCGAGGCGATCGGCCAGTTCGCTGAGCTCGGTTCAGGATTCGAGCTTGCAATGCGGGATCTCGAGATACGAGGAGCTGGCAGCATCCTGTCCGAGACCCAGTCAGGGCACATCGCGGCCGTCGGCTTCGATCTCTACACCGAACTCGTCGCCGATGCCGTGAAAGACCTTCGAGGCGAGAGCCCGATCGTCGACGAACCTGCTCCCATCCGGATCGACCTCATGGTGGACGCTCACCTCAGGGATAGCTACGTACCAGGTGTAGAGGCCAGGCTCGAGGCGTATCGTCGGCTTGCGGCTGCCATAACCGCAGAGGCCGTTGCAGATGTCGTCGCGGAATGGGAGGACCGTTTTGGTCCCCTAACGGACAACGCGCAGCGGCTCATCGATGTTGCCGAACTCAGAGTCGAAGCCCTACGTATCGGTATCACCGAGATCGTTCAGAATCGGAGGGAGGTGAGAATCGAACCGGTGACGATGAAAGCATCTCAAGAGGTACGCCTCGAGCGGATCGCCCGCGGAGCGCTTCTGCGTGGGTCGACCCTGTATCTGCCCTCACCCGAGGAGTCGCCGGCAACGATGATTACCCGGTTCCTCCGTACAATGTGGCCAGACTCATGAAACGTTCACACCGACTCACCCCTCTGCTCGTCGCTCTCGGCTTGATTCTCGCAAGCTGTAGTAGCGCAGGGATCGCTGCAACGGTGAACGGGAGCGACATCTCCGATGAGAAAGTGCTCTCCCTTTCGACGGAACCACTCGATGGTCCGGTCATCCCCGGCCCAAACTTTCGGAACCTGTTGCTGAACGCGATCTTCACCGAGGCGATGGTCACGGGTGCCGAGCAGGATTTTGGTTTGGCCGGTCTGGACTCCAAGCAATCGATCGATGCCTTCGTTCAGAGCGCCACACCCCAGGAGACAGATGTCCTTCGGTCTATCTCGGAGAACTCAGAGCTCTCTGAGAGTGCCGTGGAGCTCGTGGCAGTGCAGTTGCTCACGAGAAGAAGTGTTCAGGAGGAACTCGCTCAGGATCCCGAGATCATCACAAGCGTCTGGGAGGAGGATCGGGATCTCCTTGTTCAGGCGTGTGCCAGGCACATCGTGCTCGCAACCGAAGCCGAGGCCGAGGTTGTACAAGGTCGGATCGAAAGCGGCGAGGGATTTTCAGATCTGGTAGCTGAGGTCTCGCTCGATACCCAGTCTCCGGGTGGTGCGTTTCCATGTCCGCTGAACCCGAGCTCACTCGGCGATCCGTTCAGAACGGTTCTGTCCACGGCACCGGTCGGCGAGGTCACGGCTCCGGTCCAGTCGCGACTCGGATGGCACGTGATCCTCGTGGACTCGCGCGAAACACCAGCAACGTTCGAAGCCTTCGCCGAAGATCCCGCTCTCTGGATGCCAGCATCGGTTCTTGACGCTGAGTGGACGACATGGCTCAACGACACGCTTGCAGAGTCGAGTATCGATGTCCGATCACAAATCGGAGAATGGGTTTCTACGAGCGATGGGATCCTTCCACCTCCCGCATCACCTTGACATGGCTTCCACAGCGCAGGTGAGCATCGTTGGGCTAGGTCCGGCGGGGATCGACCGCCTCGCAGCCGATGCGAAATCGATTTTGCTCGACCTCGATGCAACCGTGGTGCTCCGGACGACACATCATCCAACAGCTGCAGCGATCGCAACACAGCGCGATGTCACCACTTGCGACGATCTGTACGACACGCTTCCCGAGTTCGATGAAGTCTATGAAGCGATAGCTGAGAGAGTTATCGTCGCCGCATCCCGCCGACGGGTCGTGTACGCCGTGCCAGGAAGTGCAGTGGTTGGCGAACGGGCCGTTGGAATGATCGTTGCCAGGTGCCGCGAGATCGGGATAGCCGTCGATGTATATCCAGGGCTGTCGTTCCTCGATCTCGCTTACATCGCTGTTTCTATCGATCCCATCACCGACGGTGTCCAGGTACTCGATGCGCGGGACCTACCCGACCCTCTCCCGCTTCATATCCCCACGCTGATTACCCAGGTAGATTCGCCGCTTCGCGCATCGGATGTGTCTCTGGCCCTGACGCGCACACTCGACCCGGAGGCGCCGATCACGATACTCGATGCCCTCGGAGACGATGATGAAGTCGTTGAGGTGACGACGGCTGCCGCACTGGCGAGATACGCCGGCGGATCGCGAACGACGGTCTTCGTTCCAGCGTCGTCCTCGGGGATTCTCGGATTGATCGCTACGAACAGGATCTTGCGCGAGACCTGTCCCTGGGATAAGAAGCAAACCCATCACACACTGCTCACACACCTCGTGGAGGAAGCCTACGAAACGGCGGACGCGATCGCATCGCTCCCGGTTGGGGCACCTGAGGGCGATGCGGACTTCGGTGCATATGCAGAGGTCGAGGAGGAGCTCGGTGATCTGCTGCTTCAGGTCGTGTTTCACGCGACGCTTGCATCGGAGGCCGGAGCGTTCGACGTCGACGAAGTTGCTGAGGGGATACGACGCAAGCTCGTGGCACGTCATCCGCACGTATTCGGAGATGTGTCGGTTGAAGACGCCGACGAGGTACTTGCCAACTGGGAAGAGCTCAAGCAGAAGGAGAAGGGTCGCACAAGCCTCATGGACGATGTACCCGTTGGGATGCCAGGGATCGCTAGAGCGACGAAAGTGCAGAACCGCGCGAGAAGCGTTGGCTTCGATTGGAGCGATATCGAAGACGTCGTAGACGTGTTGCGCGGTGAGATCGATGAACTCGTCGAGGCTGGTTCGGATGCTGAAGCGGTTGCTAGCGAGCTCGGAGACGTCCTCTTCTCCGCCGTCAACATCGGACGTCATCTTGGTGTCGATCCGGAGGTAGCGCTTCGCGGATCGGTCGATCGTTTCATGCAACGTTTTCGACTCATGGAGGAAGCGTTCATAAGCACAGGCACATCCATGCGCGAGGCATCGAACGAGATGCTCGAGAACGCGTGGGAGAATGCAAAGGAGACCCTGTCGTAGGACAATGCATCGACCAGCGCACGTGTCGGTCTACCCTCGGTGAATCATGACGACAGCATCGACCACCATTACGAGAGTTCACGCGCGTGAGGTCCTTGATTCTCGCGGCAATCCAACGGTCGAAGCAGAGGTGACCCTTGCGGGCGGCGGATTCGGAAGAGCGATCGTTCCGTCAGGAGCCTCAACAGGTGCTCTCGAGGCCGTGGAACTGCGCGACGGAGGCGAACGCTACGGTGGCAAGGGTGTGCTGGGTGCCGTGTCGAACGTCGTCGATACGATCGGCCCAATGGTCGTCGGTCAGGATGCAACCCGTCAGGAGACGATCGATCAGATCATGCTCGATCTCGATGGGACACCGAACAAAGCGAAACTCGGTGCGAACGCGATTCTCGCTGTCTCTCTGGCAACGGCCCGTGCCGCTGCCGCAGGCGTGGGATTGCCTACGTATCGTTACCTTGGCGGCACTGCTGCGCGGACGCTACCGACACCGTGTTTCAACGTTGTCAACGGTGGAGCCCATGCCGCGAATTCGATCGACACCCAAGAATTTATGATCGTCCCGGGAGGGATGCCGACATTCAGCGACGCATTGCGAGCGGGAACCGAGGTATACCACTCGCTGAAGTCGGTGCTTTCAGAAAAGGGTCTTGCGACCAACGTCGGTGACGAGGGGGGCTTCGCTCCGGATCTTCCCGGTGATCGAGAGGTTCTCGAGGTGCTCATCCAGGCGATTGAATCGGCCGGATACACACCAGGTCAGGACATAGCAATCGCCCTCGACGTCGCAGCGTCTGAGATGTACGACGACGCCGGCTATGCCCTCTCTGGCACGACGCTTACGTCCGGTGAGATGGTGGATCACCTCGCCGGTTTGGTAAGCGACTATCCCATCGTTTCGGTTGAAGACGGCCTCGACGAAGCTGATTGGGACGGGTGGCAGGTCATGACGGACACGCTCGGCTCGCGGGTTCAGATCGTCGGCGACGATCTCCTCGTAACGAATGTCGATCTCCTCGCAAAGGCCGTTGCGTTGAGCGCTGTCAACGCCATCCTCATCAAGGTGAACCAGATCGGAACACTCTCCGAGACGTTGGCGACTATGGATCTCGCTGAACGTAACGGTTTCGGTTCGATGGTCAGCCATCGATCAGGTGAGACGGAGGACTCGTTCATCGCTCATCTGGCCGTCGCAACGAATGCTGGTCAAATCAAGACGGGTGCCCCGGCCAGGGGTGAGAGGACCGCAAAGTACAATCAGCTCCTACGCATCGAAGAACGCCTCGGGAGCGAGGCACGGTTCGCTGGCTGGGATCGATTCAAGGTCCGTCTATGACTGACACGCTTGCTCCCCCGCAATCGACAGGGAAGCGGCGGCGTCCACGTGCGAGACGGTCGAGGATCGGGTCGCTCATCTTTGTGGTGTTGCTTGTGGCGCTGGGTCTCGTAGCAACTGGTGTGCTGCCTGTACGAGACTACCTGGAACGCGAGAACGCTGTGAATGCCGCACAAACACGTCTTGAGGTCCTCCAGACCGACAACGCAGAGCTCGCCGCAGACGTCGACGCCTTGTTCTCGGAACAGGAGATTGAG
Organism: Actinomycetes bacterium; assembly: GCA_023336815.1. Lineage (GTDB taxonomy): Bacteria > Actinomycetota > Acidimicrobiia > Spongiisociales > UBA5794 > JAMBLL01. Next base: position 22,361 of record JAMBLJ010000036.1, read on the forward strand.
CGTATCGCTAGGGAGCAATACGGCTTCGTCCGTCCCGGTGAGATCGGGTATGTCGTGCTCACACCCGACGAACCCTTCGCCACTGTTCCGACCGCAGATCCCGTGGTCGCAGCGACGGATGATCGGTCGCTCCTGCAGACGATCTGGGATTTCGTCACGGGGAATGACATCTCAACCGGCGATGGATGACCGGTCGATCGTTGAGATCCAGATCGACCGCTCGGTAAGGTCCAGGGTCGACGTCCGTACGCGGTGTCATCTCGGACTTCCCGTCGTGATCGACGTGCCACCACTCCTGGAGGACGGTACGCCGTTCCCCACCATGTTCTGGCTGACCTGTCCACTCGCGAGGCTCAGGGTCTCGCGCATCGAGTCATCGGGCGGAGTGAGAGCTGCTGATGCTCTGATCGAGTCCAACGCGCTGGTCGCCGAGCAGCACGCCGCAGCCATGCAGCGATATGAGAGCGAGCGAAGCGCCTTGATCCCAGACGACTGGGATGGTCCGAAGCCCAGCGGAGGTGTCGCTGGGTCGTCGGGTGGTGTCAAGTGTCTCCACGCTCACTACGCCGACACGGCCGCCGGCAATGACAACCCTGTCGGTGAAGATGTCGCAGAGCGGATCGAGCCTCTTGCGTGTACCGCGCCGTGTGTGATCGCGAACGAGACCGGGATGGAACGCAATCCAGCCTGGGTTGAACCCCGATGACAGTTGCGGCCATCGACATCGGATCGAACTCCCTGCGCCTGCTCGTCCTCGATCGGACGGGGGTAGAGCTTGAGCGCGATGTCACGGTCACGGGGCTTGGCTCCGGGATCGAAGCTACGGGTACCTTCGATCCGCACGCAGTGGAACGTACACTCGATGTGATTAGCCGATACGCCGATGTGATCGCAAGTCACCCTGTGGAATTGCTGAAGGCGGTCGCGACGTCTGCGTCACGCGATGCCGCCAACGGTGAAGAGCTCATGATCGCGATAGATAACGCGCTGGGTGTCCGACCCGTCATCATTGATGGAGCCACCGAAGCGAGCCTTGCCTTCTTCGGTGCGACCATTGAGTCGTACCCTTCGGACCGGAAGCTCGTGATCGATATCGGAGGTGGCTCCACTGAGGTCGTCGTCGGCTATGAATCTGTTACCTACGCAACGAGTATTGACATAGGTTCCGTCCGGTTGACCGACGCCTTCGTAGCCGACCGTCCGGTGGCACCGGACGTCCTCGACGCGATGCGAGCTCACACAGATAGAGCATTCGGTCAGGTTGCGTTGGTCGGCCCCGTAGATCAAGCGATCGGTGTGGCGGGTACGCTGACCAATCTCTCAGCGATGGCGATGCATCTGGAGATGTACGATCGCTCGGTCGTTGACGGGTCGTATATTTCCCTCGCCGTGATCTCTGATCTCATCGAGGAACTTTCCACGCTCACGATCGCTGAGACCGAGATGATCCCTTCTCTCGATCCGAAGAGGGCCAGAGTCATCCTGGCTGGAGCGGTCATTGCTCACAGCATCATGACACGTTGCGATATCAGTGGCCTCCGTATCTCCGAGAGGGACCTGCTCGACGGACTCGCTAGGGAACTGCTCCAGGCGATCGACTGACATAGTTATTCCTTGGCAGCTGCCATGGCCTTGGCGACCAGATGCGAGGGGAGCTCCTGATAGTGGTCGAGTTCTGCGGTGAACCTGCCCCAGCCGTTGGTCAGCGATCTCAGATCGATCGCGTATCGAAGAATCTCGCTCGATGGGATATCTGCCTCGATCGTCTGGGAACCGTCGGACGCCGTCTGTGAGCCCTGCACAGCACCCCTGCGAGCGGCGATATCCCCCATGACGTCACCCTGATACTGATTCGGAACAGTGATGGCGACTTTCGATACCGGCTCGAGAACGATGGGATTTGCACGGTCGAACGCCTCTCTGAAACCTGCACGCGCGGCGAGCTTGAACGCCATCTCGGAGGAGTCGACGGCGTGGTACTTCCCATCGTCGACGGTGATCTGGATATCCACGACTGGGTAGCCGTGGGATCCTCCGTTCTCCATCGTCTCGATCGCGCCCTTCTCGACGGCGGGAATGAACTGTCTTGGGATGCTGCCGCCCTTGACCTTGTCCACGAACTCGAAACCAGCGCCCCGCTGACGGGGCGAAAGGATGAGATGGCATACGCCGTACTGCCCATGACCGCCCGACTGCTTCTTGTGTTTCCCATCGGCATCCGCGGTTGCGGTGATCGTTTCCCTGTACGCAACCTTCACCGGCACTTGGTCGACCTGGACACCGAACTTTCGGTCGAGCTTCTCAAGGGTAATCAGGAGATGCGTTTCGCCAAGACCGCTGAGGAGGGTCTGATGGGTCTCCTGGTTCTGTTCGACCTTCAAGGATGCATCCTCATCGATGATCCGCTGGAGGGAGGTTGACAGCTTGTCGTCGTCTGACTGGGTCCGTGCAACGATCGCGGTTGCGAGTACGGGTTGGGGTCTGTCGATGCCTGGGACCGTGACCGGGGCGTTTTTCGGGGCGAGCGTATCGCCGGTCTTGGTGTCCAGCAGCTTCGCAGCGGCGATGATATCTCCGGCTGGTGCGGCCGACACGAGTGTTGTTTCCTTGCCGAACATCGTCGCGATCTTGGCGAGTCGTTCGTCCTGACCGGACCGGCCGTTGGTGAGGTGTGTCTCTGGCTTCAGCGTGCCCGACATGACCTTCATCAACGAGATCTGTCCGACATACGCATCGGCGAGTGTTTTGAATACGAAGGCGAGGGGTTCCTGGTCAGGGTCCTTTGTTATCTCGATTTCCTCACCGCCTGCGAGAACTCTTGCAGGCGGTCGATCCTGGGGTGACGGCCCGATCTCGACGATGAAATCAGCGAGCCGGTCAACGGCGATCGGGCCGGTCGCAGAGCCACATACAACGGGGAAGACCGTTGCGTTCGCGATGCCGAGAGCCATGGTGGCCTCGAGCTCCTGCACACTCGGAATCGTTCCTTCCAGGTAGCCTTCGAGCAGATCGTCGTCTGCAACCACGATCCCTTCCACGAGGTTGTCGTGAACCTCATGCTCTTTGTCAGCGATCTCCTGGGGAATATCGACAACCTCGGCGGAGCCGGAGTCGTACACGTAGGCCTTGTCACGAAAGAGCCCAACAACCCCGCGGAAACTCGCCTCAGAGCCGATCGGCAGTTCGATCGGTGCGATACCTGCGCCGAACCTGTCGCGAAGCTCTTTGAGCGTCCGCTCGAACGATGCACGTTCCTTGTCGAGTTTGTTGATGAAGATCATGCGCGGGACCTGGAGCTTCTCGGCGATCCTCCATGCATACTCTGTCTGCACCTCAACGCCCTCGACCGCACTTACGACGAATACGGCGAGGTCCGTGACGCGCAGAGCAGCGTGAACATCCCCAGAAAAATCCGCGTACCCCGGTGTGTCGATGAGATTGATCTTGTAGCCGAGCCACTCGAAGGGAGCCATTGCCATGGTGACGGTCATCTGGCGGGCATGTTCCTCAGGGTCGTAATCTGTGACGGTATTCCCCGCCTCAACCGTTCCGATTCTTCCGATCGCACCGGCACGGAACAGGAGAGCTTCCGCAAGGGTCGTCTTGCCAGCACCGGAGTGACCAACAAGAGCGACGTTGCGGATCTTCTCAGGAGGGAAGACATTCACCAAAGGACTCCTTCTTCGATTGCCCCAAGAATACGCAAGTCCAGAGTGCTGAGCGAAGTTGGCTGTACGGTATTCTCGTGACAACAAGCCCGGGTGGCGAAATCGGCAGACGCGGCGGACTTAAAATCCGCTATCCGAAAGGATGTGTGGGTTCAAGTCCCGCCCCGGGCACCATGTTTCTGGCGAGATGGCACTGTCACGACGCGGGCACTCCGAGAAGGTCTCGTTTCGCCGCGAGGTACACCTCATCGGTGAGGTTCCCATCGCTGTGCTCTGCATGGAGACGCTCGATCTCGGACACGAGGATGGAAGAGTGATCGACCGTGTGACGGATGCCTTTCCCGTACGGCGGTCTGATCGGGCGTACGGCGAAGTAGATCAACACTCCGACGTGTCCTGTGAAGATGACAAGCGCAGCCCACATCGCCTTCTTGATGATCGGAAGGTCGCGACGTCGTGTCAGGTCGATGAACGATGCAGCCCAGAGCAAGAAGATGGTGCCGCTGATGGCTATCGCCAGAAGAAACTCGACAGACACTCCGAAGACTTTCATGATCAGCCCAGGATCCTTGTCTTCATGGTCGAAAATTCTTCATCTGTGATGGCACCGGAGTCGTGGAGGTCCGACAGCTTCTGTATCTGGGCGATTCGTTCATCGCTGAGCGTTGCTGCCTGTTCCTCTGCATAACGGGTGGCCGGATCCATTGGCATGGCAGTGTCATCGGGTCTCGTGATGAAGTAGAAGACCATTCCAAGGAGGGGAAGAAAGACGACAGCGATGGCCCAAAGTGCCTTGGCAAGTCCCGAGACGTCGTCGCGTCGTGCTAGGTCGATGAGGGTGAACACCCACAGGATCGTGAGTGGAACGAAGATGAGGAACAGGAAGAACAGATTCCAAAACGTCATGCGCCCTCCAGGTTGAGATCTTTCGCTCCCCATCGTACATCCGGGTGTGGGCGAGCGTAGGCAATCCCTTTACTCACGGACGCTGCGTGCCGAAAGAGTGTCATGGTGCATCCTCCTCACCGCTCATGCTGATTCTCGCCGCTCTCGCTGGATTGACCGTTGTCAGCGCTGCGGTGCTGGGCTTCGTGTACCTCAAGCGACGCAGCTCCGATAGGCGGCTCGGCTATCTAGCCCAGTACGACCAACTCACAGGCCTCATCAATCGAACCCTCTTCCAGGACAGACTCAATAGCGCCATAGCGCGCGCCCGGAGAGAAGGTGGACTCGTCACCGTCATGTTCCTGGACATCGATGGGTTCAAGGACGTCAACGATCGCTTTGGCCATGCGATCGGAGACGAACTCCTCAGACAGATCTCGTCTCGCCTCGTTGCCTGCTTGCGTGAAACGGATACGGTCGCCCGTCTTGGTGGGGACGAATTCACCGTGATCCTTGAGGGCGGGCAGCGTGTTGAGGACGCAGGGCAGGTTGCCACGAAGATCCTCAAGACGATCGGGACGCCGTATCAGATCGGGAACAGGGAAGTTGTCATCACGACGTCGATCGGGATCGCCGTGTATCCCCTCGATGGCGATACATATCAGGATCTCGTGAAGGGTGCTGACACGGCAATGTACCAATCGAAGGCAGCCGGGAGGAACACTTACCAGTACTTCACACGAGCCCTTCGAGACCGCACATCGGATCGCATGGCGATCATGGAGGATCTCAGAACCGCCATCGACGCTGGCGATCAGTTGCGTATCGAGTACCAGCCAAAAGTCGATATCGCCAGAGGTGTCGTCGTGGGTCTCGAGGCGCTGATTCGTTGGGAGCACCCGGAACGGGGTCGAATGATGCCAGGCCAGTTCATTCCTCTCGCTGAAGAATCAGACATGATCATCACCATGAGCGAGTGGCTCATCAACGAAGCGTGTCTCGACATGCGCTCGTGGATCGATAAGGGCATGAGACCCATGCGTGTTGCCGTGAACTCATCGGACAGGCTCTTTCGTGATGCCAATCTCGTTGAGATGATCGCTATCGCACTCGCCGCTGCCGACCTCGATCCCAGACACTTCGAGGTCGAGGTGACTGAGCGAACCCTAACCCAGGAATCAGAGCGTGCAGGGCGGGCGATAGAGAGACTCGCTGACATGGGTGTCAAGGTGTCGATCGATGACTTCGGCACGGGATATTCGTCGCTTCGTCAGATCCAGAGTCTGCCGATCGGGGCCCTCAAGATCGATGACTCATTCGTCCGAGAGGCCAACCGGCGGCCGGAATCAGTTGCGATCGCTGACTCGATCATCTCCATAGCTCGATGTTTCGATCTCGAGGTGATCGCTGAGGGTGTAGAGACCCAGGAGGAGCTTTCGACGATGCGTGCTCTCGGTTGTAATCGGGTGCAGGGGTATCTTGTGGCCAAGCCTCTTCCTTCTTCGGACGTACTTGCGTTCGTTGAGAGCTACGACAAGACGCTGTCCTTCCAGCCTGTCGACCGGGCCGAGTAGAACGATTCCCTGGAGTACGGGGTATCGTTCCCGAACCCCAACCCCTGTACCAAAGGCAACGCGCATGCTCCTTGTTCGAAATGTCACCATCGAAGCTGGTGCCCGCACCCTTCTCAGCGATGTTTCCTTCAGTGTGCAGAAGGGCGACAAAGTTGGGCTGGTCGGTCCCAATGGCGCTGGAAAGACCACTCTGATGCGTGTCCTCGCCGAAGGCGGGCAGCCGAAAGTTGGCAACGTCACACGTGCGGGCAAGATCGGGTACCTCGCCCAGGAGGTACCCATTGCTGAGGTCGACGATGAGTCGGCACTCGAACGGATACTGACGGCACGTGACATCGGTGCGATAGAGCGCACGATGGAGGCAACCCGTCTTGCGATGGAGGATGCAACCGACGAAGAACGTGATCGCCTCATCCATCGTTTTTCTCGCCTCGACGACGAGTTCACATCGAAGGGCGGGTACGTGGCCAAGGCTGAGGCGAAGCGCTTCGCAGCAGGGTTAGGCATCGGTATGGGTGAACTCGATCAGCCGGTAGCAACGATGTCGGGGGGCCAGCGCAGACGTGTCGAACTCGCACGCATCCTGTTCGCCGACACGGAGACGCTGATCCTGGATGAGCCGACCAACCATCTGGACCTCGACGCAAAGGCTTGGCTGATGCAGTTCCTTGCGGACTATTCGGGAGGGGTGCTGCTTGTGAGCCATGACCTCCCGTTGCTCGATGCGGCGATCACATCGGTGCTTGCCGCCGGTGATGGGACGGTCGAGCCGTATCGGGGCAACTACTCGTTCTACGTGACCGAGCGCGAGCGTCGCCATGAACAACGTCTGGCAGAACGAAAGCGTCAAGATGCTGAGATCGCTCGACTCGAAGAGGGGATCCGACGGTTCAAAGGTTCAACAGCCAAGATGGCGCGACGAGCGAGTTCGTGGGAGACGCGGGTGGAGCGTATGCAGGCAGGGCTCGTCGAGACAGCCAGGGAGAACCGTGCGATCAATGTAACTTTCCCTCAGCCGGAACCATCGGGCAAGATTCCGTTGCGAGCGGAAAACCTTGCCAAGGCGTATGGGCACAATGTGGTGTTCGTTGACGTCGACGTGATCATCGACCGGGGCGATCGGCTGATCATCATGGGACTCAACGGTGCAGGCAAGACCACCCTCCTGCGCATCCTTGCTGGCGTCGAGACACCCGACCTCGGTGAGGTCGACATCGGCTATCGGGTTTCTGTTGGGTACTACGCACAAGAGCACGAGGACATCCATCCAACCCGTAGTGTGCTTGAACACATGAAGGAGGTCTCAGGGCTTCCCGATCGTGAATTGCGGGGGATACTTGGACTCTTTCTCCTTGCAGACAAGATCGATCAGGAGGCTGGCACATTGTCAGGTGGGGAGCGCACGAAGCTCGCACTGGCGAGAATCGTCGTTGGCAGACACAACGTGCTGCTCCTCGATGAGCCGACCAACAACCTCGATCCGCAGGCGAAAGAGGCACTTCTCATGGCACTCCAACGATACGAGGGGACCGTCATCCTTGTGAGCCACGATGCCCATTTCGTGGCGCAGCTCGGGCCCACGAGAGCGATCATCATGCCCGATGGCGATGCCGACTATTTCGATCAATCGATGCTGGAGCTCGTATCGCTGGCGTGATCGGTAGGTGACCTTCAGCTCTGTGGTTCGGTGCGGCTGACAACCTCGATCCCATCATCCCTAAGTGTTGCTTGAACGCTCCACACCTTGAGGTTCGACGAGAACAGGACAGCAATAGAGGTGTCGTCAGCTGATCGCGTGTCGGCTACGAAACCTGGAGAGGGTGTTGCCCAGAGCAAGATGAGATCGCCGTGCATGACAACGAACGCCGCCTTACCTCCTTCTACGGTGGCTATGCGCACAGTCCCCACCTCATCAGGATCATCAAGGTTGACACTCCGTAGATCCTCGGGATCTGCGGTGCTCCCCCCGGTCGCATCCGGCTCTTGTGAGCCGGGCTCGACTGTGTCGCTCCCGTCGGTGGACTCACCGGTGGTCGAATCGAGGCCGCCGGAGGCTTGGGGCTCGAAATCTACAGACGAGTCCACTTGCACGACAGGGAGCGCTGCAACCTCTGCAGCAGTGAGTGGTCTCAGGGGACGGTCAAGAACCTGCCCACCCGCTACCGTCACTGCGCCAGAGGCGACAAGTACCGAGCCGACGGCTGCTGTAACCCAGCCGGCGACCAGGAGGAGTCTCTGCCGCATTGATGCCATCGTGCAGTCCCTCGGGTTGTGACGTTTCCAACAGGATGTTAAGGAGTTGCTAAGGCGTCCACCATCTGTTTAATTGTTCGTATGGCTTCAGTTGTGATCATCGAAGACGACCAGCGTATCCGTGAACTCATGGCGCATGTTCTCGCTGGAAAGGGATACGAGGTCGAGGGCGCTGCAACAGCGCTCGATGGTCTCCAACGGATCGTTGCTACCTCCCCGGACGTGGTTGTGTTGGATATGGGTCTGCCCGATCTCGATGGAGCTGAGTTGCTGAAGATGATCAGAGCAGTCACAGATGTGCCCGTCATCGTTGCTACAGCGAGGAGCGAGGACACAGACGTGATCCGCACGCTTGACGCAGGTGCGGATGACTACCTCGTGAAGCCGTTCTCGGTCGAGCAACTCGAGGCGCGTTTGCGAGCAGTTCTCAGACGATCAGCGAGCAATGGTGCGGCACCCGCCATCATCGTTGGTGATCTACGGATCGATTCCGGTTCTCGCATCGCGACGCTCGAGAACACAGCGTTGCAGCTGAGCCCCAAGGAGTTCGATCTCCTCGTGTATCTCGCCGAACGTGTGGGTATCGTCGTCTCAAAGCGCCAGCTCATGGCCGAGGTCTGGCGTCAGCCGTACGGCGGTTCAGAGAAGACCGTCGATGTACACATCTCCTGGTTGCGTAAGAAACTGGGAGAGACCGCGGCGGCACCCCGGTATCTCGAGACCGTGTATGGGGTGGGCATCAAACTTATCGACCCTACATGAGAAAGCGGCTCGCTCTCTTGAGTCTTGCCGTGGCATCGCTCGTCGTGGTTGCGTTTCTTGTACCCGTTGCTGTTCTCATCAGGAACCAGGCACAGACAAGGGCGCTGTCCGGTGCAGAACGTGATGCACAGTCCGTGGCTGCGGTGCTGGCGGTATCGGGTGGTGCGAACACGGGCGGTGATATCAGCACACGTCTCGTGGAGACCGTTCTCGACGCGTTCGGCAACCCCATCGGTCTCAGCATCATCTTCTCCGAGTCGCGGGTTGTCGGAGCTCCGGTGAGCTGGTCATCCAACATAGAACAAGCACAGAGGGGGGCGGCCTTCGCTGCGAAATCCGACGGCGGCGCCGAGGTTCTGGTTCCCGTACTCGTACCCGACTCACCGGGACCCAGTGGAACGATCGTCGTCCGTGCGTTCGTGACCGATGCCGAGCTGACGGCCGGTGTACCCCTTGCATGGGCGATGCTCGGCGGTCTTGGTGTTTTTCTCATCGCCGTTGCGATGTTCGCGGCCGACCGACTCGGGCGATCGGTTGTGAGGCCTGTCACTGAACTGTCGGACGCAGCGCATCGCTGGGGTGAAGGGGATCTGGATGTTCGCGTGACCCCTGGTGGACCTGATGAGATAGCTGAAGTGGGCCAGGCGTTCAACACGCTCGCTGGACGCCTCGATTCCCTTCTCGTGGCGGAGCGGGAATCGGTCGCGGATTTGTCCCATCGGCTGAGGACACCCCTCACAGCGCTGCGGCTCCAGGCAGAGATGCTGTCCGATCCGATGGAGAGTGTTCAGCTCAAGGCCGACATCGATGATCTCGAACGAGCTGTTGATGACCTCATCCAGGCGGCACGATCGCGTTCGGTGAGAGCCTCACCCGTTGAAATGGTCGACCTGGGAGAGGTGGTCACCCACAGAGCTGGCTTCTGGCGCATCCTTGCCGAGGAGCAGAACCGGCCAACATCGGTCACGATCGAGGAAGGTGATCATCCCGTTTCGCTTGCTCGCTCAGATCTCGGAGCTCTCGTTGACGTTCTCATCGAGAACGTTTTTGCCCATACGCCTGTCGGCGTTGGGTACAGGCTCGACGTTCGGAATCGAGGTATCGGCGGCCAGGCTTTCACCGTGTCCGACGATGGTCCAGGCTTTAGCGACATCAACGTGATGACGAGAGGGAAGAGCGGAGCGGGTGGTACCGGTCTCGGTCTCGACATCGTGGTGCGGACGGCGGAACGCACAGGTGGCACGATCCGTGTCGGCACATCCGCAACGGGTGGCGCGGAGATCGAGATCGCCTTCGGAGCAGCGGGTTGAGCGGTCTGTGACTCAGGCCTGACTCACCAGTTCTGCGGGGTCCAGGAACCGGGCGAGGTCCTCCAGGGCCTCGGCTGATACGGAGAAGTACGCCCACTTGCCGCGCTGTTCTCTGTTGAGGAGACCTGCGTCGGTGAGCACCTTGAGGTGATGGCTCACGGTCGGCTGGCTCACGTGGAGAGGTTCGGTGAGATCACACGCACATTGCTGTTCCTGTGAAGCAACGAGGCTGAACAGTCGCAAACGTGTCGGATCGGCAAGCGCCTTGAGTCTTGTGGCCATCTCGAGGGCATCCGCTTCGCTGAGCGGTTCACAACATACGGGGGAGCAGCAGGCGTCCATGCGATGAGTATACATTTCACATAGACAACTGTCTATGTTCGGTTATAGTCGTATCGACAGATGTCTATATAAAGGAGCGATGTCATGTCACAAGCCGAAGTCCCAACCACGGGAAGGGTGCAGCTAGCACTCAACGTCACGGATCTCGAATCATCCGTTGATTTCTACACGAAGCTGCTTGGTGTTCCCCCAGTGAAAGAGAAGCCGGGATACGCGAACTTTGCCGTTGCAGTCCCACCTCTGAAACTCGTCCTGTTCGAGTCGAGCGATGGGGGCACGATCAACCATCTTGGCGTTGAGGTATCTGACACCGCTGCAGTGGGTCGAGCGATCGAACGACTAGAAGACGCGAAACTGACGACGGAAACCGAAGCCGAAGTTTCGTGCTGCTATGCCAAACAGGACAAGGTGTGGGCAACGGGTCCTGATGGCGAGAAGTGGGAGTATTACACGGTTCTCGAGGCGACCCCGGACCAACAACAGGCATCAGAGGTGGCGTGCTGCGCTTGATCTCCTGCCCACTCGTCGAAACGTTTCCTGTGCCCTCGATTCCACGGGGGCACAGGGAGGTGCCAGAATCGGGGTTGTAGCGAAAGAGAGCACATGGCAACGACCACCGTTTCGACAACCATCACCGACCCGCCAGAGCGGTACCCGGCCGAATGGGAACAGGATGCCGTGCTCAAGGACGGCGGAACGATCAGGATCCGACCGATCGTTCCCGAGGATTCCGACGCCCTGCAGGAATTCGTCCAGAACATGTCGACACAGAGCAGCTACTTCCGGTTCTTTCGTGTCAAACGTGAACTCGACGCGGACGAGCTCAAGACATTCACCCAGGTCGACTACAAGGCCGACATGGCATTCATCGGGATCGTCGACGGAGAACTCGTAGGCGTTGGTAGGTACAACGCCCTCGAAGATGACCCATCGACCGCGGAGATAGCGTTCACCGTTCGTGACTCGTTTCAAGGGATGGGTATCGGTACGTTGCTCGTCTTTCGGATCTCCGCATATGCGCGTGCGCTCGGGATCGAACGCTTCAGAGCATTTCTCCTTGCCGATAACCATGCGATGATGCGGGTATTTCGCAACGCTGGTTTCGCACTCAACCGTGAAATCGACGAAGGTGTCTACACGGTTGAGATCCCAACAGAAGAGTCCGACTCTGTTCTTGCTGCCGAAGGTAAGGCTGAGCAGATCTCGACGGCAGCGAGCCTCATGCCTCTCTTCTACCCCCACTCCATCGCCGTTATCGGTGCGAGTAGGAACAGGGCGTCCATCGGCGGTCGACTATTCAACAACATCCTCAACGCGGACTTCATGGGTCCGCTCTATCCGGTGAATCCAAGGACATCGGTTGTTCGGTCGATACCGACCTTCGCCTCCGTCAAGGACATACCGGGACCGATTGACCTTGCTTTCATCGTTGTGCCGTCCCAGCATGTCGCTGATGTCGTGAGAGAATGTGCGGAGAAGGGTGTCCGGTCGCTCGTTGTGATCTCCGCCGGATTCTCCGAGGTCGGGGGTTCCGGTGCGGAGGCTGAGGCCGAGATTCTCGACATCGTGAGGACGGCAGGGATGCGGATGGTCGGACCGAACTGTATGGGTCTGCTGAACACCGATCCGGTTGTCAACCTCGATGGTCAGTTCGGTCCGATCATGCCCCCACGAGGGAACGTGGCGATGCTCTCCCAGAGTGGTGCGTTAGGTCTTGCCATACTCGACTACGCAACCGAGCTTGGTATCGGTATCTCGACGTTCGTGTCGGTGGGAAACAAGGCGGACGTTTCAGGCAACGACTTGCTGCTGTACTGGGAAGAGGACCCGAACACTGATGTCGTTCTCCTCTACCTCGAGTCCTTTGGTAACCCCCGCCGATTCTCGAGAATCGCCAGGCGCATTGGTATGAAGAAGCCGATCGTCGTCGTGAAGTCGGGCCGAACAGCCGCAGGAGCTCGGGCGGCGTCGAGTCACACGGGGTCACTCGCAAGCCTCGACACGGCGGTGGATGCGCTCTTTGATCAGGCTGGTGTCATTCGCGTCGACACGCTAGAGGAACTCTTCAATGTCGCATCGCTTTTGTCGAGCCAACCACTGCCACGAGGTCGCAACGTTGGGGTGATCACCAATGCCGGGGGTCCCGCGATCCTGGCGGTCGACGCTCTCGAGTCTCAGGGGCTGCACGTCCCCCATCTTTCGGACGAACTCCAGAAACAGTTGCGAGAGTTCCTGTCAGCCGATGCAGCGGTGTTCAATCCAATCGACATGATCGCCGCGGCTGGTCCTGAGGAGTACAAGAAGACGATCCAGGCATTGCTCGCAAGTGACGAGATTGATGCGCTCATCACCGTCTTCATCCCCGCTTCAGACGTGGGTGTCCCCGAGACGGCAACTGCGATTCGTGAGGCCGCGGAGGAATCGAGTGGCGAGAAAGTCTTCCTCAGCGTCTACATGAACTCATCGGGAGTTCCAACGGAGCTCTCGTCGGCGACTGCCCAGTTTCCGGTATTCCCGTTCCCGGAGCGTGCGGCAATGGCCCTGCGCAAGGCGGTCGAATACGCCGAGTGGCGTGAGAAGCCTGCCGGCACGTTCGTGCGCCCCGAAGGTATCGACAAGACCGAGGCTCGCAGGATCCTCGACGCTGCGTGTGAGGGCCTCCCCCCGGATGGCGAGTGGCTTGCCCCCGAAGCTGTGGATGGGATCCTCACTGCATACGGTCTCCCTGTCCCGCGAACGGGGGTTGTTCATTCGCTCGAAGAGGCACGTGCGTTCGCGGAGAGCATCAGTGGACCGGTCGTGTTGAAGGTGATCTCGCCATCGGCTGTCCATAAGTCCGATGTTGGTGGTGTTGCTCTGGACGTGAACGGCCCTGAGGAAGTGAAGGCTGCGTACGAACAGGTCACATCTGCGGTCCCCGACCCCGAAGGTGTGCTGGTTCAAGAGTTCGTGGTCGGTGGCCATGAGGTGCTCATCGGCATGGTGGAGGATCCGAACTTCGGGCCACTTGTCGTGTTCGGTCTCGGGGGTGTGTTCGTCGAATTGATCGGCGATGTTGCCTTCCGCATCCATCCGTTGACCGATCATGATGCGGCCGAGATGATCGCAGATGTGAAGTCGGCACGGTTGCTCGAGGGATACCGGGGTGGCGACAAGGGTGATATCGATGCTGTTATTGACGCCCTGCTAAGGGTGTCCGCAATGATCGAGGATCTTCCGGAGGTCTTCGAGATGGATCTCAATCCGGTGAAAGTCGGCACACCGGGCTCAGGTGTGCGTATCGTGGACGCACGGATAAAGGTTCGCCCGATAGAACACAGCTGGATCCCGTCTCGTACGGACCTGCCATCGATGTTGTAAGTGAGGTTGCATGCATGTACGTGATCTGATGACCACCGACGTGGTCGCGGTCGCTCCGTCGACGACAGTGCGAGACGCCGCCCGGATGATGTTCCGATACCGGGTGTCAGGCCTGCCCGTCGTCGATCCAGATGACCACCTGCTCGGGATCATCACCGAAGGCGACTTCCTCGCCATGGAAGTCGAACGGGCAGATACCGGCCAGGCTGCGGAGTTCGTTGAAGAGGTCATGTCGCATTCTGTGCTGACAGTACCTCCAGACCTCGAGATCATCGAAGCGGCACGTTTCATGCATACGAATGACGTCAAGCGTGTGATTGTGGTCGAGGACGACAAGATGGTCGGCATTATCTCTCGTTTCGATGTCGTTGCTGGCTTCACCCGTCCAGACGACCTCATTGAAGACGAGATCCGGGAGGATCTGATCCGACGTGTGCTGTTCGTCGATCCCGAGACTGTCGACGTCGTGGTGAGCAACGGGGTGGTTACATTGTTCGGCAAGATCGGCACGCGCACCGAGGTGCGGCTGATGGAGGAGCTCACCCGTCGGTTGGACGGAGTCGTCGATGTGGAGAACAAATTGCAGTGGCGGATCGACGACACGGCTGTTTCTGAGCGGTGACCGAGGACGATTCTCCCTCGCCACAAGCGACGGAAGGGGCGGGAGCCTATCCAACCGTCGTTTTCGCGCATGCGAACGGATTCTGCAAGGAGGTGTGGCGCCCCGTTGTGGCTGAACTTGGCGCCCTCACGTCCGACGTTTCGTGGTTGTCCGTCGACCTACTCGGCCACGGAGACAACCTGGATGGCGACGGCCCGTTCAGTCTGGACACCCTCTCGCGTGATCTCTCGCGAAGACTCTCGGACGTCACCGGTGCTGTGGGTGTTGGCCACTCGTCAGGTGGCGCGGCGATAGCGAGGGCCGAGACACTCGACCCTGGGACTTTCTCACATCTTGTTCTGATCGAGCCGATCATCTTTCCTCCGCCGTACAGGGTCATCGACATCCCCCTCGCGCACGCCGCGGAGAAGCGCAGGGTTGTCTTCAGCGATCGGCAGGCGGCGTACGACCGGTTCGTGAACGGTCCCTTTGTGTCATGGCGACAGGACGCACTCGATGCGTACGTTGACTTCGGCTTCGTTGACACCCCGAACGGATGGCGGATCAAGTGTCAACCAGCCGTCGAGGCTGAGGTCTTTCGCCAGGGACTCAACCATGACACCTGGGACCGGATCGAGCGGATCGAGGTGCCGGCGACGATCGTTGCGGGCGAGTCGTCTGAGACACATCGTGAGCCGTACCTCTCAAGCCTTGCAGACCGCTTCGTGGAGAGCGAGGTCATCATCGTGCCAGAGACGGGACACTTCGTGCCGATGGAACGACCCGATCTCATCGCGTCGATCATCGCTCAGGTTCTGGGTGACCTGTGACACATTGAGCCAGGTACCATCGCACTGATGCTCCTCGTATCACGCTCACAGGTCGATGCCATACGACAGCAGCTCGATGGACGGTCGGGTCTTCGCGTCGCCCATATCGATGTCTCGTTCGACCCGTTCGATTTCGCAAGAACGGGCGCGGCCCTCGTCGATCGAGCTGTTGCCTATTCCACTCCAGGAGGCGATCGCATTGCCGGTCTTGGTACGGCGTGGCGTGCCACCGCAGCTGGAACCACCCGATTCTCGATTCTGCGCGACGAGAGGGCGAATGTCGGACACCACGATCTCACCTCGTTCGTCGGGTTCTCATTCTCGTCCGACGGCCCGAAGACATCGATATGGGATGGCTACGGCGCAGCAGAAGTATTCATTCCAAGGATCACGATTGAGGGAACTGAGAGCGGATCGTCGCTCACCGTGGTCGTGCCCGAGGACGAAACCGTCGACGCAACGCTTGAACTGCTTACCGCAATGCGACACCCAAAGTGGATCGCCGTGGATGACACGGGAGATCATTCGATCGAGTCACATCCCCACGTGACCGCATGGGCAAGTGCCGTGGCTACCGCGATCGACGCCATCCACTCAGGCGACCTCGACAAGGTGGTGCTTGCTCGGTCGGTGATCGTGAACTCAACGGAACCGGTCGCGATCCTGCGTGTGTTCCGCGCCCTGGTGGAGCGATACCCACAGTGCTACAACTTCGCATGGAAGTCCGGAGACTCGGTCTTCCTCGGAGCGAGTCCGGAACTGCTCGCAGACGTTCGGGGAAGTCGCCTCACATCAAATCCGCTCGCGGGCTCGGCGAGACGGGGGGAGGGTGATGCTGATGACGAATCGATCGGGCACGCGTTGCTGACATCTGACAAGGACAGGGAAGAGCATCGGCTCGTTGTTGAGGACCTCACAAGCCGCCTATCCGGGCTGACCACGGAGTTGCATGTCCCCAGCAGCCCATCGTTGAAGAAGATGGCGACGGTACAGCACCTTTCGACCGAGATAGCGGGGACCCTTGTCGAGGACGTGGGGATCCTCGACGTCATCTCTGAAGTCCATCCGACCCCGGCAGTTGGCGGTGTCGAACGTGAAGCTGCGCTGCAATTCATCTCCGATGTCGAGCAGATCGATCGAGGGTGGTACACCGGTGGCGTCGGTTGGATCAACGGTCGTGGTGAGGGGGCGATCTGCATCGGATTGCGATGCGGGTTGATCCATGAAGGAAGAACTCACCTCTTCGCCGGTGCCGGTATCGTTGCGGATTCCCAGCCCGAGTCAGAGGTTGCCGAGACGCGTCTCAAACTGAGACCGTTGTTCGATCTCCTAGCGACGAGTTGATGCAAGCGCCTCAGCGATAGCTGTCTTGATAGTTTTGTGATGTGTTGTGTTGGCAGTTCGGTCGGTCACGACCTCGACGAGATCGGTCCCGCAAATGGGGGCTTGTATACGTTCGACGAAATCGTCGAGCGATGACGGCTCGGACGTGGGTACGCCCAGTGCGTCCGCGATCGGTGAGATCCTGTGACCATGGGGTGTTCCCCAATGGCGTTCGAATGTCCGGTGATCTACCACAGGACTGGTCGCCTGTGGCAGGAAAGAGAAGATCCCGCCTCCGTTGTTGTTGACAACGATAATGCGGAGTTGTGCGTCGAGTCTGGCGAGTTCGGCGAGGCTGCCGAGATCGTGAAGCGCAGCAACGTCTCCGATGAGCAGGGCTGTTGGTTGTCCGGAGAGCGCTACTCCGAGGCCAGTGGCGATCAACCCATCGATGCCGTTGACGCCACGGTTAGCGAGGATACGAATATCCGAACGCGGTTGTGCGTACGCGTCGACGTCGCGGATAGGTCGCGATGATGCAACGACAAGGTTCGTTCCGGGAGGTAGATTCTCAACGGTAGACCGAGCGATCTGAGGTTCGTTGGGAAATGGCAGACGCCAGATTTCCTTGCGAAGGGTATCACCCACCACCCGATCCGCCTCGAGCCAGGCGCCCAGGAACGAGTTATCCTCGTGCGAAACGAGCCCCATCGTATCGAGTATCGCTGGTACGTCTCCGTGCAGAGATGTGGTCGCCGAGGCAAGCGGGTCAGAGAGCCTTGACTCGTCGATGAGGATCTGATCGACGCCACACGTCTCCAACCATGTGCACATCGCCTTCGATGTCGGAATCGCACCAACGCGTACCACGACGTCGGGGGCGTGTGTCACCAAGGGACCGCTCGGGATACCCGATGTTGCTGACACGATGAGGTCGGGGTTGCGGAGGATGTTGGGGCCGGTTGCATTGACCTGTGGGTCTGAGAATACAGGGGCGCGTAGCCGCTGGGAGAGATTATCGATAGCGGACGCCAGCCTCGGAAATCCCCGGCCACCTGCAACGATCAGCACGGAACGATCACCCAGATCTCGCACCGATGCATCACGATCAGCCGGTGTGGGCGGAACGGCAGCGACGGGCTCTGGCGTTGCAGGACGGATTACTTGAGACGGCAAGAGTGGCTCGTCGAACGGCATGTTCGCATGTACAGGACCTTGAGGAGCGATCATCGCCCTGTGGGCGAGAGCTGTTGCGTCGTCCCGTGCTGACTCGATCCGGTTGGAATCGAGATCGACAAATCCTGTGACATGTGATCCGTAGAGGTCTATCTGGTCCATGGTTTGGGGAGCACTCGAGCCGCGGAGCCGAAGCGGACGATCCGCCGTCAGGATGAGCATCGGAGTCATCGACTGGTCCGCCTCGACGATGGCCGGGTAGTAGTGCGTCGCAGCTGATCCCGATGTACACGACACGACAGCAGGTTTCCCTGTGGCTTTCGCGTAGCCGAGAGCAATAAATCCCGCTGACCGTTCGTCGCGTATCGAGATGTCCTCGATACGCGACTCGTTCGCAAGGGCGATCGTGATCGGTGTGTTCCGGGAACCTGGCGATACGAACGCGACGCTGACCCCGGCGTCGGCGAACCCACCGACGAGGGCAGCGGCGTATCGTGCGGACGTGTTTGTGCTGCTCACCGATCACCAGAATACCGGGACATGGGAACGGCTTAGAACACCATGCCGAGGGCGATGAAGAGTCCGGTGAACAACTGGAGCTGAGCCGTTCCCTTGAGCACGCCTATGAGGGGCGGTCCCGCTGTTTCGGTGAACACGGTTGTGACGAGTGGAACGCCGAGAGGGGCGACGACGAGCGCCATCAGACTCATCCCAGGGAGGGCCCCGACGCCAACGCTCAAGATGATCGTTACGAACGCGGCGATGATCGTCGCCGCATAGAGCTTTCTCGCGCGTTGCCGACCGAGCATGACGGCGAGGGTCCTCTTGGTAGCGTCTCGGTCGGTGTCGATGTCGCGGATGTTGTTGACTTCCAGTATCGCCGCAGCGAGAAGTCCCATAACGATTCCGCCCGCCCAGACGGCGGCGGGTACCGAGTCCGAAAAGACGTACCGTGTTCCGGCTGTTGCGACGAGGCCAAAGAAGATGAACACGAAGAGTTCGCCAAGTCCATAGTAGCCGTAGGGGATGGGACCGTTCGTGTAGCCGAGGGCAGCGATGATCGATACGACGCCGATGACGAATATAGGCCATCCTGCATACCAGATGAGGTAGATCCCGCCGAGTCCAGCGATCCCGAAGACGATGAACATGCCCCGTCTCATGTCGCGTGGCGTGATGACACCGGACGCTACCGCTCGTTGCGGCCCGATCCGAGCCTCCGTGTCCGCGCCCCTTGCGGCATCAGCGAGGTCGTTTGCAAAGTTCACGCCGATCTGGATGGCGAGGGCCGACAGGAGTACCACCACGAACGGGAGCAGAGCGAAGACGTCGTCCCTCCACGCGCTCGCCGTACCGATGAGAACTGGAGCGATCGAAGCGAGGAGAGTGGCGGGCCTCGCAGCCATGAGCCATGGGTTCATCGTTCGGTCAGAACTGCCAGGGGAACGCCGAGTAGTCCTGGTCCCGCTTCTCGAGAAATGCATCGCGTCCTTCTTGGGCTTCGGCCGTTCCATAGGCGAGACGCGTCGCCTCTCCGGCGAACAGCTGCTGGCCAACCATGCCGTCGTCTGGCAGATTGAATGCGTACTTCAACATCTTCTGTGCCGTCGGGCTCTTTGCGGTGATCTCCGCTGCCCATTCGAGTGCCGTCGCCTCGAGGTCGGCGTGCGGGATGGCAGCATTGACCATACCCATCGCAACAGCCTCGCTCGCCGAGTAGTTCCTGCCAAGGAAGAAGATCTCGCGTGCGCGCTTCTGCCCAACCTGTCGCGCAAGGAGCGCGGATCCGTATCCACCGTCAAAACTTGCGACATCGGCGTCTGTTTGTTTGAAGACAGCGTGCTCCGATGAGGCGAGGGTGAGATCACACACAACATGCAAGCTGTGGCCGCCGCCGACTGCCCAGCCAGGTACCACAGCGATGACGACCTTCGGCATAAACCGGATCAGACGCTGGACCTCAAGAATATGGAGACGCCCCAGCCGTGCTGGATCGACGCCATCATCCCCTTCGTACTTGTATCCGTCCTTGCCGCGGATCCGTTGGTCGCCACCAGAACAGAAAGCCCAGCCGCCGTCCTTGGGTGAGGGGCCGTTGCCGGTCAGGAGTACACACCCAACGTCGGGAGTCATCCTTGCGTGGTCGAGGACGCGGTAGAGCTCGTCAACGGTTCCAGGACGAAAGGCGTTCCTGACCTCAGGTCGATCGAACGCTATCCGTACAGCGCGGACATCCTTTGCCCTGTGGTAAGTGATATCGGTGAGGTCGAATCCCTCGACGGGATCCCACATGTTCGGATCGAAGATATCGGATACCACAGTTCCTCCCGTGGTGATTGCACCGGCGATACTGTAGTAACCGATGGCGAACGACACCCCATACGGTTGGCTCGAAGCAACTGCCGAATCGTCCCCGGATGCGCCGGCTCTGTTCTTTCCTGCAGGGGTCGTGTCGTACCGCGAGCTTCATACGCAGGTGATGGCAAGGGTGCGCTCGCTACGCAGTGAGATCGTCGAGGGGTCCATCGTGCCTGCAGTGATGCAACTCGACCTTCCGTCGATTATCGAGATGCTTGCGATCATGCGATGTGGTGGCGTGCTGCTTCCGTATAGGTCGTTACGACCCGGCTTTCCATCCATCGAACGTGATGGGGCTGCTGTGTGTATCCCAACATCTGGCTCAAGCGGCGAATCCCAGCTCGTGCCGCTGAGCTACACGAACATCAGCGCATCGGTCGCTGCGTCGCGCGAGAGACTCAATACGGGCCCCGACGACCGGTGGCTGGCGACACTGCCACTCGATCATGTCGGAGGGCTGTCTGTCCTGTGGCGATCCCTTGAGGCAGGTGGCGCAGCGGTCGTATCGCCGTTCGGTCCCTTGCTCCCTGGATTTATCGACGATGTCAGACCGACGATCGCATCTCTCGTCCCCACCATGGTCCATCGTCTGCTCGACTGGTCTCCCGATTCCCTTGCGTCCATCGGATCGATCCTTACCGGTGGTGCTGGCACGTCGTCCGGCTTGTTGGATAGGGCTCACACGTGTGGTGCATCGATCATCGTGACGTATGGTCTCACGGAAGCCTCCTCCCAGGTCGCAACAGCAATACCAGGATCGCCTGAGCGATCGTCGGTCGTCGTCGGACCACCCCTTGACGGTTTCTCGATACGTATCCTCGGTCCTCACGGTGAGGTAGGCCCTGGCGAACAGGGAAGGATCGAGATCGATGGACCTGCCGTCTTCAACGGATATCTCGGTCAACCGCCCCGATCTGAGCCGTTCCTGACCTCCGATGTCGGATTCGTCACAGAGGATGGTTCACTCGGTGTGGTTGGACGAAGTGACGACATCATCGTTGTTGGCGGTCGCAACGTGAGCACACGCGCTCTTGGCGACATGATCGTTGCTACGGGTCTGGTACGGGATGCGATGGTTGTTGGCATCCCGGATCCCGAATGGGGCTCCATACCTGTGGCCATCGTCGACGTCGCTCCGCCGAATTCGCTACGAGCGGTCGAGGAAGCTCTCGCCGAGATAGGAGAGACGGGCCACGCACCCCACCGCTGGATAGAGGGTGGCGTGCCGTTACTCCCGAATGGCAAACACGATCGAGTCTCCGCTCGGCGGATGTTCGGAGCGGGGTAGGGTGTCGATATGGATCTGAACCTGCGAGGAAAGCGTGCCATCGTTGCAGCGGCTTCCAGGGGTCTTGGAGCTGCGATCGCATCGAGCCTTGCATCCGAGGGATGTATCGTCGAGATCTCCTCCCGTTCGTTGTCCAACGCCACCGCCACCGCATCTCAGATCTCATCCGATACCGGTGCAACGGTGACCGCTGCTGAAGTGGATGTCAGCGATAGAGAAGCCATCCGCTCATGGGTTCACGAGACAGGCGCTCGACTCGGGGGGCTTGACATCGTCATCCCGAACGGTGGGGGACCTCCTGCAGCAACGTTCGATGAGACGGGCCCTGTCGACTGGGATGCAGCGTACGCTCTGACGTTGCGCTCAGCGATGGCGTTTGCCCAAGCAGCACGCCCTCACATCGGACGCGGAGGCACGATGTTGTTCCTGACATCCACATCGGTGAAAGAACCGATCGCCGCTCTATCCATGTCGAACGTCTTCCGTGCAGGTGTCGGGTCGCTGGCCAAAACTTTGGCGAACGATTGGGCCCATGACGGTATCCGCGTGAACCATCTGATACCTGGTCGGATAGCGACCGAGCGGCTCACCGACCTCGACGGATCGGCGGCGCAACGGCTCGGACTCGGGATCGAGGACATTCGATCGACAAACGAGTCGTCGATACCGCTTGGCCGATACGGTGAAGTGGTCGAGTTCGCCGCCGCTGCGACATTCCTCGTTTCCCCCGCGGCGTCCTACATCACAGGTGCAACTCTCCAGGTTGATGGCGGTGCGATCCGGGGCCTCTAGCGACACGTGGCCGATGCAACTAGTTCTCGAAGCCTGGGCCTATCACGACAGTGATCGGGAGATGGTTGGCTCCAAGGTCTGGACCGGTCTTCAACTCGAGTGGTGTCAGCGTCGAGTCCATGAGAACGACGTCGATCGGGAGTCCCAGCCATCCGCCGATGACAGGGAAATCGGATACCGGCGATGTGGCAAGGTAGCCCGAACCCTCTGCCGCGTTGCGCAGGTTCGCTGTCGACATCAGCGACCTCAAGCCTTTCGTCCAAGATGTTGCTCCGATGTTGCCTATGACCGCAACAGGGTTCCCCGTCTCGTCGATCGACGTGCCGATAGCATCCAGACGAGCCGAGAGGGCCTCTGCCCGTTCTCCGGATGTACCCATCGGCCCGACAGCCGTGACGATGTCGAGTACCTGTGAACCTGACGACACGGAAACCCTGTACACGATCTGACCATCTTCGGCTGCAGTTGTAGTGACATTCCACTGTTCCGTTCCCAAGATCACAATCCCTGTGGAGCCCGAAGGGGGGAATGCGAGCATCGTGTACGGTGAGCCATCGGCAACAAGTGGTAATGCTCGGTCTCTCGTGATACCTGCAAGAAAGATCACGTCCCCTTCTGTGTTGAAGAGCCACCGGAGTGTTGCCTCCATGTCGGCAACTCCGCCGCCGAGGTCTGCGTGGATTACGAGTACTCCGTCCTCGCCGGTTGCGGGCGGCTGGTTTCCCATCCACAGCGGAGCGATGAGGAAACCGTTCACAATCGCCGCACCAAGAAATACGATGATCGTTATCCCGCGAGCCGAGAGTGCGTAGAGAATCGACACAAGGAGGAGAAACCACATGAGATGCCATCGATAGTTCGCGGCAAGATCGAATCCCCACCAGATATCGCCGAAGAACGCTGCAACCGTAGCGATCGTCGCGATTGTGCCGAAAACGGCGAGGACGATGACGAACGTAGCACGCAGACCTGCGCCGACCCCCGAGTCACCCATTCCCATCATGAGCCGAAAGCGTACATGAATCCGTCGCGAGAACCTACGTATATGGTGCCGTTCCATACGGCAGGCGTGGATTCGATGCATCCGTTCGTTGCCGGCGTCGTCCACATCTCGGTCGGGTTCCTGGGATCGCTCACGTCATATGCCCTGAGTCCTGAGTCCTCTGAGAAGCAGTCGATGGCGATCACGAGGGTGTCGTCTACGATCACAGGCGATGACCAGGCGTTGACACCTATGTCGTCCTCCCAGAGTCTGTCGCCTGTTTGTGTGTCGACCGCTACGAGCTCGCCGCTATCCGTGGCGACGAATATCACGCCATCAGGATGGAGGGCCGGTGTCGCCCAGGCGCCGGTGTCCTGACCACGGGCAGCTGGAAGCTCGATGCGCCATACGATCGGGTCAACACTTTGCAGGTCGTTCGCCGGGATCGATGTATCCAGTTTCATGAGGGATCCGATCTCCCGCACCCTCCTCGCCGCGAGATTGCTGTCCTTCTCGTGGTCGGCGTGAGATACGACGTAGATGAAGCCCTCGTCGTCGATCGAGATGGTTGCGTCGGTGTCGTCCCCTGTCCAAAAATCGAAGAACACCTCTGCATTGCCGTTTTCGATATCGGTGAGGTCGACTCCCTGGATGCGACCCGCACTGTTCGCAAAGTAGGCCTTTTGACCGAACACTGCAGTCGAGTTCTCGACCGACTGGTCGCGCCCCAGTTCCTCCAGGAGTTCGTCGGACCACGCTTTCGTTTCCCATACGACCTTTGGATCGACCGTTACGTTGCCGTCCTCGTCGTACCCTCTGTTGAGCTTGACCGCGAACCACCAGGAGTTCTCACCACCCTGATACAACATGTCGTCGACGATCACTGGGTTCGAGTCCCAGTCATCGTTCCAGATCCCCTCGACGGACTTTGCATGCAACGACCAGACTTCACGAACCTCGTCACCATCGATCGCGAGGATCCGGAATCGTGGATCTCGTGACCCGGTATAGACGAGGGGGAAGCCATCGGGATCCAACGTGACGCTGCCTTTGATGATGTCGCCCATGTCGAAGGACGGTCGTAGATCGGTGCCGGTGTCCGCATCCACGAAGTGGATCTTCTTGTCATATGCGCCGAAGATCATCTCGGTTTTTCCGTCTTCCCTCTCGTAGACGACGGGTTGGCCGGTCCAGCCCGTACCCGACCATGTCTTTGGCTCGCGCCCGACGGGAGAAGAGCCTGTCATAGCGTGCTCCGGATATCGCCAGAGTTGGGATGGCGCTGTTTTGGGCACGGGACCGCTTCCAAAGAAGGTCCTTGTCGGATTGCCCCGGAACATGGTGAGTCCGTTGACGCTACCCCACGGTTTGTACACAGATTCAGCGGTCACGACTCCGGCCGGCCGAGGGGGCACGGTGGTCGTGCTGCTCGTTGTGGATGAATCCACTATCGAAGAGTCAGTCACCCCTGTCGGTTTCGTGGACGATGGTGTTGGGGCGATCGGCGGCAGCGTCGTAACGGACGATCCGCCTGGCCCAGCTGAGATCAGATTGTCGTTGCCCGCAACGCATGCGGACGCGAGCAGGGCGAGCGAGACGGAGAGAAGGACAGCTTTTCGCATCGCGGCGAGTGTAGAAAGGCGTCCCCGATACTCGATGCACCCAGCCAACCCATCGAAGATCTCGCCAAGGTCGTTGGCTTGTCATGTTCGTGATGTCTGCACTGCTACGCCTCTGGTTAGGCTCGCCGTGTGAAACGAGCGATCGACTTCGGTATGGCGGCGTACTCCTCCACGATGGAGCAGTGGAGGCGCGGTGACCCGATGCTCATGGGTGCAGCTATCGCTTACAACTCGCTGTTCGCCCTCGTCCCGCTTGCGATAGCTTTCCTGTCGATCGTTGCCCTGTTCGACCGATCGAATAGCGCGTTGTTCAAGCTGGTCGACCTCATCACGCAGACATTTCCTCCGGAGATATCGACATTCCTGGTCGATCTGCTCCAGCAGTCCAACCAGTTCGTGAGCGACGACTCGGCGCTTCTCCTTACGGTCTCGATACTCATCGCCCTGTGGTCCGGGTCACGGGCCGTGTACGCAGCGCAGAAGGCGCTCAGGCTTGTCGACGGCGGCGAAGACGAACGCGGGTACATCCGTGGACGGCTCACGGGAGTCGTGGTCACCGTGGGGGCTGGAGCGTCCGTGATGGTCGGCTACGGGTTATTGCTCCTTGGCGAGGATGCATGGAATGCGATCGCATCGTTCCTCGGTCTCGGACGTACGGGGTACGCACAAGCAGTGGTATCCGTCCTCGCTCTTCTGTGGATGTTCGGCTTGTTGTGGGTCTTATACAGGTTCGGACCGCCGGTTCCTGTTGAACATGCTGGGGTATTGGCAGGGATCGTCACGACTGTGCTGGTTCTTGGTACATGGCTGGCCTTCAATCTGCTCCCCGGTGGTACGAACGAGTCCCTTGCCGTGTTCGGATCACTTGGATTACTCCTGATCTGGCTCTACTTCGTCGGGATCGCGGTAGTGGCTGCACCGATCGTAGTTCTCGGCATCTGGGCCGCGTGGAGCGATCTGACCGACCGGTACCCTGTTGAAGATGGTGGAAAGTCAGGCGAAACTCAGGGATCTGAAGACGGGACTGCAACTCCTTCTTAAGATTCTGAGCGGGTATCGATCGATCGCCCTCATCTCCATCCTTGGAGCGTTGATCTGGATGGCGATGATCGTCGTTATTCCATATCTTGTTGGATCGATCGTCGACGAGGCAGTGACTGCACGAGATACATCGGCGATATGGCCGATTCTGGGAATCATGCTCGTTGCGGGTGCCATCCAGGCCCTCGGCATAGCGATGCGCCGGTACTTTGGCTTCAAACTGTCCTATCGGGCTGAGGCAGATGTCAGAAATAGGATCTTCGCCCATATCCAGCGGATGGCGTTCAACTTCCATGACACGACGTCAACGGGTGAGCTCATGGCCCGTGCATCCTCAGATCTGTCACAGCTGCGGCTGATCTTGTCGATGCTCCCGATCACGCTTGCGAACCTTGCGATGTTCCTCGTCGTCTCGGCTGTTCTCATCGTGATCGATCCTGTACTCGGTCTTACCGCGTCGTTGATGGTGCCGGCCCTTCTGCTCACGTCTGGCCGCTTCGCGAGCCGCGTTGTCGGTTTCTCGTTCGATCTCCAGGCAAGGCTTTCTGCACTGTCCCACGTCGTTGAAGAGTCGATTTCGGGCATCGAAGTGGTCAAGAGTTACGGGCAGGAGTCTCGCCAACTCGACAGGCTGGAGGAGAAGGCTGAGGTCATCTATGACTCGTCCATGTCCATGGCGCGAGAGCGAGCGATTCACCGCCCCCTGTTCGAGATCATTCCCGCGCTTGGAACCGTTGCAGTCCTCGCCGTTGGAGGCATCCGCGTTGTCGATGGCGCCATCACCATCGGTGAATTCGTCTCGTTCACGCAGTACCTCGCGGTGATGGTCCTCCCTCTCATGATCACTGGCTGGTTCTTTGCAAACCTTCCTCGTTCCGCCGCCGCGGCGTCGAGGATCGACATTCTTCTCGAAACCGCACCCGAGATCGCAGACCCGAGGCGACCGGTGCACCTGCCTCAGGGACCGGGCCAGATCGAACTCAGACATGTGTCGTTCGCCTACCCGGACGGGACCGCAGTTCTCGAAGATGTCTCGCTGACGATCCCTGGAGGTACTTCCGTAGGGCTCGTTGGTGTCACAGGATCGGGAAAGTCCACGATTGCTCACCTGATACCGCGGTTCTATGACGTTTCTGATGGGTCGATTCTCCTCGATGGGATCGATATCCGTGAGATCAGCCTTGACCAGCTCCGGAGCGAGGTTTCCGTTGTCTTCCAGGAGACGTTCCTCTTCTCCGCGTCCGTCGTCGACAACATTCGCGTCGGGGATGCGCTCGCATCCGATGAGCAGGTGCGATCGGCTGCCCGGCTTGCGCGAGCACACGACTTCATCTGCGCGATGCCAGATGGATACGACACGGTGGTGGGTGAGCGTGGAGCGACCCTGTCTGGGGGTCAGCGGCAGCGCGTCAGTCTCGCCCGCGGTGTGGTGCGTGATCCGAGGATCCTGATCCTCGACGATGCCACCTCGTCTGTCGATGCCGTTGTCGAGGCTGAGATCCAGGAGGCTCTCCGCCAGGTTATGTCAGGTAGGACGACGTTAATCGTTGCGCACCGGACATCGACACTGGCGCTCGTTGACAATGTAGCGTTCATCGAAGACGGCAGGCTCGTAGCGTTCGGACCCCACGACACCTTGCTGAGGGAAATCCCGCGATACACCGAGGTGCTCGCGGCGGAAGAGTCGGTTGTTGGATGAAGTACATGTCATCTGCGGGCGACTACAGGGTCGAGAGGCCAGGACGTCTGACCGCCAGGGCAGCCCGACTGTCGACTGGTCTCGGATGGCCGATCACCGGCGCCCTTGTTGTGACGCTTGTGGCGACGATCGTTCGGTTGCTTGGGCCACTCGTGATCCGCGGTGGTATCGATGACGGGATAGCGGCGGACGACAAACAGACGATCCTCATAGCAGCGGGCGTCTACGTTGGACTTCTGGTTGTTCAGTACTTCGTGACCGCTGCGTCCCAATGGAGCGTTGCCTACGTGGGGGAGCGATACCTGGTTCAACTTCGTTCGGTTGTTTTCTCGAAGATGCTGCGGCTCGACATGGGGTACTTTTCGAGGACCAAGAGTGGTGTTCTGGTGTCGCGAATGACGGCCGATATCGAGTCACTCCAGGAGTTCGCATCGGATGGTGCAGTCATGGCCCTTAGCAACCTCCTGACGGTCGTTGGGGTGGCGGCGGCGCTGGCGCTCGTCGATTGGCAGATGGCCCTTGCGGTGTTCGGTGTTGTCACCGTCCTTCTCGGCGTGTCTGTTGTGTTCCAGCGCCAGGCTCGCAAGGCGTACGACATGGTGCGCGAACGTATCGGCCGCGTCCTCGCCACCCTTCAGGAGGGCATCACAGGTGTCAGGGTCGTGCAGGCATTCACACAAGAGAGCACGCAGGCGTCGACGTTCGGGAGAATTAACGAACGCCACTTCGAAGCGAATATGGCCGCCGCTCGGGCCATCTCATGGTACTTCCCCGTCGTAGCGTTTCTCCGAGTGGTAGCGATGGTCGTGACCCTTGGTATCGGGGCTACGCGGGTGATCGATGGCTCTATGACCGTTGGAACACTTGTTGCGTTCCTTCTGTATCTTGACTGGTTCTTTCAGCCGATCATCAACCTTTCGAACGTGTACAACCTGCTTCAGTCGGCGCTTTCAGCACTTGCAAAGCTGTTCGAGGTCATGGACGAAGACGTCGCTGTCGACGAGAGGCACGGAGCGTACGATCTCCCGGACCCCGTACGGGGAGCGATCGTCGTCGATGGGGTAGCGTTCGCCTACAACCCGGCTGTTCCTGTACTGAGCGACATCGACATCACCGTTTCCCAGGGTGAACGAGTGGCGATCGTTGGAGAGACGGGATCCGGCAAATCGACCATCGCAAAGCTGATGATGCGCTTCTACGACCCTTCGAGTGGTGTGATCACGCTCGATGGGGCCGATCTGAGGGATCTCACGATCTCCTCGAGGCTCGATGCAATGGCACTCATACCGCAGAACGGATTCCTCTTCGCGGGCACCCTGCGCGAGAACTTCACCTACGCCCGATCAGGAGCAACCGATGAGGACGTCTGGCGCGTTCTCGAGGTTATGGGGATCGACGACTGGATCAGGTCGCTCCCCGAACAACTCGACACCGAGGTACGCGAACGCGGATCCCGATTCTCCGCAGGGGAACGCCAGCTCGTTGCCCTCGCCAGAGCGTTTCTCGCCGATCCGTCTGTCATAGTCCTCGACGAGGCAACATCGAACCTCGATCCAGAAACAGAGATCAAGGTAGAGGGTGCTCTGCGGGCCCTGCTCTCCGGTCGGACATCCATCGTCATCGCTCATCGTCTCCGTTCGGCTGAGAAAGCAGACCGCGTCATCATGGTAGATGCTGGGAGGATCATCGCTGAGGGCACCCACAACGAGCTCGTGGATGGATCCGATGCGTATCGTGAACTGGTCGAGGTGTGGCAGCGAGGTCTCGCCTGAGTGCCAGTCGCCTCGGTATCATGGCCTCATGAAACCATCCTCCGAACGCGCCACTGTCAAGCGACTCCCGGAGCGGGGCGTCTATGACGAAACAACCATCAACGAGGTTCTCGACGAGGCGTTGATCTGCCACATGGCATTCGTGACGGATCGTGGACCTGTGGTGATCCCGACCATCCACGCTCGCATCGGCCGAACACTATATTTGCATGGGTCTCACGCTTCGCGCATGATGCGGTCAACGCCTGATGAGGACGTGTGCGTTGCAGCCACGATCGTCGACGGCATCGTTGCTGCTCGCTCGGCCTTCCACCATTCGCTCAACTATCGGTCGGTTGTGATCTTCGGCACACCACGCAATGTCACGGACGGTGGTGAGCGTTCGCGTGCGTTCGAAGCGATAACCGAACATGTCCTCCCCGGCCGCTGGGACGAGGCGCGCCAGCCCAACGAGAAAGAGGATGCCGGTACCAAACTCCTTGCGATCGACATCACCGAAGCATCGGCCAAGGTGCGATCCGGTCCTCCGGGCGATGACGAAGAGGACATGTACTCAGGCATCTGGGCCGGGGTTATCCCGCTTGCGGTGACACCGGGACCAGCGCAAGCGGCACCCGATCTCGAACCGGGGGTCGACGTACCACCCTCGGTGAAGAACTACGGAGCTTGACCGGGCTACGCGTTCGTGTCGTCCCTCCAGGCCAACCACTCCTTGACCTGTGAGAAGTCATATTTCGGTCCGTTCAGACCGATCGTGAACTCATCGGCACCCGCAGCCCGATAGCTATCCGCAAGTTCGATCTTGTCAGCCTCCACGCCGATCGAGCGCTCGATCTCGCCGGG
Source organism: Actinomycetes bacterium (assembly GCA_023336815.1). Classification (GTDB taxonomy): domain Bacteria; phylum Actinomycetota; class Acidimicrobiia; order Spongiisociales; family UBA5794; genus JAMBLL01. Next base: position 52,842 of record JAMBLJ010000036.1, read on the forward strand.
GTCACGCCCGATCTTGGCGCACCACTCGTCGAGAACCGCGTTCTTGTGCGTGAAGACGTCGACATCGCCGAATCCGTGCCATATGTCGGCATATTCGGAGACGATTCGCAGTGTCATCTTCTCGCCACCACCACCGATGAGGATCGGGAGCGAACCCGTCGGCTGGGGATCGAGCTCGCTGAGCCGCTCCTTGATGACAGGCATGGCCTCGTCGAGGATCTTGAGGCGACCGACTGCCGTACCGAATTCGTACCCGTATTCGTCGTAGTCCTTCTCGAACCACCCAGATCCGATACCGAATATGAGCCTCCCACCAGAGATGACGTCGACGGTACGGGCCATGTCGGCAAGGAGTTGCGGGTTGCGGTAGGAATTGCACGTAACGAGTGCACCGATGCGGATCGATTCTGTTGCTTCCGCCCAAGCGCCGAGCATCGTCCAGCACTCGAAATGTTTTCCAACGTTGGCGTCGGGTTCTCCTCCGTACAACGGGTAGAAATGATCCCAGTTGTAGAGCACATCGACGCCGAGTTCTTCGGCCTCAGCTGCTGCACGCCTGATGTCGGCGTAGTTGGCATGCTGGGGATGAATTTGAACGGCTATGCGCGCCTTTGCCATGGGAGTCCTCCTTGGTGGTTCCCATCGACCCTACCGTTCCTGCGCTGCCTTGGTCGCGATGCATAAGCTCTCGACATGAGCGATATCGAGATACGTCCCGTAACAGAAGCAGAGTTCGGAAACTTCACCGCTGCCATCTCTGAGGGATTCTCGAGCGATCTACGGGAAGTCATCGCCGAACGCGACCGCAGGGCCTTCCCTGTCGAACGCACCCTCGCTGCGTTCGACGGTGCGACGATCGTTGGAACCTTCGGAGGTCTCGATCTGACCCTCACCGTACCCGGCGAACAACAGATCGCCATCGAGGGGACGACCATCGTCACCGTGTTTCCTACGCACCGCCGCATGGGTCTTCTTCGGTCCATGATGGATCAGCATCTTGAACTCGCGTACCAGCGTGGAGATGCTCTGGCCGGGCTGTGGTCGTCGTCCAGCGACATCTACGGTCGGTTCGGATACGGCATCGCAACACACAGCCGGTCGCTGGCGATCGAGGGATCGCAGATCATATTTCGCGACAGCGTTGCGGTCGAACGGGTCCGACGTGTGTCCCCAGAGACCGTTGAAAGTGAGATCAGGGATGTGTATGGCAGAGTTGCTCTGCGTACCCCTGGGATGTTCGCCCGCGATGACCTCATATGGCGTGATCATGTACTCGCTGATGACGAGTGGAAGCGGGAGGGGAGTACGACACATCGCTTCGTTGTGCATGATGGACCAAAGGGCGTCGATGGGTATGCGATCTATCGACAGAAGGCGTCTGAGTCCAACGACGGGCATCCCAACGGAACGGTCTCGATTGTCGAGGTCATCGCTGAGTCCGCGGTCGGCCGTGCCTCGTTGTGGGCATATCTCACCCGGATCGATGGGTGCCCGAACGTGCGGGTGGGCAACGCTCCGCTCGTGGACCCGCTCTCAGCAATGGTGACGCAGCCTCGACGTGTTGCGGTGACGGCTGTGTACGACGCCCTCTGGATCCGGGTGCTTGATGTCGCGACCGCTCTTAGCACCCGACGATATGAGACCGATGGGTCGCTCGTCTTCGAGGTACTGGATTCGTTCCGCCCCGAATCAGCCGGTATCTATCGGCTCACCGTCGAGGGAGGGATCGGTACGTGTGGACGTAGCGACGCCGACGCCAACGCTGACCTTCGTATCGACGTCGAAGCGCTCGGCGCCCTGTATCTCGGTGGAGGAAATGCCAACCACCTTGCTGATGCTGGCAGGGTTGTTGGATCGGCGGAGGCACTGCGTACGTTGCACCGCATGTTCCATACCGACGAACAACCCTGGTGCAACTGGGTGTTTTAGGTAGACAGCAGACAGCAGACAGCAGATGACAGATGGCAGATGACAGACGGCAGACAGCAGACGGCAGACAGCAGATGACAGACGGCACGTTTTCCGTTTTCCGTTTTCCGTTTTCCGTTTTCCGAAGAGGGTGTAGGTGGGCGGCGACGAATGCCGCGTGCTGATCAGTGCCGCAGCACCGGTTCGTCTTCTTGATTCCTGCCTCGGAGAACGGAAAACGGAAAACGAAAAGGCCATCAGCCATCAGCCGTCAGCCGTCAGCCGTCAGCCGGAACCTGCAACGGTTTCTTCCCGGAGAACGGGAAACGGAAAACGATGTCTCCTCCTTTCTCAATTCGTCTGCTTCTCCGTTCCGTGATAGGTTCAGCAATCCTCCCCGGGCCGGGCATCGACCCGAGAGGCTTGACAGCTCAACGTTGCCCGCTCCTTGAGGATGATTCCGAGGAGACGACAGATGAGCACAAGATTCCCGCTGTACAACCCGCTGGAGCACCACGATGCGTGTGGTGTCGGGTTCATCGTTGACCGGTCGGCTACAGCATCGCACCGTATCGTTCGCCAGGGTGTCGAGTGTTTGCACAATCTCGACCATCGCGGTGCCCGTTCTCAGGATGGAACGGGTGATGGAGCAGGGATGATGACGAGGATCCCGTTTCGTCTCATCGAACGAGATCTTCGCACGAAGGCGATCGCTGTCCCCGACCGCAGCCGTATCGGTGTGATCACTGCGTTCCTCGACCCTGACGAAGCCGTGGGGGCTCGAAAGGCAGTAGAACGAGCCGTCGCTGACAACGACATGACCACGCTCACGTGGCGCCCCGTTCCAATCGATCCAAACATTCTGTCGGAAACTGCACGTGCATCGATGCCCGTGATCGAACAAGCGATCATCGAGTCATCCGAAGTCATATCCTCGTCAGACCGGTTCGAGCGGTCGCTGTTCCTCGCTCGCAAGTCCATCGAGAACCGCCCGGTTGCGGGATGTGAGATCGTTTCGGCGTCAAGCCGAACGATCGTCTATAAAGGGTTGTTCACCGCAGACACGATCGAAGCCTTCTACTGGGATCTGCGGGACCCGGTGTACGAGTCCGATTTCGTCATATTCCACCAGCGGTATTCAACGAACACGAAACCTTCCTGGGCCCTGGCGCAGCCATTCAGGATGCTCGCCCATAACGGCGAGATCAACACAGTGCAGGGCAACAGATCGTCCATGGCTGCACGGTCGAACGACCTCGTCGAAGGGGTGTGGGGGACGCGTGTCTCTGAACTCGCCCCTCTCGTGCGATCGGGGATCGGTAGTGACTCAGCAAGCCTGGACGAGGCTGTCGAGGTGCTTGTTCGCTCCGGGCGAGACCTCACTCATGTGAAGGAGATGCTGATACCCCAGGCGTGGGAGAACGTTCCCGATCTCGATCCGAAGTTGCAGGCGTTCTACGAGTACCACGCATTCCTTACCGAGCCGTGGGACGGACCGGCGGCTATCGCTGCAAGCGATGGGCTCACACTCATCGCAGGTCTCGATCGCAACGGTTTACGTCCAGCGCGGTGGACGGTCACACCAGATACTGTGCTTATTGCGTCGGAAGCCGGCATCGCTCCTGAGGTCGAGGTGCTCGCCACTGATACGGGCCAGCTTGGGCCAGGTGAGGTCATCGAAGTGGATCTCGCCGACGGGACGCTTCGATTCTCTGACCATGTCAAACGTCGGCTTGCGGCGAAAGCTCCCTACGCGGATTGGATCACAACGAACACGCTCTACGTTCGTGATCCGTTCGACGACCTCCAGGATGACCGCTTTGATGCCGAAGCCCTGGCGCGTGTGTTCGGCTACACCGCCGAGGAGCGCAGGCTCCTGCTCGAACCGATGGCCGGGGGTATCGATCCCATCCTGTCGATGGGTCACGACTCCGGTCTTGCGGTCCTTTCCGAGTTCCCACAGCGGCTTCCGCGGTTCTTTCACCAAGCGTTCGCTCAGGTTACGAACCCGCCGATGGATCCGATCCGAGAGAAACTTGTCATGTCGTTGCGAACCTATGTTGGCCGGCACGGGTCGCTGCTGGAGGAAACCGAACAACAGGCGCACATGGTGGAACTGTCATCTCCGATCCTGTCGGATGCGGACGTCGAGGAGCTGTGCACGCTCACTGACCCGGCGTTCCGGTCTAAGTGGTTTGATATCCTTTTCGACCCCTCAGCTGGATCGATGGTTGACCGACTGGACGAGATCTGTTCTGCGGTCGAGGACGCTGTTCGCTCAGGGGTGTCGATCATCGTGCTGAGCGACAGGGGAACCACTCCCGAGCTCGCCCCCATCCCCATCGTGCTTGCTGTTGGCGCTGTTCACCACAGGCTCATCGACACGGGTCTTCGGCTCCATGCGTCGATCATCGCCGTTTCGGGAGAACCGCGCGATGCGCATGACATCGCGTGTTGCGTCGGGTTCGGTGCTGCCGCGGTGAATCCGTATCTTGCTATCGAGCAGGTTCGGGCACTCGCAGTAGAAGGCGCCATCACGCTTGGCGCCGTCGAGGCACAGGAGAACTACCGGTCAAGCCTTGAGAATGGCTTGCTGAAGGTCATGTCGAAGATGGGGATCTGCACCGTCAAATCGTACCGGTCGTCGGAGCTGTTCGAGGCGATCGGGCTTGATCCTGAGGTCTGTCAACTTGCATTCCGCAACGTGCACAGCAGGGTTGGCGGCCGCGGTCTCGCAGCGATCCAGGACGATGCCGTCGCGCGTCACTCCAGGTACGTGAGCGAGGAAGCCGAGGTTGAGGGGTACTACAAACACCGCAGGGGCGGGATGCCGCATGTGGCCGCACCGATGGCAGTCCTGGCACTTCAGAAGGCTGTAAGAAGTGGTGACCAGATCGATTTCGAGCGATATCTGGATCTGGTTCAGGAAAGTCGCCCGGCCCTCGAACTCAGAGACCTGCTCGAGATAATGCCGTTCGGCCCCCCCGTTGCTGTTGAGAACGTCGAACCGATCGAGTCGATCATGCGTAGGTTCGTTACGGCAGCCATGTCGATGGGTGCGGTATCGAAGGAGGTCCACGAGACCCTCGCCGCGGCCATGCACAGGATCGGTGGCCGGTCGAATTCTGGTGAGGGCGGAGAGGATCCCTCGCGATTCGCTACGGACCGAAACTCCGTGATCAAGCAGGTTGCGAGCGGGAGATTTGGTGTGACTCCCGGATACCTCGCTTCTGCCGACGAGATCCAGATCAAGATGGCACAGGGATCGAAACCTGGTGAAGGGGGCCAGCTGCCTGGGCACAAAGTATCTGTCGAGATCGCACGGCTCAGACACACCGAGCCGGGTATCACACTCATCTCGCCACCGCCCCACCATGACATCTACTCGATCGAGGACCTCGCCCAACTGATATATGACCTCAAGACGTTCAAGCCGACGGCGCGTGTTGCGGTAAAGCTCGTATCGGGGCCTGGTATCGGAACGATCGCTGTTGGTGTCGCCAAGGCATCTGCAGACGGGATCACCGTCTCCGGCAATGCCGGGGGCACGGGGGCATCGCCTGTCGTGTCGATGAAACACGCAGGGTCGCCATGGGAACTCGGTCTCGCTGAGGCGCATCAATCGCTCGTAGCCAACGGTCTGCGTTCTGCGGTCAGCGTCGAAACGGATGGCGGCTTGCGAACGGGACGTGACATCGTGGTCGCTGCCCTGCTCGGTGCTGATCGGTTCGGGTTCGGCACCCTGCCCCTGCTTGCTCTGGGGTGCAAGATGGTGCGCCAATGCCACGAGAACACCTGCCCTGTCGGGATCGCAACACAACGCGACGATCTGCGAGCCAAGTACACCGGTTCCGTGGAACAGGTCGTCGCCCTGTTCGAGTTGATAGCGAGCGACGTGCGCTCGATCCTGGCCAGGATGGGCGCACGATCCCTCGACTCGATCATCGGTCGCGGTGATCTGCTCGCGGCAACTGACGAAGGCCCGGGATCAGACCTCGCCTCGATGCTGGTGAGCGCACGGTCCGAGACGGATCGACGTTTCCGCGAACTCCCCGCGTCACCGCTTGGCGAGCAGTTGGCCTTCGCTGGTCGCTCGGTGCTCGATGGGAGGGATTCGCTCTCTGTTGCGTATCCCATCAGGAACACGGATCGGGCTGTAGGAACGAGACTCTCTGGTGAGATCGCAGCACGTCACGGAGATGCCGGATTGGTCGACCGGCGCTTCACTGTCCGTCTATCAGGTACAGCCGGTCAGTCGTTCGGTGCGTTCCTTGTGGAGGGTGTACATCTGGACCTCGATGGTGTTGCAAACGACTACGTTGGCAAAGGGATGGCAGGCGGTTCGATCGTGATCCGACCATTTACGGATTCACCCTCGATCCCGCACGGTGGTGGAAATGCCTGTCTCTATGGAGCCACGGGTGGCGAGTTGTTCATCGCCGGCAGCGTTGGTCAACGCTTCGCGGTCCGTAACTCCGGAGCCACCGCTGTCGTGGAGGGTGCGTCTGACCATGCGTGTGAATACATGACGGGGGGCAAGATCGTCGTTCTCGGCCCTGCCGGTCGCAACATCGCTGCGGGTATGAGCGGGGGAGTGTTGTTTCTGTACGACGAAGCGATGACGATCAAGGCGCACATGTCCGACACAGCGCCTGCTGCAACGAGACTCGCGGCGACCGACCGTGACGAGCTACGGCTTCTCTTGATGGAGCACCTGGCCCGCACCGGGTCACGTGCAGCGGCAGCGCTTCTCGGTGGCTGGCACCAAGCCCAGGACCGATTCTGGGTGGTGAGACCAAAGGCGCCTCTGACTGATGGTGCGTTGGATGTCACGGAGGTTGAAGCGCAGAAATCAGACACCAGACACCAGACGACAGACACATAGGCCACGTCTGTCGTCTCACATCTGGAATCTGTTGGCTGTGAACTGATAGCTTCTTCTTCCTCTTCTTCTGCCGTCTTACCGACATTCTCTGGAACATTGCGGGTGTGCTTGACGTTGTCTGTATACGAGTTGCGGCTCTCCCGGGTGGCCCGGTCTTCCCCCACTCCCACTCGCAGTCACCCGGGTGAGTCGCACCAAGCTCACCTCCAACTGCTTGAGAAACATCGGTGTTCAACCTTCGAAATCCAGGTACACTGGTTTCACCTAGCCGCGTAGTGCAATCTCGGTTAGACCCATCAACGAGGAGCGATCGTGACCACAGTCGATATCGATCTTGGCAGCTATCAGCTCGGCTGGTCCGACGAAGAAGACTACGTTTTTAAGCCTGAGAAGGGTCTCGACGAGGAGCTCATCCGCACGATCTCGTCGATGAAGGGCGAGCCGGAGTGGATGCTTGACTTCCGTCTCAAGGCGTACAAGCGGTTCCTCAACAAGCCGACACCTCAGTGGGGTGGTGGTGGTCGTCTCGATGAGATCGACTACGACGACATCTACTACTACATCAAGCCAACCGAGGGCCAGGCCAAGGATTGGGACATGGTTCCCGACTCCATCAAGGAGACGTACGAGAAGCTGGGTATCCCTGAGGCCGAGCGCAAGTTCCTCGCCGGTGTGACAGCGCAGTACGAGTCCGAGGTCGTGTACCACCGCAACCGTGAAGACCTTGAGAAACTCGGTGTCCTGTTCTGTGACATGGACACCGCGGTTCGGGAGTACCCCGAGCTCGTTCAGGAGTACTTCGGCACGATCATCCCGCCGAACGACAACAAATTCGCTGCGTTGAACTCGGCCGTATGGTCCGGTGGCTCGTTCATCTACATTCCACCGGGTGTTCATCTCGAGGAGCCCCTTCAGGCGTACTTCCGTATCAACGCTGAGAGCATGGGTCAGTTCGAGAGAACACTGATCATCGTTGACGAGGGTGCGTTCTGTCACTACGTCGAGGGCTGTTCAGCCCCTACGTACACATCAGATTCTCTCCACGCAGCGGTTGTCGAGGTCGTCATCAAGGAAGGCGGCAGATGTCGCTACACGACGATCCAGAACTGGTCGAACAACGTCCTCAACCTCGTCACCAAGCGCGCAGCGGCATACAAGAACGCCACGATGGAATGGATCGATGGCAACCTCGGCTCCGGGCTCACGATGAAGTATCCGGCCGTGTGGCTGATGGAAGAGGGTGCGCACGGCGAGGTTCTCTCGATCGCCTTCGCCAACACAGGTCAGGTTCTCGATGCCGGAGCCAAGATGGTTCATGTTGCATCGAACACAACGTCACATATCACGTCAAAGTCGATCAGCAAGGGTGGCGGACGTTCGATGTACCGGGGTCTCGTACGTGTTGAAGAGGGCGCAACGAACGCCAAGTCCTTTGTTATGTGTGACGCCCTGTTGCTCGACGAGGACTCTCGATCGGACACATACCCGTATATGGAGATCGAGGAGTCCAACGTCGACATCGGTCACGAAGCAACAGTGTCGAAGGTTGGTGAAGATCAGTTGTTCTACCTCATGAGCAGGGGTCTCAGCGAGGCCCAGGCAACAGCCATGATCGTCGCAGGTTTCATCGAGCCGATCGTCAAGGAACTCCCGATGGAGTACGCAGTCGAGCTGAACCGCCTGATAGAGCTTCAGATGGAGGGCTCCATCGGATAGCGTTCGCTCGAACGCACCACCTACCGATGTGAGTAGTCTCGCATACCATGCGTATTCGAATAGCTGAGTGCACTGTCCGCTATGAGGGACGTCTCAACGCGTATCTGCCATCAGCCACGCGTCTGGTGATGGTCAAGGCCGATGGTTGTGTTGCCATCCATGCAGATGGTGGTGCGTACAAACCGCTCAACTGGATGAACGCTCCGAACACGTTGACCGAGGACGATCACCAGTGGATCGTCATCAACCCGAAGGGCGAGAAACTTATCATCGACTTCGGTGAGATCCACTTCGAGACTGCTCTCGAGATGGGCGAGGATCCCGGTCTTCAGAAGGATGGCGTGGAACTGGAGCTACAGCGGCTCCTGGCCGAAAGACCGGAAACCTTTGGCGAACGCATGGAACTTGTGCGACGTGAGTTCCCAACCCCCATCGGCCCTGTGGACCTCCTGTGTAGAGATGGCGACGGTGTCTCGGTTGCCATCGAGATCAAGCGTCGTGGCGAGATCGACGGTGTTGAGCAGCTGACGCGATACCTCGACTTCTTGAATCGGGACACGAGGTTGGCTCCCGTTCGTGGCATATTCGCCGCCCAGTCAATCAAACCGCAGGCGAAGCTTCTCTGCGAGGACCGTGGCATCGTATGGGTAGAGGTCGACTACGACGATCTCAAAGGGACGGATTCCGACGTGATGAAGCTCTTCTGAGGAGCTTCGGCTAGCGATGTCGGATTCCTCGCGAGCGTGCTAGTTTGGGACGATGGGCCTCGGATCCACACCAACAGCTGTCCTGCGCGACGAACATCGGTTGATCCTGGAGGTTGCCGATGCGCTTGATCAGCTGTTCGCAGTCGAGCCAGGCGGAGCAGCGCTTGACTTCGATGCCGTTGATCGCTGTATCACCTTCTTCAGACTCTTCGCTGATGCCTGTCACCACACCAAGGAAGAGGATCTTCTCTTTCCCGAACTCGAGAGGGCAGGGCTTCCACACGATTCTGGCCCGATCGCGGTCATGCTCAACGAACACGAGCAGGGGCGTGTGTTCGTTCGTGCGATGGCTGACGCCATAGAGACGGCGCGAACTGGGGAATCCTCGAGCCTCGCGGACCTGCGAGCCGCTGCAGATGGCTTTGTCTCGCTGATCGTTGCCCATATCGCCAAAGAGGACGGTGTATTGTTCAACATGGCTGATGGCATGATCGTCGGACCCGAATGTCGAGAGCTGTGTGCTGCCTACGACACCGCGTGCAGCCGCAGATTCGAAGGGCAGTCGAAAGAGGATCTTGAGCGGTTGGGTGCAGCGATCCTCGGTTGATCTCCCTATCAGCTACTTCCCCCTGAGTGCTAGCGCAACGGCCTCAACGCGACTGTGAACTCCGAGTTTTGCCAGGATGTGCTGGATGTGGTTTCGGACAGTTGCCGGTGAAAGGAACAACTCTTCGGCGATCGCCTTGCCATCGAAACCTTCGGTGAGCAACTGGAGCACGTCGCGTTCCCTCGGGGTGAGCGCTGAGAGATGCTCGTTCGATGCTGCAGTGGCAGGAGTGCGGCCATCGAGTCGCTGCACGATCAGTCGCTCGAGTTCCGGGGGAAGCGAGACCTCGCGGATGAGGTGGATCAGCCGACAAGCCTCGCGCATCTCGATGGGGGGTACGATCGTTGAGGCGCTCAGCCACAGTGTCGCCCCTGAGGCGGAGCGTCCGAGTACTTCTTTCGTCTCAACCGTCTCGTCTTCCGTGCCAATCTCGGCTGCGGGACACATTCCGTTGCACACGACGTCGCCGCAGCGGTCCCGCCAACATAGGATCTCGTGACATGGACGGCCGAGAGCCTCGTCTGATCGGTAGCCGAGAAGATCCGTCGCGGCGTCGTTCCAGGCGACGATGCGCAGATCCGGCCCGATCGCAACCATCGCGTCGCTCGTTCGTCCCATCACGTCGAGAAGTTCGACGAGAGACCCCTCGATTCCCGGTTCTATCGCTGTGACACTGGCCATGAGTGCTACCGACTGTACGGACCGACACCAAGCGGCGTCAAGGACGGCCAGTTGCTGCTACCCATTGGCGCGGGTCCGCAACACCTCGAGGATCCCTCCTGCGGACAGGATCGTCCGCATTTCTTCTGGCAGAGAGTCGCCCTGGTATGTGTCACCCGTTGTGCGGTTGGTGACGGCTCCTGTGGCAAGGTCGACCGCGATCACTTGACCCTCCTCGAACACGTCGTGTACACCTTCACATACGAGAACAGGCAACCCGACTGCAACTGCGTTTCGCATGAAGATTCGAGCAAGCGACTCTGCGACCACACAGGCCACACCTACCGCCTTCAAGTTCTCGGGGGCTGTCTCCCTACTCGATCCACAGCCAAAGTTGGATCCCCCAACGATGACATCGCCTGGTTGACATTCCGATGCGAAGACGGGGTTCACAGATTCGAGTACATGCAGCTTGCGTATCTCAAGTGGTGCAACAGCGTATGTGCCGGGCGACAGAACATCGGTACTGATGTCGTTTCCGAACCTCCACACCCTGCCTTGTACCAGTGTCTCAGGCATGTTTCACTCCCTGATCTCGCGGATCGGCGATCGCACCGGCAAGCGCTGAGGCGGCTACGGTCGCTGGTGATGCAAGGAAGATCTCTGCGTCTGGGCTTCCCATACGTCCGATGAAGTTACGATTGTGGGTCCCGATGCAGCGCTCGCCCGGAGCCATCAGACCACCGTGGCCACCGAAACACGGGCCACATCCGGGTGGAAGGACAGATGCACCTGCGTCGACGAGAGTCGCCAGTACTCCGGTTTCCATTGCCTCCTTCAGGACGTCGCGTGAGGCGGGTACGACGAGTAGTCGCACACCCGGTGCGATATGTTTTCCGGCAAGCACCTCGGCTGCTGCCCTCAGGTCCTCGATCCGGCCGTTGGTGCACGAACCAAGGAAGGCTTGCTGGATGGTGAGTCCCTCGGCATCAGCGATCGGGCCGACTCTGTCGACCTCATTAGGCATGGCGATCTGTGGTTCGAGGTCCGAAAGCGAGATCTCATGCACCGTCTCGTAGACGGCGTCGTCATGCGGGCCGAACGGCTCACACCCGATGCCTCCGTGATCAAGGAGGTACGAGTTCGTGATGTCGTCGGCTGCGAACAGACCGAACTTCGCCCCCATTTCCACCGCCATGTTCGCGACAGTGAGCCTGCTCGACATGTCAGCCCTGGAGGCTGCTTCGCCTCCGAACTCCATGGCTTTGTACTGGGCGGCATCCGCGCCGAAGCGACCTGCCAGGTACAGGATCACATCTTTCCATGTCACTGTCGGCTGGAGGGAGCCTGTGAGTTCAAACCGGATCGTCTCGGGAACACGGAACCACAACCTTCCCGTTGCAAGCGCGTAGACCATGTCGGATGTTCCGATCCCGGTCCCACCCGCTCCGAGCGCACCGTAGGTTGTTGTGTGCGAGTCGGTGCCAACGACGAGTGACCCCGGCCGAATGTGACCGTGTTCGGGGAGGAGCTGATGACAGATTCCCGTGCCTGAGTCGTAGAAGGCCTCGATTCCGAGGCGAGTGACGTGGTCGCGGATCCGTTGATGGATAGCCGCCGCTTCAGCGGATGGCGCAGGGACGAGGTGGTCTATGACTACAACCGTCCGTTCGGGATCGAACACATCATCGAATCCGACATCCGCAAGCGTGTCGAAGACCTGGGCAGCGAATATGTCGTGCAGCAGAGCGAGGTCGATGTCGGCGACAATGAACTCGCCAGCGACCACAGATTCGTTTCCTGTCGCTCTGGCCAGGATCCGTTCTGCCTGTGTCATTCCCATTGTCGTGACTCCGTGTTCATCCTGCACCAAGGCTTCGACCACCGCACACGTACAGGGTCTGTCCTGTCACGTAGGAAGACTCATCCGCAGCGAAGAAGAGTGCAGCGTTTCCGATATCGCTCGAGGTCCCAACACGCTTGGCAGGGATCGTTTTGATAAGTCGTTCCTGGACCTCCTCCTTCAATCCACGGAACAACGGTGTGTCCACCAGGGCTGGTGCGATAGCGTTGGCCGTGACACCGTAGCGAGCCATCTCGAGTGCCAGAGATCGGGTGAGGCTGATCACAGCACCCTTGGATGCGGCGTAGTTGGCCTGGCCCGGCCCACCGAGCCACGCCCTCGATGAGATGTTGACGATCCTGCCGTATTCCTGCTCCATCATGTGTGGCGCAGCCGCCCGACACGTGAGGAACTGTGACTTGAGATTGACCTGAAGGACGGTGTCCCAGTCCTCCTCGCTCATCTTCGCTAACCATCCGTCCCGAGCCATACCTACGTTGTTGACGAGAATATCGATGCGTCCGTACGAGTCGATAGCAGCCTGGATGAGCGAGTTCGCACCTGCTGACATCGACACATCTGCGGCATGGCCTGTGACTTCGTGCCCAGCGTTGATGAACTCATCGACGACCTCGTCCACCTTGTCAGGGAACAGATCGTTGATGACCACCTTTGCACCCGCGGCACCGAGCGTCTCAGCGATTCCTTTGCCAATGCCCTGACCCGATCCTGTGACGACCGCAACCCGATCTTTGACGTTCATTGTTTTCCTCTCTTCATCGTCCGGTGAACTCGGGCGGTCGTTTGTCGATGAACGCCTGGATCCCCTCGTCTCTGTCCTGGCTCGCACGGAGAACGGCATGGCTGGTCGATTCGAGTTCGAGTCCTGTCTCGAGATCGGTTTCGGTCGCTCGATTGACGAGTACCTTGACGCGGTCATGGGAGAGCGGTGCACGGCTTGCGATGCGCTCGGCAAGCGCCATCGTTGCTTCCATGAGATCGTCGTCCGGCACGACACGGTTGACGAGACCCATACGAAGCGCATCCTGTGCGCTGATGTGATCCGCTGTGAACATGAGCTCCTTGGTGAAGCCGGGCCCGATGAGACGGGTCGCACGCTGGGTACCACCCGCACCAGGAAGGCTTCCGACCTTCGCTTCAGGGAAGCCGAGTCGCGAGCTCTCGGTACACACGCGCAGGTCACCCGACAAGGCCAGCTCGAGTCCTCCACCGAGGGCGTACCCCGAGATCGCCATGATGACGGGCACGTGCATGTTCTCGAAACGACCGAAGACGTCGCGCACGAGGATGCCAAGCGGATCGTGTATCAATCCGGCCTCGAAATCCTTTCCCCTACTTTTGAGATCAGCCCCAACACAGAACGCCTTTGTACCGGATCCCGTCACGACAAGTACACGGGTCGCAGCGTCGGATTCGACGGCCTGAACGATGCTCTTCATCGTTTCGAGCATCGGCACGGTCATGGCGTTCATCGCGGTTGGCCGGTTCAACGTCAGGACACCAACTGCGCCCTTGCACTCGTAGAGGACAGGTGCCTCGGCGGAGGTGCTGTCTCGATCATCTGTCACGGTTGATCCCTTTCCTGGTGTGCTCATGTCTTTGACGCAGCCATCACCACGCCGTCCTCGTTGAGCTGCTCGATATCGGATGGTGTGAACCCGAATTCGTGGAGGATCTCATTGGTGTGTTGGCCAGCGATTGGGGGTGCTGGCCCTGTCGGGTCACAGGGTGTGTGTGAGAAGCGCCCGGGGAAGCCAGGAGAGCGAACCTCTCCCGTGGAGGGATGGTCGACCGTGACGATCGATCCACCCTGTGTGATGTGATCTTCGGCCATCAGTTCTGGATAGGACAGCAGTGGTCCGCAGAGGATGTCCGCTTGATCGAGGGCCTCGACCCAGTCAGCGGTACATCGTTCAGAAAAGAGTGGTTCCACGATCTCTCTGAGGGCAGCACGATGGTTGACCCGCTTCTCGTTCGAATCGAATCGATCGTCGACAGCGAGATCGGGAATTCCCAGGACCCCGCAGAGCGCCACCCATCGTTTCGGGGTGTAGGCGGCGATCATGACATATCCGTCCTTCGTCCGGTATGCCTCGTTCGGCGCGGCGTAGGGCGCAGCACTGCCGAGCCGCTGTGGCGACTTCCCGCTGGCCAAGTACATCGAAAGCGGGACAACCTGATACGAGAGCAGAGCATCGAGGAGCGACACATCGATTCGCTGGCCGCCGCCTGTGCGCTCTCTCGCGTAGAGGGCTGCCAGGATCGATTGGGAAGCGAACACCCCGCCAGCCATGTCGGCCGCGGGTACACCAACCTTCACTGGAGGACCGTCCGGTGTTCCCGTCACACTCATGATGCCGCCCATTGCCTGTGCAACACCATCGACGCCAGGGCGATCACGCCACGGCCCCGATTGGCCGAACGCGGATATCGCTGCATAGATCGCCATGGGATTGGCTTTGGCGATGGCGTCGTAGCCGACCCCGAGCCTGTCGGCGACACCGGGCCGGAAACTCTCGAGCACGATGTCGGATCGTTCGGCGAGACGCAATACGACTCCTGTTCCGCCATGTCGTTTGAGATCGACAACGATGCTTCGCTTGTTCCGATTCATACCGAGGAACGCAGCTGCGACATCACCAACGAATGGTGGTCCCAACCCTCGTCCCCATTCACCGCCTGGCGGTTCCACCTTGATGATGGTGGCGCCGAGGTCACCGAGATGCATCGCACACGTTGGACCGGCCGCTCCCTGTGAGAGGTCGAGAACGGTGACGCCATCAAGTGCTCCGCGCATGCACCTGTTCCTCCCGGGTCAAACCGAGTGTTGGGGCAGGCGATGCACCACGAACTACGAACTCGGCGATCTCGGCGGCTATCTCTTCAGGGGAGTATCGACCGGACGGCTGGTACCAGCGAACGACGGAATTGCACATGCCAAGAATGGCCTTCGCCGCGATCCCAACGTCCTGCTCAACGAAATCGCCCGTTGCGATGCCCTCCTTGAGCATGTCTCGAAAGATACGTTCGTATCGATCCCGATTCGCGATATGTGTTGTCATGAAGTCGGGACTCAGATAGCGACCCTCTTCGATGAAACATGCAATCGCATCCCTGTCACGGATCGCTGCCACCGTGTGAAGAGCGATGGCAGTTCTCACACGTTCAGCAATCGGGAGGTCGGACTCAGCAACCTCGCTCACAACCGGAGTGACCCGGTTGACGGTCAACTCGATGATTTCCGAGAGGAGCGCCTGCTTGCTCGAGAAGTGGTGATACAAACTTGATTTCGAGATCCCGACTTCTGTTGCGAGGTCGGCCATACTCGTCCCGTTGAAGCCCTTGTTGCGAAATAACGCCGCGGCTTCGAGCCGGATTCGTGCCCTGGTGGTGATCTCGTCCGTCATGGAGATGTTTCACGGACGAGGTGAGCTCCAGCCTCGAGAGCCTTGAGGTTCATGTCGCGGTGTTTCGCTGGAACACGTGCGGCCACGGCGGTGCGTAGCGCCTCGTCCTCGACCACGTCCGCGACTGCCTGGAGTACTCCAAGAGCGACGACACCCGTCACGAGCTGGCTGCCAGATATCGCTCTCGAGGTGTCGACAACGGCGAACTGACGTGCGGTCCCTGCCAGGCTGGCTGGTGCACATCTACCATCGACGATCAATCGTCCGTCCGGTGAGAGCTCGGGCTGGTATCTCGTATATGCCTCTGCGCTCAGCACGATGAGGAGATCTATGTCGTCTGCAAGGGGAAATCCGATCGGTCCGGTCGCTATCACGACATCCGATCTGCTCGCGCCGCCCCTGGACTGTGGCCCATACACCTGGCTGTGAGTTGCGTGACTTCCCGAAAGGATGGCGGCCTCGGCGAGGATCCTGCCAGCGGTGACAACACCCTGTCCACCGGCTCCGGCGATTCGGATCTCGTTGCGGTTCATGACCTCCCGACCTTTCGTACCCCGGAGAACACGGGGCGCAGCTCGTTGTGAAGCACTCCTGTTGCCAGACCGGGAGGTGGGGCTGATGACGGGATGTGGTTGACGAAACGTTTGTCGGACAGTGGCCCGGAGACTCCTTCATCGCGCACTGACATCCACGTCAACATTTCAGCTCCACCACCGACCTTGTTGTACCGACCGAAGTACTCAGGGCAGTCGCTGATGACCTCGATAAACGAAAAACCGGGATGGTTCAATCCATCGGCCATGACCTTTGTCATGTCCATCGGATTCGCTGCGAGGACTCTGGCCACGAACGAGGCACCAGCGCCGATGAGGAGTTTGCAGGCATCGAAGTTCGGTTCGGTGTTGCCGGCAGGTGTTGTCGATGCGATCGCCCCTTCCGGGGTCGTTGGAGCAGCCTGTCCACCGGTCATCCCGTAGATCGAGTTGTTGAGCAAGAGCACAGTGATATCGATATTTCGTCGAGCGGCATGGATCAGATGGTTGCCGCCGATCGCCAGGGCATCACCATCACCAGTCACCACGACGACATTGAGATCCGGGCGTGCGAGTTTGAGCCCCGTTGCGAACGCTGGTGCCCTGCCATGTGTTCCGTGCAGGGTGCAGAAGTCAACATATCCCGCGAGGCGGCTGCTGCACCCGATCCCCGCGACCATCGCGATCTTGTCCTGATCCAGTTGGAGTTGGTCAACCGCGGTGAGGAACGACCGCAGAACGATGCCGTGGGCACACCCCGGGCACAGGACATGGGGCATCGCCCATTCTCTGAGATATGATTTCACATCCGTCATTGGCGCACCTTCTCTGCATGCAGGATCTCTTCGAGCAGGGTCGTCGGTGTTATCGGTTCGCCGTCAGCCTTGAGATATCCGAGGACCTCGGCATTGCCTGCCACGGCACGTTCGACTTCTCCGATGAGTTGACCGAGGTTCATCTCTGCAACGAGAATGGTGTCGACCCTTGATGCGACGGCAGCGACTTCTCTTGCTGGGAACGGCCACAGGGTCACAGGGCGAATGAGTCCGACCTTGATCCCGGCATCGCGCGCCCGTTCAACCGCCTCGCGGGCAGATCGTCCGACGATGCCATACGCGAAGATCGCGATGTCCGCGTCGTCGAGCATGTAGGTGTCCACCTCGACGATCTCATCGAGGTGAGCCTCTATCTTGCGATGAAGACGAGCGACAAGAGCTTCAGCTACCTGAGCGTCGTTGGTAGGAAAGCCTCGTTCGTCGTGAGCGAGACCTGTGACATGGAACCGGTATCCATCGCCAAAGGCTGGGAGCGGTGGTGTACCGTCCGGCGGTGCGACCATCGGCCAGAAGTCGTCCGGATCATCATGTGGCTGTTCACGATCGATCACATCGACCGTCGCGGGGAGTACGACGCTCTCACGTGTATGTCCGATGATCTCGTCGTAGAGGACGATGACCGGTGTGCGAAACCGCTCCGCGAGGTTGAAGGCCTTGACCGTGACGTGGAATACCTCTCCGACAGACGACGGTGCGAGCACGATGATGGGGTGATCTCCATGGGTGCCCCAGCGTGCTTGCATAACATCTCCCTGGGAGGGGGACGTTGGGAGTCCGGTGCTCGGACCACCCCGCATGACGTTGACGATCACACACGGGACTTCGGTCATTGCGGCGAATCCAATGTGTTCTTGCATGAGCGAGAACCCTGGCCCGCTTGTTGCGGTCATCGACTTCATTCCACCGAGTGATGCGCCTACAACGGATGCGAGAGATGCGATCTCGTCCTCCATCTGCACGAAGACCCCTCCGATGTTTGGGAGCAGTCTCACCATGTGCTCAGCGATCTCCGACGATGGTGTGATGGGATACCCACCGTAGAACCGACACCCTGCTGCGAGGGCACCTTTGACACAAGCTTCGTTTCCCTGGATCAGTTGGGCCTGAGCGAGCGGAATCTCCGGTAGTCGGGTTTCGGTCATCAGGCGCTCGATTCATTCGTGGTGTTCGTTCCGACGACCGCCAGCTCCCGTGGTGCATGGATATCAATGGCGAAATCGGGACAGAGAATCTCGCACAACCTGCACCCTGTGCAGGCTTCTGGATCGACGATGGTCAGCTTTCCGTCTACGTCGACCGCAAGGCAGTACTCGGGACAGACCCTCGAACAGATGTCGCAGCCCTTGCACCAGTCGTGTCGGATCTCGATCTCGTGAGGTCCGGAGAACCCGTCTGGATCCTGCGCGGCATCGGGTACTCGCGCCTCAGCGACCTGTCGACCCGCTCGGAACGCCGCGAGGTTGATCTTCTCGGTCCCGGCAGGGACCAGATCTGCGATCGCTGCTTCCCAGTGGACGTCGTCGATGTCGATGAAGGCTGCCACCGTGCCGAGGATCACGCTGTTGGCGGCACGAACGTTGCCGAGATCCGTTGCAGTTGCCGTTGCGTCGATGAGTCGCGTCTTGAGATGGCGGCTATCGAAAAGCTCGCCATCGATACCGGGGTAGCGCCGCAACCATGAACGTCGATCAGTGCATGCACCAGGGGGCACGATCGTTCGGATGTCTGCGACAACCGCTCCTCCGTCTCGAACGTACTCGACCCACCGCACCGCTTCGGCCCACTCGAATGCTGCAAGGACCTCCGCGCTCCCGAGGGGGACGAGCGGACTATCGACTCGCTCACCCCACCGAATATGGCTGAACACGGATCCTCCGCGCTGAGCCATTCCGTGGACCTCGCTTTGTTTGACATCATGACCTGCACGCATGAGCGCGTCCGCAACGATCATGCTCGCCAGGATCACTCCCTGGCCCCCGACACCAGCCAGCAGCAGGCCTCGTGACCCCTCAGGCATGGGAAACCTCCGCTGTGTTCACGAGGACGATCGCACGTGGGGGACACAGTTGAACACACAGGGTGCAACCGGTGCAGGTAATGGGGTCGATGACAACTTTGCGTCGCCCTTCGAACAGTTCGTCTGACCATACGATCGACGGACATCCTGGTGTCATACATGCCTGGCAGGCGGTGCATGCCTCAGCGAGAACGGTGAACGGTGTGTCTCTTACCTTCATCGGTGCTTCGACGCACGGCCTGTTCGTGATCACGACCGACGGGCCTGCGTGACTGATAGCGTCCCCGAGCGCTCCGTAGGTTGCTGCGAGGTCGTACGGATCGATGACCTTCACATCCTTGACCCCGACGGCTGTGCACATCGCAACCAGGTCCACCGGAGTCGCTGCGGTGCCTTGCAGCGTGACTCCGGTGCCTGGATGTTCCTGGCCGCCGGTCATGGCAGTGGTGCCGTTGTCGAGAATGAGAACCGTGATGTTGGCATGTGCGTACACCGCATCCGCCAGTGCGGCGACGCCACTGTGGAGGAAGGTCGAGTCTCCGATCGTCGCTACGACCGGTCCATCCGCTCCTCCGGAGGCGGCCATGCCGACTGCCATTCCGATACTGCTTCCCATCGCGACGCACGTGTCCATCGATGAGAGGGGTTCGAGCGCAGCAAGCGTGTAGCAGCCGATATCACCGGTTACGACTGCGCCCAATCTCTTGAGTGCCAGGAACGGAGGAGTGTGCGGGCAGCCCGGGCACATCAGCGGTGGTCTTGTGACCGTTGATGGGGCAGCCACGATCGGTATGCCCTTCGATACCAGGCCTGCTTCCGCAAAGCCGGCCCGGACCACATCCGGACTCAGTTCGCCGATCTGGGGGAAAAGCGACTTGCCCTCCACGTCGATTCCCGCTGCTCGAAGATCGTTCTCCACATACGGGTCGAGTTCCTCGACGACGAACAGGCGGTCAACCGAATCGGCGAACCGTCTGATGCGCTCCATGGGGAGCGGATAGCTCATACCGAGCTTGAGGATGCGTGCATCGGGGAGCACCTCGCGGACGTAGTGGTGTGCGATCCCGGACGTGATGACGCCAAAATCGGTCCCCGATCCGAACGCTTCCGTGAGCGGACTTTCTTCGACGTAGTCACGCATGTCATCCAGACGCTTCAGTACCACGGGTCGTCGTCTTCGGGCATTTCCTGGGATCATCACGTACTTCGCTGGATTCTTCGTGAAGCCGAGGACAGGTCGGTCCAGTCGTTCCGCTAGTTCGACAAGACCCCTGTTGTGCGAAACACGTGTGGTCGTACGTACGAGCACCGGTGTGTCGAAGGTTTCAGAGATCTCGAAGGCAAGCGCTGTGTATGCCTTTGCCTCAGCACTGTCGCTTGGCTCGAGGAGCGGCACTGCCGCCATGCGAGCGTACGCCCGGTTGTCCTGCTCGTTCTGGGAACTGTGCATGCCGGGGTCGTCTGCGCTGATCACAACGAGTCCAGCGCCTACGCCCGTATATGCGGCCGTCATGAACGTGTCGGCCGCCACGTTAAGACCAACATGTTTCATGGTGACGAGAGCCCGTACCCCACCGAGCGACGCTCCGAGTCCCACATCGAGTGCTACCTTCTCGTTCGGTGACCAGCGAACGTCGATGTCATCACGATTCGCTATCGATTCGAGGATCTCGGTGCTCGGCGTACCCGGATATCCGACTGCCACGAGCACACCCGCTTCGACCGCCCCCCTCGCAACCGCCTCGTTCCCTGACATCAGGACACGAGTGACCTCGTCGGCTTTCGAGGCAGTTGGCGCGGTGATCACTGTGGTGCGGATGTGCTCAGCAGCGGCATGATCTCGTCCTCTGCGAGGACATGGTCAGATTGCTTTGCTGCGGCGAGGATCTTGTCGACCGTTGCATCGTCGAAGCTATGTCCGCGTTTCATGAGCCAGGCGACAGCGTTGGCCTTTCCACTCATCGGTCCGACGGTGATCTCCTGCTCACGTCCGAGCTCGTCTGCGGGTACGCCGCTGTAGATGCGGTTCGCGAGCCATGTGTCTCCTGTGCGGAGCGCCTTGAGGACGGCAGCGGCGTGGACACCGGTGCTCGTCTCGAACGCGTCCTTACCAACACTGGGACAGTTGTTCGGGACAACGGTCTCCGTTGCGGTAGAGATAGCTCGACAGTACTCGGGCAGAGCGTGAAGATCGGTGTCGAGCCATCCGAGCAGCTTGAGATTCACGAGCAGCGTCTCCATTGGTGTGTTGCCGACGCGTTCGCCGATACCGAGACCGCACCCGTGAACTCTGTGGGCACCAGCCGAAAGTGCAGCAAGCGAATTGATCACGGACAGGTTGCGATCGCGGTGCCCGTGCCAGTCGATCTTCACCTCTTCGCCGGAATCCGCGACGATCTCGACGGCGAGAGCAACGAGAGCTCTGGTTCCCCACGGGGTGGCATGCCCGACCGTATCTGAGAGACAGATCCGCCGCGCCCCTGCTTCGATCGCTGTTTGGTACACCTTGCGTAGAACCTCTGGTCGTGCACGAGTTGTGTCTTCGGTCACGTACATGACCTCGAGCCCCGATTCACGGGCAAGCGTTACGGCATCGTGTGTTGTACGAACAAGGAAGTCGACGTCCCACCCCTCAACGAACTGTCTGATGGGGCTTGAGCCGAGGAAGAGGGCGGCCTCTATCGCAACACCCGAGCGTTGCTGCGCCTCAGCGATAGGAAGGATGTCGGCTGCGTGGGTTCGTCCTGCGCAGTTCGGCTTGACGTTGAGTCCCGCCTTGTCGATCTCGGTTGCAAGCGCTACCACGTGGTCGAGAACCACCGGATCCGCACCGGGGTACCCGATGTCTGCGGCATGGATGCTGAGGGCTTCGATCCGGTGCAGGATGTCGAGCTTCTCATCAAGGGTTGGCTGGCGCACGGATGGACTCTGAAGTCCATCCCTGAGGGTTTCGTCGTCGAGTTCAACTTCGGTTGGCGGCGAGATATCGCCTTCTCCTATGAGGTTCCAGTCGTAGAGCAGCTGTTGTTCCCGTGTCTCGGAGGTTTCTTTCGTGGTCACGTCGCCTCCCTGCGCATGTACCGTCCGGCCGTTCGGTTGGCTCCGTTACAGGGTCACAGCCAGCCGGACTCCTGACAATCCGCCCGATGTGTCATATTCCTGATACGTCTGCATCAGATGTCGGTTCGGTCATCGGGCCGGGAAAGCGGGTGATGGGTGGCCCAGAGGGATCGGTGTGGGGTCGATGCATCAGGGAAATGGCGCCCGTGGCTCATTGACGCATCGGTGTGGGATGGAGACACTCGTGGAGTCGACCGAACGGCCGGACGGTTGCACGATCATCGTGGCTGATCCGACTGGTGAAGGAGGAACATTGAGCGGATCAGCTGTTGCGGTGTCGTTCCGACCAGCCGAACTGGAGGTGCGACCCGATGGGTCTGGCAACCTCCTCGGGAGCAGATGTCAATCGTGTGGTGCCCACTTCTTCCCGATCAGGGAGGCATGCTCGGGTTGTCTCAGCAGAGACCTCGACGACGTCAGGTTCTCGACGAACGGAACGCTGTACACGTACTCCGTCGTTCGCCAGTCGACTCCAGCGTTCGAGGTGCCCTACGTACTCGGCTACGTCGACCTGCCGGAAGGTGTCCGCATCATGGGACAGATCACAGGATGTCCGATCGAGGACATCTCGATCGGCATGGCGGTGGAAATGGTGCTTGAACCCTTTGGTACCGATGACGATGGGAACCCTCTCACCGGATTCCGATTCCGACCAGCGGAGGCATCATGATGACCGGTGTCCATGTAGTGGGGGTCGGGATGACCCGGTTCGGGAAACACCCTGACAGCGATGCGACCGACCTCGGATCGGCAGCCCTTCTCGAAGCCATCGACGATGCAGGTATCGACGCACGTCTCATCGAATCTGCGTACGTTGGTCACGTGTTCCAGGGAATGGTCACAGGCCAGCGGATCCTGGCACAGGTCGGCCTAGCTGGGCTACCGCTTGCCAACGTCGAGAACGCGTGCAGCAGCGGAGCTACAGCCATTAGGGAAGCGTCGCTTGCGATCCGGGCGGGTGAGAACGATGTGGTAGTGGCCATCGGCACCGAACACCTCACGAGTAAATTCAGCGGGGCGCTGACACCGGATCCGAGCGATCCTGAGGCCGCAGTCGGGGCAACGATGCCTGGTGTATACGCCATGCGCGCACGTCGGTACATGGAAGAATTCGGGATGACCAGGGAACAGCTCGCGCTGATCCCTGTCAAGAACAAGGCGAACGCTGCGAGGAACCCGCTTGCCCACTTCCGCAAAGAGATCACCGTTCAAGATGTGCTCGACTCACGCCCGATCGCCGACCCGCTCCATCTGCACGATTGCTCACCCGTGACCGACGGTGCCGCAGCGGTGATTCTCATGAGCGACAAAGCTGCGAAACGGTTCGCCAACGGAAGGGGTGTTCGGCTTGCTGCGTCAACCCTCCGTTCCGGATCGGTCGATGTCACTCCCACATCGATGACGTTCGAACCTCTCACCTGGGACACGGCCAAGGATGCTTACGAACGCGCAGGGATCGGTCCTGATGAAGTCGACTTCGCCGAAGTTCACGACTGCTTCAGCATCGCAGAGGTGTTGCGTGTCGAGGGGCTCGGTCTCTTCGAACAGGGAACCTACCCCTGGGCAGTCGAACGAGGTGAGGCGAACATCGGAGGGCGACTTCCGATCAACCCGAGTGGCGGACTGATCGGCAAGGGTCACCCACTCGGCGGAACCGGTGTCGCACAGGTGGTTGAGGTCGTCAGACAGCTGCGAGGCGAGTCGGGCGATAGGCAGATCGAGGGCGCCAGGGTTGGTGTTGCCCACTGCCGTGGAGGAAAGGCAGTCGGCATCGAAGGAGCGGCGTGCACGGTTCAGATACTGGTTCGCTGACACCCGTGGTCCCGAGCGGGCAACCCCTCCCGTTCGTTCTCATGCGGGGAGGAACGAGCAAGGCTGTGTTCCTCCGTGGCTCAGACCTCCCCCGGGACGTCGACGAGCGTGATGCCACGATTCTCTCGCTGTTCGGAAGCCCGGATCCCAGACAGATCGATGGACTTGGTGGCGCCGATCTGCTCACAAGCAAACTGGCAATCATCGACCCACCGACGCACCCCGAGGCGGATATCGACTACACGTTCGCCCAGGTCAGCATCTCGGAAGCGGTCGTCGACTATGACATCAACTGCGGCAACATCTCTGCCGCCGTTGGTGCCTACGCGGTCGATGAAGGTCTCGTCGTTTCTGTCACGGAGCCGATCACCGTTGTCCGCATCCACAACACCAACACGGATCGAATCCTCCTTGCCCATGTGCCAACACACGGTGGGCGCGCCGCGGTCGATGGTTCCTATGTCGTTCACGGTGTACCGGGGTCCGGTGCGCCGATCGGCCTTGATTTCGGGGCAACGGCAGGTGGCATCACTGGATCGCTCTTCCCGACAGGGAACGTCCTCGATGAACTCGTCACCCCCTTTGGGTCGGTGCCAGTCTCCATCGTCGATCTTGCGAACCTGACAGTCTTCTTTGCTGCACGGGATGTTGGGATGGTTGGTACGGAGGGACCATCGGACATGACCGACGACATGTTCGCCAGGGTTGCAGCGATCAAGGCGGCAGCGGCGGAAGCGCTTGGTATCGACGGTGGCGGGCTGATCCCTGTCCCCGCCATGGTTGCGGCACCTGCCAGCTACACGGCCTTTGCGTCTGGAACACGAATCGATGCCGAAGATGTCGATCTTCTTGCGAGGGTCGTTGGCGGTAGACCTCCTGTCCTGCACAAGGCATACCCTGGCACTCTTGCAGCATGTACCGGTGCAGCTGCCCTCATTTCCGGGACGACGGTCCATCGGGTTGCCAGGCAGCGCGATTCAGATGAGGTGAGGATCGGCCACACAAGTGGTGTCATGCCCGTCAGCGCCAGGGTTGCGAGCGATGGGCAGGGGTGGTCTGTTGAGAGTGCGGTGTACAACCGAACGGCGCGACGTATCGCCGAAGGAACAACCTTCGTCCGATCGTCTACGGGTACCCAGCGGGACGGTGAATAGTGTCCGAACGTATAGTGACACTCTCGGTCAACGGTGAGCCCAGAAGCGTCATCATGCCCGACAACGCCACCCTCCTCGAGATCCTGAGAGACCACCTCGAACTCACGGGTACGAAACACGGTTGCGATCTCGGCGAATGTGGGGCGTGTGCGGTCCTCGTCGATGGTGTCCCTGTGCTGTCGTGCCTCGTCCTTGCCCGCGACACGGAGGATCACCAGATCACGACGATCGAAGGACTTGGCAACGGTGCCGCCCCCGACCCGCTCCAGGTAGCGTTTGCTGAGTTCGGTGCAGCGCAATGCGGGTATTGCACGCCCGCAATGGTGATCACAGCGAGAGCCCTGCTCGATGGACACGGCAGCCCCTCGGAGGAGGATATTCGGGCGGCGATCGCGGGGAATCTCTGTCGTTGCACGGGGTACATCAAGATCATCGAGGCCATTGAGAGCGTTGCATCGATGGGACCAACCTGATGGTGTCGCCTCATCTCGTTGTCGGTGAGCGTCATCCGCGCCTCGACGCTATGGATCAAACCAGGGGTGCAGTCATCTATGCAGACGATGTCGCTCCACCAGGTGTTCTCGTTGGTCGGTTGTTGCGGAGTCCACATGCTCATGCCTCGGTCGTTCGTATCGATACGACTCACGCACAGGCACTCGATGGCGTCATTGGCATCATCACAGGTGAGGACCTGCCGACGCGATACGGCATCCTTCCCATCAGTCAAGATGAGTACGCCCTTGCACTCGACACGGTTCGGTATGTCGGCGAGCCCGTCGCAGCGATCGCAGCCACAAGTGCGACGGTTGCCGAGCGTGCGTTGGCGCTCATAGAGGTTGAATACGAAGCCATGGCAAGCACCCTTAGCCTCCGGGCTGCGCTCGAAGAGGAGTTACCGCTCCTCCACGGAGACGGCGTTGGCCGCAACGTGCATCGTTCCGTAGCCCTTGAGTTCGGCGACGTCGATGGAGCTCTGCGGTCCTCGCATCATATCGAGGAGGATGTGTTCTTCTTTCGAGGCAACACCCACGCTGCCCTCGAGGCCCACTCGGCGACCGCGTCATACAGTCCCCAGGGAAAGCTGACGCTGACGTCCTCGACTCAGGTGCCTCATTATGTTCACCGGACACTCGAGAAGGTACTCGGGCTCCCTTCGGGGAAGATCCGGGTTATCGCCGCACCCGTCGGTGGAGGGTTCGGGGGAAAGACGGATCCTTTCTCCCACGAGATCGCTGCTGCGAAGCTGGCGATGCTCACCGGGAGACCGGTCAAGTTCACCCTGTCGAGGGAAGAGGTCTTCTACACACATCGTGGTCGGCATCCAGTGTTGATGTGGTTGAAGACTGGTTTCTCAGCTGACGGCAATATCACTGCAGTGCACTTCAGGTCGTTCCTCGACGGCGGTGCCTACGGGAGCTACGGCGTTGCAACGCTCTACTACACGGGTGCGCTTCAGGCCACCACGTACCGCATCCCGAACTATCGGTTCGAGGGTGTCCGTGCGTTCACGAACAAACCTCCGTGTGGACCCAAAAGGGGAAATGGCACACCGCAGCCCCGCTTCGCTATCGAGTGCCAGCTCGACAAGGCATCGGAGGCCCTCGGTATCGACCCGGTTGCTCTTCGTCTCCGCAACCTCGTTGAGCCGTACTCATCGACCGTGAACCACCTGCGGATCACGAGTAGTGGTCTGAAGGAATGTATCGAACGGGTAGTGGCTGCATCGGACTTCGATGCACGACACGGTCGGCTCGCCGACGGACGTGGCATCGGCATTGCGGTCGGCTCCTACATGTCTGGAGCCGGTCTGCCTATCTACTGGAACGACATGCCGCAGTCTGAAGTCGAGATACGGGTGGATCGCGGGGGAGGAGTGACTGTGCTTTCGATGGCGGCGGACATCGGTCAGGGTTCAACCTCGATGCTCGCAACGGTGGTGGCACATCGCCTTGGTCTTCGTATGGAAGACCTCAACCTTGTGACGGGCGACACGGACCTCACGCCGATCGATCTCGGCAGCTACTCGAGTAGGGTCACGTTCATGGCAGGAAATGCTGCGCTCGACGCGGCGACTGCTGTGCGCCAACAGATCCTCTCCGTTGTCGGGCGAAAGCTCGAGGTCGATGTTGCTGACCTCGAACTTGCCGGGGCCCGAGTCTTCGTTCGCGGCGATGAAGAGAGCGGGATGTCGTGGAGTGAAGCCGTCCAGCTCACCATCGCCTCAGATGGTCCACTCCTTGCAACCGGTAGCTACCGGGCACCGGAACTCGCTGGTCCATATCGAGGCTCCGGAGTCGGGATCTCTCCTGCGTACAGCTACTCGGCGTGTGTGGTGTTACTTGCGTGTGATCGGGATACCGGCATGGTGGAGATCGAGCGTGTCTGGCTCGCCCACGATGTGGGGAAGGCACTGAATCCGCTCCTTGTCGAGGGACAGATCGAGGGTGGCGTGTACATGGGCCTTGGGGAAGCACTCTTCGAGGAGCAGAGCTTCCGGGGAGCCCATCATCGAGGCCCCTCACTGCTCGACTACAAGATACCGACCGCTCTTGAGATGCCTCCTGTTGAGACGATCATCGTAGAGTCCGATGATCCCGAGGGACCATATGGAGCCAAGGAGGTCGGGCAGGGTCCGCTGCTGCCTGTCATTCCAGCGGTTGCGAACGCGATCCACGACGCCATCGGTGTTCGCATCGATGAGGTTCCGATCACACCCGACAAAGTTGTTGCCGCACTCCGGAGCGCAGAACGCGGACGCTCGACGCGGTTCGGACCGTCGGGTGTTCCTGCGTTCGAGTTTCCCGAGATCACGCGGGTTGAACCACCGGTCGGGTTCGGCGTGACGTGACCACACACCTACCCACGTTCGACTACCGGAGACCAACATCTCTCGGGGAGGCAGTTCGACTCATCTCGAGCGGGGGGTCCTCGACCGTCGTGATGGCCGGAGGGACCGACCTCGTGCCCAAGATGAAACGACGCCAATTGACGCCTTCAACCGTCATCTCCCTTTCGAGGGTCACCGAGATGCAGGGTATTCGCTACCAAGACGGTGCTACGACGATCGGTTCTGGAACACTTCTTCGGGAGGTCGTGGCCTCACGTCTTGTACCCGAACCGCTGCGGCTAGCGGCAGCGACTGTTGCGTCACCACACGTTCGCAACACGGCAACGATCGGCGGGAATCTTTGTCTCGACACACGATGTAACTA
This sequence comes from Actinomycetes bacterium, assembly GCA_023336815.1. GTDB lineage: Bacteria > Actinomycetota > Acidimicrobiia > Spongiisociales > UBA5794 > JAMBLL01. Next base: position 81,280 of record JAMBLJ010000036.1, read on the forward strand.
CATCGACATGCCAGAGGGTTGGAGGATCGCAAACGGGCACTGTCTCAAGGATGGTGGTGACACGTGTTGGGTCGCTCCTCGCCAGGAGCGTTGCTGGGCCGTACACGCATCGGATGTCTCTCCGATAGCGATCGCCATGCACACGAATGTCCGTTTGGTGAGCGAGACAGGGGAGAGGATCATTCCTCTCGAAGATCTCTACGCCAACGACGGCATCAACAACCTGACGAAGCGACGGGACGAGCTGCTTGTCGAACTCAAGATTCCCTCCATCGAGATGCGTGCGAGCTACTACAAGCTCCGTCGCCGGGGTGCTATCGACTTCGCACTGGTCGGTGCAGCTGCGTCCTTTGCCCTGGAAGAGGCCGGCAGCGCCGAGGATGTTCGGATCGTGCTCACCGGTATCGCGTCGGCGCCGGTCCGAGTGTTCGAGGCTGAACAGTTCCTTGTCGCGGAAGGTCTGTCACCCGGATCCATCGTTGAGGCGGCAGGTATTGCTGGAAGCTGCGTGCGGACACAGGACAACACGGACCTCGGGTCCAGGTATCGCAAGTGGATGATCCCCGTCGCGGTACAACGCGTCCTGGAAGGTCTCGCAATGAACACGAACGAGAGGAGCGCCGACCGTGGCACGGATTGACAGGTATGCATGGCGAATGGTGGACGCTGGCGCACCGCTCGAGCGGTTCGAAGACGCGGCGAGGGACCCAGGCTCCGGCGAGGTTGTCATCGAGGTTGCCGGGTGCGGTCTGTGCCACACCGACGTTGGATTCCTCGACGGCGCAGTGGCAACGAGAGCTAATCTTCCCCTTGTCCTGGGTCATGAGATAGCGGGCACGATCGTTGCGACCGGAGAGGGTGCAGAAAGCTGGCTCGACGAGGATGTTCTTGTCCCTGCCGTCATCCCCTGTGAGACGTGCGACATGTGTGTCTCCGGTAGGGGGAACGTGTGTACGAACCAGCAGATGCCAGGCAACGACTTTGATGGGGGCTTCGCCACACACGTGACCGTCCCCGTGCGTGGGCTTGCGCCCATTGGAGCACTGCCCGAACGTTACGAACTCGCCGACCTCTGTGTGGTAGCCGATGCGGTGACGACCCCCCTCCAGGCTGTTCGGAGGGCTGAAGTTGTTGAGGGGGACTTCGTCGTTGTTGTCGGTACGGGCGGGGTAGGTGGGTTCGCTGTGCAGGTCGCTGCGGCCAGCGGTGCCACTGTCATTGCGGTCGACATCGACGAGGACCACCTTGAACCGCTCCTTGAACACGGGGCGGCAGGGACGGTGAACGCCCGTGGTCTCACACCGCGTGATGTCCGGGGTCTCGTCCGAGATCACGCAAGGACCGAAGGTGTTGGTTCCTCCGGTTGGAAGATCTTCGAGTGCTCAGGGACAGCAGCCGGACAGGAGACCGCGTTCGGCATGCTCGGACCCGCAGCGACCCTGGCGATCGTTGGATTCACGATGGACAAGGTGACCGTTCGCCTGTCGAACCTGATGGCATTCGATGCAACAGCCTTTGGGAGCTGGGGTTGTCCTCCTGAGCTGTATCCCGAGGCGATCGAGCTCGTCACCTCCGGTCAGATCGACCTGCTGCCGTTCATCCGCAAGACAGCAATGGTCGACATCCTCCAGGTTCTCGAAGAAGTACATACGGGCTCGGACCCAAGACGCCCGATCCTCATCCCATGAAAGGCAGGACCCTATGGAGTTCGTCAACCACGACCTGACACCCGAGCGGCAGTTCAGCGAGATCATCTATGAAGAGCGACCCGTATTGAACGCACAGGGTGTGTCGGTCGACGGCCTACACGCGGTGTGGATCGCCCTCGACAACCAGGCACAGCTCAACTCGTACACGACCGAATCGGTCAAGGAGATCATCCTCGCCTTCAGACGTGCCTCCGTGGACCGGGCAGCCGTGGCTGTGGTGTTCACCGGGACCGGGGACAGGGCGTTCTGTACCGGTGGGAACACCGAGGAGTACTCCGAGTACTACGCGGGACGGCCCCACGAGTACCGCCAGTACATGCGTCTGTTCAACGACATGGTCAGTGCGATTCTGTCGTGTGACAAGCCGGTCATCAACCGTGTCAATGGCATGCGGATCGGTGGTGGTCAGGAGATCGGTATGGCCTGCGATTTCTCTCTCGCCTCAGATCTTGCCCGATTCGGTCAGGCCGGTCCGAAGCATGGTTCGGCGCCCGATGGTGGCAGCACCGACTTCCTGCATCTCTATGTTGGGTGGGGCGAATCGATGGCGAGTTGTGTGTTGTGTGATCCCTGGAGTGCCCATGAGGCGCTCCGGCTCCGGCTGGTCAACGACATCTTCCCTGTGCTGAGGGTGAACGACGATTTCGTTCCGAACCCGCTCGTGGTCACCGACCGCTACCTCGACGAGTGGGGCAAGATCGTCCACGGCAAGCCGAAGACCGGACAGGACCTTGCCGATGGCAAGGAGCTGCTGAAATCGGGCACCATCGATTTCTCGCTGCTCGATGCAGGTGTCGATGCGATGGTCACGAAGATCCTCTACACGATGCCGGACTGCACCATCAAGACGATCGAGTCCGTTCGCAAGAAGAAGCTCGAGCATTGGGATAAGAACAAGGAGAGCAACAGGGCATGGCTGTCGCTCAACATGATGACCGAGGCCAAGGCCGGATTTCAGGCGTTCCATCGTGGTTCGCGAGAGGTTGGGCGGGAGGTCGACTACATCGATCTTCGGTGCCGTCTTGCATCAGGCGAGTTGTGGGGTGACGAACTCATCGAGGCCGTATCTCCACAGTTTCGCTCGGACGCATGAGCGATACGGCCATCCGGCATGAGGTGACGAAGGGCGGAGCGGTCCATACGATCACGCTCGACAAGTCACCGGGAAACGTGATCGACATTGCAATGTGCGAACAGCTCAGTGCTGCGCTCGACGATGCCGCGACGTCGACCGATGCCAGGGTTCTCGTCGTTGCGGCGGAGGGTCGACATTTCTCGTTCGGTGCGAGCGTGGAGGAGCACCTGCGACCAACAGCGCCAGCGATGATCGCTGCCCTTGGGGGTGTCATACGACAGCTCATCGGCTTCCCGTATCCGACGCTGGCCGCCGTTCAGGGTCGTTGCCTCGGCGGTGGACTCGAACTCGTGCTGGCCTGCGGGATAGTGATCGCCGAGGAGGGGGCAATATTCGCGAGCCCCGAGATCCAGCTTGGCGTGCTCCCACCCGCAGCGACAGCCCTCCTGGCTGGGAGGGCGGCAGAGGACATCATCCTGACGGGCCGTAGTTTCACCGCGGCTGAAGCGAAGAGCGCTGGTATCGTCAACGTTCTGGCACCACACGACGATCTTGCTCCTAGGACCGATGCGTTCGTCGGCACACACTTCGTCCCCCGATCTGCACTGTCGCTGCGGCTGGCTACCAAGGCCCTCCGAAACAATCGCCTGGCCGTGCTCGAAGGGCGTCTTGATGAAGCCGAACGGGTGTATCTCGAGGAGCTCCTCCCGACCCACGATGGTGTCGAAGGCATCCAGGCCTTCCTCGACAAACGACCACCCGACTGGCAGAACGCCTGACCACGGATCAGAAGGTTGGGGGGTCCGAGTCCCTCCGGGCGTGCCATCGGAAGCCCTGGTGCCGGCGTATGGCTTCTCGCGGTGTAGGTGTACCCGATGACACTGTGATCGCTGGTCAGCCTCAGTGGAGGCCCGTCGTCGACGGCGACCTGGTTCATCCAGTTGGCTGCTTGGGGGCCGACCGAGCCGTCCAGGCCCTCTCTGGATCGCTCAGAACCCAGCCACAGGACGGTATTTCGCGCCCAGCAGACGTCAGTAGGCCAATGATATAGAGACCCCAGAACATGATCTGAGCCGCATGACCGCCACCCACGACAAACGCGATCGGAGGAACAACCGTGATACCGGCCCCAGCGTCGCGAAAGCGCTCCCGCACCCTCAAGACTCACACGCACGTGCAACAAGTTGCCCGGTGTGCACATGTGCACATCACTGGTGGCGCTGATGGACTTGGACAGGGGCATCTTGGCGAGAATCGACCGCAAGCTCCTCTCCGGACTCGGTGACGATGAGGCTCTTCGGACGTTACGGGTTCCAGCGACCGGGACGAAGTGGGCGACGTGGAAGCGGTACTGCGATTCTGTCGGGGTGTCGATGGGTCGAGCCGTGGCGATGCTCATCGATCGGGAGCTGCTCAGCGTGTTTGGTGAGCACACTGTTGGTGAGTGGCCAGTGTTCGCTCAAGCGGTAAC
>JAMBLJ010000037.1 GCA_023336815.1 Actinomycetes bacterium
CAGGCGTACCAGCTTTCGAACGCCGGTCTCCTTCGGTCGAGTCTGTTGAAACGGTTGGAGTCGTCCCCTCTTGCTCTTGCCAACACACTCGGAAGACTGATCAAATCCCATGTAGCGTTCCTTGACGCGCTTGATAGTGGTTGGGTACTTGCGGGTGAAGCGTTACGGGAGTGGACATCGTCGGATGCTGCGGATTTCGAGGAGTTCCTTGGCGACCTTGACGATGTGAAGACCACACAAGCCGACAAGACGTCGGGTTATCACCTGATTGAGATGCAACGTGACGTCACCGGTGACCTCGAACTTCTCCGGCAGCTCAAGGTGTTGGCCGATGATGCTGCAGCTGAGGACACTGATCTGAAAGCGATTCGGCTCATCGACCGACTCCGCGAGATAGCCGCCGAAGCTGCGGTGCCTTCACGATCTGGGGTGTCGGCAAGTGACCGATGCAAGGCGATCGTATTCTCCACGTTCGCGGACACGATCGACGATGTTCATCGACGGGTCGTCGACTACATCAACAACGCCGGCGATGACGACCCGGTTGCCGCGTATCGGGGACGTGTTGCGCCTGCTGTGTACGGGTCGAGGAGCGGTACCGACCAGGACGCCAGGTCTCGGACGCTGGCCTGGTTCGCACCGAAAACCGCAGGAGTTGGATCGGGTGATGACCGGTACGACTTGTTGCTCACGACTGATGTTCTTTCTGAGGGTGTGAACTTGCAACAGGCCGGACACATTATCAACTACGACCTGCCGTGGAACCCGATGAGGATCGTGCAACGTCACGGACGCATCGACCGAATCGGGTCAGAGCACGCCCGCATCTTTCTCGACTGTTTCTTCCCAGCCGAACACCTCGACCAGCTCCTACATCTTGAGGAGCGGCTCCACCGCAAGCTCGCTCAGGCCGATGCTGCTGTGGGGACAGGTCAGGTCCTTCCCGGGTTCGATGCTGGCGAGGGTCAGGTGTTCGCTGACACCCGTGACGACATCGCCAAGCTGTACAACGAGGACGGATCGATCCTCGACGCACCCCACGGTGCCCTGTCGGGGGAGGAGTACCGCCAACGGCTCCGCAAAGCCACCGGCACCGACGAGAACACGGAGCTGATCGAACGGCTCCCGTACGGATCAGGGTCAGGGTTCATCAACCCACGTATCACCCAGCCGGGGTACGTGTTCTGCATACGGATCACCGGTCAGGGCAAGGCCAGGTTCCGGTTCGTACCTTCCGACACGCAATGGAAGCCCCTCCACATCGTCACCGATGACGGCACTGAGGCACCGATCGTCGTCGACGACACGCTCACCGCTCTCATCGCAGCCGACCCCGTCACACAACACACACCTCGGGACCTCCCAGCGGTGGCGTACAAGGGAGCGTTCGACGCCTGGGAGATCGCTAAACGCAACGTCTATGAGGAGTGGCAGCACCTCGCTGATGGCACTGCGCTTCTTCCCGACGTCCCGAAGGCTCTCCGTGACACCGCACAGCTCATGTACGGCAACGAAGCAGCACTCAACAGCGAGGAACAAGAAGAACTCCTCGAACGCCTCAACACCAACCCACCCGTACGTGTGCAACGAGAGATACGCCAGATCCTCAACGGTGATGAACCGGTCGATACACAACTCGGATTGGTTCTTGAAACGCTCCAAGCCGCTGGCATCGAACCAGCCACACCGCCACCCGACCTCTCAGCAATCGAAGAACACGACATCCGACTTGTCGCGTGGATGGCGGTCGGGTCGATGGGTGCGCCGGAGGTTCCGATCCGTGATTGATGGTACCTTGCGTTGCTGCCGCATACGCTCCCTGTATCAGTCGCCGCTTCGCAACAGGGGGAGCAGATCAATTCAGAGACATTGGAGGGGATTCCAGCAATGAAGGCTGACACACTCACACTCAAGAAACTCTTCCAGAAAGATGTACGTTATGTCGTTCCGATATTCCAGCGACCGTATGTGTGGAACCAGGAAGATCAATGGGAGCCGCTGTGGGAGGACGTCCGGAACGCGGCGGAGCATTACTTAGAGGAATTGGCTTACGTCGAAGAACACATGCTCTCTACGGACAATGCACAAGCGCACGCGGAGGAGCGTGCAGGCACACATTTCCTCGGCGCGATTGTGCTGAAGCAACAGGCGACAGCGGCAGCAGATATAGAAGAACGAGAAGTCATCGATGGGCAGCAGAGGGTGACGACGCTTCAGCTGATGCTTAGCGCAGCTCAACGGACGTTTGAAGCAATGGGATATCGACCCGAGGCAAAACGAACATATCGCCTTGTCCATAACGACTATGCAGACGGTGTCGCCGTCTTCAAAGTTTGGCCGACCGGGCTTGACCAAGAACCGTTCAGCGCGGTGATGCGAGGGATCGACGATGACGATGAAACCCACAACGGATCTGCGATAGTTGAAGCGTACGAGTTCTTCAAAGCACAGATCGATAGCTGGATCCGATCAGCACCTGAGGAGCGACAGATGCGTCGGCGGGTGCACGGGCTTGAGACCGCTCTCCACGGGTTGCTAGAGACGGTTGTCATCGACCTCGGCACGATGGACGATGCCTTCGTGATCTTTGAAACACTCAACGCTAGAGGAACCCCGCTGCTGGCATCAGAACTCGTCAAGAACTTCGTACTTCAGACCGCGACCGCTGAAGGCATCGATGTTGAGGCTCTCCACGATGATGAGTGGAAACCTTTGGAGACGAAGTGGTGGCGAGACGAGATCCGACAAGGCCGATTGATCAGGCCGCGGATCGATGTGTTCCTCAACTACTGGCTAACAGCGAGAACCCAGGAAGAGATCCCATCCCAGAAGATCTTCCCGAAGTTCCGCGAGTACGCGGGCGACAAAGAGATTTCTTCGGTCGTTCGGAATATCGGGAGAACAGCGGACGTCTATTCGGGCTTCGGCAAGCACGATCCTTGGTCGCCTACCGGGACGTTCATGTACCGGTGGGACGTGGTCGACGCGGGAGTTCTCACGCCGCTGCTGCTGTACCTGTTCACTGAACCAGACGACCGCTTCACACCGGACGGGCGCACCAGGGCACTCGAGATTCTCGAGAGCTTCCTCGTCCGACGAATGATCGGCAGACTGACAACCAAGGATTACAACAGGCTGTTCCTCGAACTCATCACTCGCCTGGAGGACGACCAGGAGATCCCGCTAGATCAGCATATAGCCGAGTACCTTGCCGGACAGGAGTCCGAGTCTCGGAACTGGCCCGACGATGCCCAACTAACGGATGCACTGGTGAACCTTCCGTTGTACCGGCTACTCAACAGGCGACGCCTTCGCATGATCATGGAAGCCCTCGAGGACGATCTCCGAACGCCAAAGGCTGAAGAGCAGCACGTCGAACGAAAGAAGCTGACTATCGAGCATCTGATGCCGCAGAAGTGGCACGAGTATTGGTCAATGCCACCGAGCGAGGACTGGGTTGAGCGTGTGGCGGCACGTGACCGAACGTTACATACAATCGGCAATCTCACACTGGTGAACAAGCGTCTCAACCCGGCGATGTCTAACGGCCCGTGGGACAAGAAGCGAACCGCCTTGAACGAGCACAGTGTGCTGCATCTCAACAAGGAGATTCTCAGAGATTGGGACGTACCGGATTGGGATGAAGACGCAATCCGAGACCGTTCACGGCAACTCGCAGGTCGAATCACGTTGCTCTGGCCAAAGGAACCGCGTCCCGGTGAGATAGCCTGAATGGGCCGAACCAAGCAACACAAGAACCCACA
>JAMBLJ010000038.1 GCA_023336815.1 Actinomycetes bacterium
TCCGAGACGGTGTGGCGCCAGGCTGACAAGTACGGTGTCCCGCGTATCGCGTTCATCAACAAGATGGACAGGGTCGGGGCTGACTTCTTCGCCTCCACACAATCTATCGTCGACCGCCTCGGCGGTAACCCTGTGGTCATCCAGATTCCGGTCGGCGCTGAGGCTGAGTTCCTTGGTGTTGTCGACCTCGTCGAGATGAAAGCCATCGTCTGGAAAGACGAGGAGGGCACAGACTACGAGGTGATCGAGATTCCGGCTGAGCTGGCCGAACAGGCTTCTGAGTGGCATCACAAGATGCTCGACGTCGTTGCTTCAGAAGACGAAGTACTGATGGAGAGATACCTCACGGAAGAGGAACTCACGCCGGAAGAGATCAGAGTGGCGATTCGCAGGGGAACGATCAACAGGGACTTCATTCCTGTGATGCTTGGAACGGCGTTCAAGAACAAGGGTGTTCAACCCTTGCTGGACGCGGTCATCAGTTACCTTCCTAGCCCCGCCGATCTTCCACCGATGGAGGGTTTCAAGCCAGGAAAAGAACAAGTGGCGATGGAGCGAAAGCCGTCCGATGACGAGCCGTTCTCTGCTCTCGCGTTCAAGATCATGTCCGACCCTTTCGTTGGAAAGCTCACCTACTTCCGTGTCTACTCGGGACGTGCGAGCAAAGGTGACTCGGTGATCAACACCACCACCGGCAAGAAGGAACGTTTCGGTCGTCTGTTGCGCATGCATGCCGCAAAGCAGGAGGACATCGAGGACATCATGACAGGCGACATCGTTGCCGCAGTCGGACTTAAGAACACGAAGACCGGTGACACTCTTGCCGCGATCGACGATGTCATCCAACTCGAGTCGATGACCTTCCCGGCTCCCGTGATCTCGGTGGCCATCGAACCGAGAACGAAGTCCGATCAGGACAAGCTCGGCAGCGGCCTTGCCAGGCTCTCCGAAGAGGATCCGACGTTCAACGTCCATACGGACGATGAGACAGGTCAGACGATCATCGCCGGTATGGGCGAACTCCACCTCGAGATCATCGTTGATAGGCTCTTCCGTGAGTTCAAGGTTGAAGCGAACGTTGGCCGTCCCCAGGTTGCGTACCGTGAGACGATCAAGCGCCCGGTCAACAAAATCGATGCGAAGTTCAAGCGCCAGACGGGCGGCTCGGGTATGTACGGCCACGTGGTCATCGATCTCGAGCCCGCAGAGCCCGGTTCGGGATTCGAGTTCGTCGACGCTGTCAAGGGCGGAAACGTTCCGAGGGAATACATTCCCGCGGTCGAGAAGGGTATGCGCGAAGCGCTCGACGGCGGTATCCTTGCCGGGTACCCGCTCGTCGACATCAGGGCTCGCCTGATCGATGGTTCGAGCCACAACGTCGACTCGAACGAGATGGCGTTCAAGATCGCTGGATCGATGGCGATTCAGCAAGCAGCAAAAGCAGCCGGCATCAAGATCCTTGAGCCGGTGATGGAACTCGAGGTAGTTACTCCAGAGGACTACATGGGCGACGTCATCGGTGACCTGTCTTCACGACGTGGCAAGGTCGAATCGATGGATGCCCGCGGGCCAGCACGTGTTGTCAAGGCAACCGTACCGCTTGCGGAGATGTTCGGATACGCAACGGACCTGAGGTCACGGAGCCAGGGCCGAGCCACATACTCGATGCAGTTTCACTCATATCAAGAAGTACCCAGCGCCGCGGCCACAGAAATCGTGGCCAAGGTCAGAGGCGAATAGGAGACCCACCATGGCGAAGGAAAAGTTTGAGCGGTCGAAGCCGCATGTGAATATTGGCACGATGGGTCATATTGATCATGGGAAGACGA
>JAMBLJ010000039.1 GCA_023336815.1 Actinomycetes bacterium
AGTGTCGCGCCGGACGAGAACATCGTCGCATAGGTTCCGCCGTCCGGATCGATGTCGACGATCAACACCGCGCCGGCGGTGTGCGTTGTCAACTGCGGCGTCACGCCGTCGGCCGCAAACAGCTGCAGCGAAAAACGAGTGCCCAGGGAGCCGAACGACGGATCGGCAATCATGTCACCCATAAGTCGCAGGTCGAAGCTCAGTTCCGTCCCAAAATCGAATGCTTGTGTCAGCCGGTTCAGCCCCGAACTGTTGCTCATCTGTACATCGCCAAGCAGGGAGCCCGAGGTGGCACCTTCAACGATCGGTGAACCCTGAACCGCCCCGCCGATGGTCGCGAAGTTGGTGAGACTCATGTCGGCCGGTTGAGTTCCAATGGAAACCGCCGGATTGAACTGGAGGCTCAGAAAACCAGAGGTGCCGCTGAGCTGCGATGTGTCGATCTTGAGTTGATAATCGACAAAACCTGCGGTGACGTTGGCCGCCGCGGCAGTACTCGCCGGTGTGGCAAGCGTCCCGTTGCGATCGCGAATTGTGACCAGCAACGGATAGCTGCCATGCCGGGAATACGTGTGAGCCCCAAAAACTCGGAACGTGCCGAGGCCGTCACCCTCGATTGTTCCGGTAGAAGTCTGACCGTCACCCCAGTCGATGGTCGCCAGGTAATCACCGGGCACGTCGCTGTCGGTGTCGGTGAAGGTGGCGACATGCTGGTTGAAGGGTGTCCCTTCGATGGCGGCTATCGATTCTGTCAAGACAATCGGCGTGGCCGAACCCTGGGATGCGATCTTGGCGATGAGCGCATCAGGAATGAAGAACTGGGCACAGCCGAAGGCCGACTGGCACTGGGTGGCGAGGAATGGCTGCGCCGCGTTGATGGTTCGCAGGTCCTGCGAATCGGTCCCTCCGACGACGATGGCGTTGCCGGCGGCATCAACGACGACGTCGTTCAATTCATCCCAACCGCTGCCGCCCAGATATGTCGAGTACGTTATCACCGCGCCGGTGTTGTCCAGCGAAGTCACGAAACCATCGAACGGACCGCCCCGGTTCAGTGACTGCACCGCTTGAACGACCGGGAAATCGGTTGAGCTTGTCCGACCGACGACGTAGATGTTGCTGCCAGCGGTGTCGATGGTGATCCCTCGGCCCCCGTCATCGCCGTCACCGCCCAGGTACGTCGAGAAGTCGATCGTCCCCGCGCTATTGATTTTCGTCAGGAAAGCGTCGCTGGGGCCATGAAGCGTGGACTGCAGGGCGTTTTGCGTCGGAAAGTCGTCCGAAGTAGTGTCGCCGGTCAGATAGGCATTGCCGGCGTCATCCACGGCGATCGCCGTCGTGTATCCGTATCCCTCTTCTCCGCTGCCGCCCAGGTAGGTGGAAAAGGAGAGTGATCCGGCGGCATCAAGTCTGGTGACGAAGGCGTCTTTCGTTCCTCGGAGTTGCGATTGAATGGGATTGGCCAGCGGGAAGTCCGTGGCCCTGGTAATACCTGTGACGTAGGCATTGCCGAGGGCATCGACATCGATGCTGTGACCATAGTCATCCTGGAGTCCGCCAAGGTACGTCGAGTACTCCAGCGCCGAACCGGCAGCGTTGATCTTCGTAACAAAGGCATCGTAGAACGGCGCCAGAAAGGACCCGCTCTCGGGCTGCATCGCTTGGTGAACGGGGAAATCCGACGAGAAAGTCCACCCCGTGACGTAGGCAGCCCCCGCTGCGTCGATAGCGACGTCATGGGCCCCGTCCACGTTGGTTCCGCCCAAATAAGTCGAATACACGAGAGCAGACCCGGTGGGGTCGAGCTTCGTCACAAACGCATTATAGGTAACGGATGTGAATACCTCTTCGGGGGCAGTCTGTATGGGCGCAACGGTGGGAAAGTCCTCCGATTTTGTCCCGCCCACAATGTAGGCGTTGCCAGCGTCGTCTACCGCAATGCCGCGGGCCTCGTCACGTCGTCCGCCACCAAGATAGGTCGAGTAAATCGGCACGCCACTCGGATCCAGCTTGGTCACAAAGGCATCGTCTGACCTAGCGATCGGCTGCCCGGCGTTTCGCGTCACCGGGAAGTCAATGGACGCGGCTTCCCCCACGATGTAGGCGTTTCCATCGGCGTCCACGGCAACGGCCCGCGCCTCGTCGGCACTAATGCCGCCGAGGTATGTCGAGTAGACCAGCACCGGATCGATGACCAGCGTCTCGCTGGTGTCGTACGAGTCGATCCAAAAGGCAACTTCGCTATCGCCCAGCAGCACGTACCCACCGTCGATGATCTGCCGCAATCCATCGATCTCCTGGTAGATCACGGGCGCGGGCTCGACCAGCTCGCCCGTGGACATTTCCAGTACGAGGTTGCCCTTGGGATCCAAAGCCATCCGGTCAGCACCGTCCATCCGCAAGCGGATCACACTGGGATCGATGCTCGGGGCGACGACGAAATCGTACTCCAACTGACGGTCACTACCGCGGTAGACCATATCGATGCCAGGGTAGACATCCTGGTACTGAACGCCTTCGTAGGTCGGGATGTTGGTAATCCAACGACTGGGATCGTCTCCCGTCAGGTAGTTGGCCTTACCGGGCAACTCGTCAACGCCAAAAACCGGTGGCGTGTCGTTTCCACCGACAAGGCTTATGTGCAACACACTCGCTGTCAGTTGGTCGTCTTCGGTGTCGCCCCCGTTGGCATCGGTTGGCTGGTTCACCTGGATCAGCGCCTCTGCGTTGCTCAACGAGACCGAGTACCCTTTGCCACGAGCTACAAACTGAACGTTTTGGTCGGTTTGCCCCTGGTTA
>JAMBLJ010000040.1 GCA_023336815.1 Actinomycetes bacterium
GCAGCCGCAGGTGTCGGCGCCTTGGTGCTGTGGGGTCTCTCCAACACGGGATTGTCTCTATTGCGCCGCTACCGATACGTGATCCTTGCACTCGGCGTTGGTCTACTTCTCCTTCCCCTCCTCCCTGATAGTTGGCTACTCCACGGAGCGACCGTGAACGGCTCAAGGCTGTGGGTGCGGCTCGGTATCCCTGGCACAGCAAGGGTTCTCAGCTTCCAACCCGGTGAGCTAGCGAAGGTCTTCATCACCGTGTTCCTTGCGTCATATCTCGCGGAGAACGCTGACGCCATGTCGGTCGTGAACCGCAAGATCGGACCTTTCAGAATCCCCGAACCTCGACATCTTGGACCTGTGCTGATCGCTGCACTCGCAGCGTTCGGTGTCCTCATCTACCAACGTGACCTCGGTGCCTCTCTTCTGCTGTTCGGTCTGTTCATCGGGATGCTCTATGTGGCGACAGGACGATCGTTCTACGTGATCACCGGTGGGATCACCGCTGTCATGGCAGGATTCGTTGCGTACCGGGCATTCGACCATGTCGAGCGACGGATTCAGGCTTGGATCGACCCGTTCGGTCAGTTCAACGATGCCGGCTACCAGACGGTCCAGGGTCTGTTCGCAATGGGATCGGGCAGCCTCACAGGGTCCGGAATCGGACTGGGTAGGCCCGATCTCATTCCGGCAGCCGCAACCGACTTTATCTTTGCAGCAGTTGCCGAGGAGATGGGGCTGGCGGGATCACTGGCAGTGCTCGCTGCCTTCGCTCTGTTCATCGCTGCTGGCTTCGGTATCGCTATCCGGTCCCGTGATCGATTCCGCAAGTACCTGGCGGGAGGTCTGACGATCGTTGTTGCGCTGCAAGCAATCATCATTCTCGGTGGGATCGTTCGTCTTCTCCCGATTACGGGGATAACCCTTCCATTCATGTCCTACGGTGGCTCCTCGCTCATCGCGAACATGCTGATCATCGCTCTGTTGCTTCGTGTGTCGCATGAGGAACGGGCATGAATCACTCTCTACGGAGGGCGGCCTATGCGATCCTGGGCGCCTTCGTTCTCCTAGCCGCAGCGTTCGTCTACATACAGGTGATCCAGGGTCCCACGTATCGCGATGACCCACGCAACGCCAGGGTTGCGGCAGCGCGGACAGGCAGGGAACGGGGGCCGATCCTCAGCGCCGACCAGAGGGTCCTCGCGATCTCGACCCCATCACGTGACGATCCCAAACTATTCGAACGCACCTACCCAGGGGGCGATCTGTACGCACACACTGTTGGGTACACGTCGGCTCTCTTCGGATCACGCGGACTCGAGTCTGAATGGTCTGGCGAGTTGGTCTCGGATCGTGATGCAACGATATCAGGCGTTCTCAACGGACTCCTCGGTGGAGACACGCGACCACGGGGAATCCGTCTCACACTCGAAGACCGCCTCCAGGAGATCGCAGCGGATGCGCTCGGAGAACAGAAGGGATCAGTTGTCGCGCTCGATCCGACCACCGGAGCGGTTCTTGCGATGGTGAGTTACCCATCGTTCGACCCCAACGCACTTGTCTCTTCGGGTGCGGCCGAAGCAGGCATCGCACTCGAGGCCGACCCCGAGGAGCCGCTCCGCAATCGAGCCATCGACGAGACGTATGCACCCGGTTCGGTGTTCAAGGTGATCACCGCTGCAAGTGGACTCGACTTCGGTCTTGTCAGCCCTTCATCGGAGTTCCCCGATCCGGTCGAGCTCGAACTGCCAGGGAGCGACTCAACGATCTCCAATGCGAACGACAAGGTGTGCAACGATGGGATCTCGGTGACACTGGAGATCGGCTTCATACGATCCTGCAACACGGTGTTCGGTCAGCTCGGCATGGATGTTGGTGGCGACGACCTGGGGTTCACTGCAGACAGGTTCGGGTTCAACCGCCCGATACCTTTCGATCTCGGCGTCCTCGTGTCGTTCTTTCCTCCGGAGGGTTCAATCGAGGACAATCCGCCCGCCACGGCACAGAACGCCATCGGACAGCGAGACGTGCAGACAACACCGCTTCTCATGGCACTCGCCGCAAGCGCAGTGGCCAACAACGGAACCATCATGGAGCCTTACCTCGTTCACGATGTCTTCACCTCGGACGGATCAGTCGAACAGACGACACAACCAGTCGCATGGAAACGGGCCATGAGCCCGGCAACCGCCTCAGTCCTTGCCGACTTGATGGAGCAGGTTGTCATCACAGGGACGGGACGCAAGGCTGCCGTCCCTGGCGTGAGGATCGCAGGCAAGACAGGTACAGCACAGGTGACGGGTAAGTCGCCCCACGCGTGGTTCCTTGGATTCGGCCCCGTTTCACCGGAACCAGGGGAACGATCGATCGC
>JAMBLJ010000041.1 GCA_023336815.1 Actinomycetes bacterium
GAATCCTCTCGGTGACAGCACCTTCGGTTGCGGAAGACGCGCGGTTCAAGCGATGGTGGCTCAAGTTCCAACGCTCAACAATGCCTCCCGCAACGGTGGCTCGCGGACTCAACTGGGTACTCGACCAGGACGTCCGGGAGGAGGCACGCGTGCTCGACGTGCCGACGCTGGTCATCCATAGGAAAGATGCCATCTACCACAGAGTCGCTGGCGGCAAATGGCTTGCAGACAACATCACAGGCGCCCGATTCATCACCCTTCCCGGTGCGGACACCCTTCCGTTCCACACGGGCGACTTCAACGAGATTCTCGACCACGTCGAGGCGTTTGTCACAGGAGAGACCTCAAGCTCCGCGTCGGATCGGAAGCTTGCAACGGTGCTGTTCACCGATGTGGTGGCATCGACCGAGACCGCATCGCAGCTCGGGGACCAACGGTGGACCGATTTGCTGTCGGACATCAATGATATCAGCGCACAACAGGTGCGTCGATTCGGAGGCGAGACCGTCTTCACCACGGGTGACGGACATCTCGCAACCTTCGAGGTTCCCGCCCGCGCTGTCGATGCGGCGCGCCAAATCCTGTTTGAAGTGGGCACGCTTGGTGTGCAGCTCAGGGCGGGTGTGCACACGGGTGAGATCATATTGACCGGAGACAACATCGCCGGGATCGGGGTACACATTGCGTCGCGAGTGATGGATCAGGCGCCGGATGGACGAATCGCTGTTTCTTCGACGGTCAAAGATCTCACGGTTGGGTCACCGATGACCTATGACAAACTCGGCACCTTTCAGCTGAAGGGCGTACCAGGCGAGTGGGATATCTACGAGGTGGTGTGAACCGTTCACCGGACGAGTCGCACTCGGGCTCGCTCGATCAGATGACAAGGGGGACGGCCAACCGCCGTTCCCAAGTCTGACTGAGGAGTCGATAGCTCTCTGGGTGGAATTGATCCCACAGTACAAGGCATCCCTCGACAGGTAGACAAGTATGACGTCGGCGTGGTTCACCGCAAGACACTTCGGTGGAACACGCCGGAAGTAGCCCCGATATCGGCGCACACGAAGGCGTGCTGCCTCTTGGCGAGAATATCGATCCGTTCCTGTCACTCAGGGAGTGTTCAATCCTCACGCTTGATGCGCTCGAATTCGTTCAGGAAATCACAGCCGACCACCGAGATGTAAACGAGAGCACCTCATGATGAAGCATCGACAAGCAGACCTTCAACTGACACATTTCACATAGGGGTCGAGGACCAGGTCCCATCCGGACTGGTAGTTGTCACGAATCCGCTGCCCATCATCGCCTCGTATTTCCCAACCGCTGTGCACCAGGGTCACTCGTGATCCCGCGGGCGTAGCATCGAAACGTACATCGACGTGTGTTGCCTGATCCGAAGTCGCACCGGGGTACCAGCTGAACTGGATCCGTTCACCAGAGTTGTATCCGGAAATGGTCGCCCACTCGTGCTCGACACCTTCATTGGTGACCTCGCGGATCGTGCCTCCCACATGGTCATCGACGATGATGTCCTGTACGTTCGTGGTCGCTATCGAGTGGGTGAGAACGGGCCACCAATCACCCATACGGAGAGTGAATAGTTCGAACGCCTGCTCGCGCGATACATCGAGTTCAAGAACCTTGATGACGGGTTCGATAGTGAGTTGCTGGGTCATGGCATGTCTCTCCCTGTGTTGGTCAACGACGAAGTCGCCGAACGTTCCGAATGCGGTGCTCCACATGTCGTCAAGCCACAATCGCAGACCGGAAGCCGCTGACGGTGCAGCAGCGTAGACATTGCGAGTTCCCGCGGAAGTGACGGTGACGAGTCCGGCATCCGTCAGAACAGCAAGATGCTGTGAAACAGCAGGTCGACTTACGGGTAGCTGGTCGGCAAGCTCAGATACCGAGCGAGGCCGCTCACAGATGAGTTCGAACAGCTGTCTGCGCACCGGCACGGCGAGTGCCTTGATCGTGATGTCGGGGTTCACGACATCAACGGTAGGCCATCACTTACCGTAAGTCAACACTTACCGATAGGGCAACCCAGCGACACCGCCGTCAACGCGACGAAAACGCTGCGGTACACGCCGCTGCATAACCCTGCGGGTTAGCCGGTCTCCATTCGAGTTCGAGGAAACCGCCGATGAAGCTTTCGAGGAATGACTCACCGAGCCCGTCGATGATCCTCACTTGTTCGGCTTCGATGACCTCAAATCCCTCGACCTCCTCGCTGATCGCCGCACGGGCGATCGTTGGGAAGTTGTTGAAGTCTCCGCACCAGGCCGTTTCGGCATCCGAAGATCCAACGAACGCGACAGTTGTGGTCTCCTGTGGTTCAGACGCCGAGCTGCACGCGGTAGCAACGACAAGGATCACAGTGGCGACGGCAACGATCAGTTTCATCCAGTGGAGCGTACGGAGCGCCATGGGTATTCGCACAACGTAGCAAGACCCATCACCGAAACAATCAGCCCTCGGGGCAGTCCGATGCAAGAACCATCTGCCATGGGGGCCCAGCGAAGAACCCGACCGTACAGAAGGAAGCGAAGCGATCGTCGAATCCCGAAGACTGGATCGGGTACCGTTGCGGATCGTCAAGGAACCTCCCCGATCCGAGCTCGGCGACCGTGACGTAGTCGTACAAAGCCGGATCGCTGGTATCAGTGACGACGAATCCCGTGGGAACGACATCGAATCGACCCGGCTCAACGAACGGCGAGTACCCGTCGACGAGGATCCGTGAACCCGCAGGCAGCGTATTCACGAATGCCCGAGCATCTGCACGCTCATCCGACGAGTAACGCTGGCCGTCGGAGAATGTCGACGACAAGGGCACCGACGCAGCCACGAGGAGGCTGATGATCGCTGTTCCTACGATGAAACGACCCTCGACGGGTGAGCGCTCAGAGGTCCACGCCCGTACAACGTCGTACAGACCGGCCACGCCGAATCCAACGGCCATAGCGATTGCTGGGAGTGCAGGAAGGACATGACGCTCGAACCGAAGTACGAACATCGCGATGACGACGAGATACACGACAGCGAATGCGACGGCGACGATGGTCTCACCCCTCGTGCGCAGCAAGAGAAACCCAAACGGGATCAGCAACAACAGTGGCCCGGTTTCGGTACCGATCGCCTGGACATAGAACCAGAGGGAATCGATTCCGCCTCCGCCCGACCCCGAATAGGCGCCTTGTTTCCACGCGAACTCCGCCCAGAACGCAGGCAAATCGAAGAAGATGATGAACGACGTAGCCAGGAACGTTCCGGCAGCTATCGCCCCCGAGACGTAAATCTTGGGATCCCGGTAGAAGCGGGCCTCTGTCCGCATGATGTGAGCGACAACCACTGCAACTGCGACGACCGCAACGTGGTACTTGCTTGATCCCGCAAGGCCGATCGCGATACCGGCGCCTATGTAGTCGAGCATTCTGGATCGTCGATAGATGAGGAACGACAGTGCTAGCACGGCCGCAACGAAGAAAGTCGCCAGCGCGTCTGGCGTCATGAACCTGGTTTGTCGAACTGCAAGCGGACCCAGAGCGAGCAAGAGTGAACCCACAACAGCCCCGCTCATGCTGCTTGTGACAGCCAGAATCGATGCGAAGACGATGCCAACGGCACCGATCCCAAGAGCCACGCTGATCATGCGGCCTGCGAGGAGCGAGTTCGGATTTCCCAGCCGTCCGTTAGCCAGCGTTTGAGATTCAGGCAGGCTGATGTCGTCGATCGATGAGAACTCCCCACTCAGCGAACCAACGCCGTAGTACGCAAGCTGGCCTCCAGCCTCGACGTAATAGAAGAAGGGCGGGTAGTTGTAAAACTCCGGGTCCACGCTGCGACGCTGCAGCATGTCGAGGGTTCTCGTCAGGTTGACCGGTTCGTCCGCGTGATAGGTATACGGCAACCCCCACGAGACACCCCACAATCGAATCACCGCGGCAACGATGACCACAAAGAGAATGCCTGCGACTGTCGCGGCAGTCGAGTCGTGGGACCGCAACTTCATGGATCAGGTAGTCAGCTTTTCAGCCAACGCTCGCAGGGCCCGAGCGCGATGTGAGATCCTGTTCTTCTCATCAGCATCGAGCTGGGCGAGGGTGCGATCACCAACCGCGAATATCGGGTCGTACCCGAATCCTCCGGTCCCGTGCCGCTCAGTGGCGATCGTTCCTTCGAGTACCCCCTCAACGACGAGTTCGTCCCCTTCGGGTGTCACAAGTGCAAGGGCTGTCCGAAACCGCGCTCCCCGATCGACGACCCCTGCGAGTTCCCGCAACATCTTGTCGACGTTGTCATCGTATGAGGCATCTTCACCGGCGTAGCGAGCCGTCGAGACACCTGGCGCGCCATCGAGCGCGTCGACCTCGAGGCCGGTGTCGTCTGCGATGGCTGCGTGTCCCGTCGCGGCGACCACCGCCCGTGCTTTGAGCAGAGCATTACCTGGCAGTGTGTCCTCGGTTTCTTCTACGTCTGGCCACGTGTGACCGTCGATCACGAAGACCTGCGGATCGAGTGATGCAAGGACGGCTCCAACCTCGACGATCTTGTCGGCGTTCTTCGACGCGACAACAACACCGTGAGGACGTTTCATGCACGACTCTCGTTCTGCATTGCCACAAGATCCTGGATCCCAGACGCCGCGTAGTCGAGCATCGTGTCGAGCAACTCGCGGCTGAACGGCTCGCCCTCCGCCGTGCCCTGCACTTCGATCAGCTCTCCCTCGCCGGTCATCACGATGTTCGCATCCACATCGGCGGCGATATCCTCGGTGTACTCAAGATCAAGCATCGGGACTCCGCTGAGGACTCCGACAGAGATCGCCGCGATGTTTCTGGATATCGGATTTGTCTCCATCTTCCCTTCAGCAACCCAAGCGTCGAAAGCATCGGCGAGGGCGATCCATGCACCCGTGATCGATGCGGTACGGGTACCTCCGTCAGCCTGCAACACATCGCAATCGATACGCGCAGTGA
>JAMBLJ010000042.1 GCA_023336815.1 Actinomycetes bacterium
AAATAAGCCGAGAACGCCCGCGCCACCTCGGCCGCGCGCTGCGGCTCGAGACCCTTCAGCAGATCGTGCAGCCGGCGGTCCGCTTCCTCGTCGCCGTCGCGCCTGGCCCGGGCAGCGATCCGCGCCGCCTCCACAGTGTCAAACAGCGTGTCGCCCCCCTGTTCGCGCAGCACGTCGCCAAGCAGGGCGCCAAGAAAGCTGACGTCCCGGCGGAGGGCGTCACTATCGCTGCTGAGGATATCGAGGTCCATGTTCACCGTCATGGGCCCTCATCACACCACGAATCGCGCCGCACCGCCACCCTTCGAGGGCTGGCGGGCAACCCCAGCCCGCGTCACGACGCCCCCGGCGCCTTCAGCCCGCATCGGCCCAAGGAGAGACTCCGAGCACGCTAACACCCAACGTGTTATTGACCGCGCCAAGCACGATAACAAACCTGCCCTGTCCGTCACTCACGGGTTCTATGAGGTTGGTAACAGGCGACATGCGGCGAGAAATCGTTGCGATCTCGCAGCTTGTTACCTCACGCTCGGAGCACGATTCCAGCCAATGCTTTAGTATCGCTAATTGGAGTTAGGCAAAACGCAAGATTGATTTCAGATCAATGCTTGACATAATATCAATTGAGGATTAGATTGTAAGTGCTGATGGCGAGTGAACCAGACATATCTGAACAACTCCCCGGGAACCAGGCACGTCGCCTTGCAAAGAAGATTCTCGGGGAGGGGTCAACAGTCTTCACCCGCCATGCACGTCAGGAGATGGAGAATGACGACTTGCTTGAGACAGATGTGGTGAACACCATCAGTGGCGGCATGATCACAGAGCCTGGTGAGTTGGGTCATCGTGGCGATTGGTGCTATCGAATCAGAACTCAGAGGATTACGGTGGTCTTCATGTTTCGGAGTACTGAGGAGCTTGTTGTGGTGACCGCATGGAGGGAACGAAGGAGAGGCCGATGACAGTGAGTGTCAAGTGTCTAGAATGCGGTACCCCGATGGAAACCTCGATTGGGCCCTATCGGTATGGCCGAGGAATCGATGTACTTCTACACGGCATCGAGACTCGGCGCTGCCCAGAATGTGGCGAAGAAGAAGTCGTGATTCCAAAAATCGAAGAACTCCACAGGGTCATTTCGCACGCTATCGCGCGAAGGTCTGGGCAACTGAAGCCGCGGGAAATCCGATTCCTGCGAACCTACCTCGGATATTCCAGTGTCGATTTCGCTAACCTCCTAGGAGTCACTCCGGAAACGGTGTCGCGTTGGGAGAGAGCCAATAAACCGCAACAGATGGGAAAGCCCGCGGAGAGACTGCTTCGCATGCTCGCACGGTTTGGCGAACCGAGCCGGACGTACGACCTTGAAGCCATTCTGCTTTCGGATTCCAAGCCCTCTGAGAATGAGGCATTTCGGTTTTCGCGTGCAGGCGGCGATTGGGAACTCAGTGAATTCTGTTGAGTTCCAGGACCACTGCAACCGATGCCTAACACCTCGTTCCAGCGGAACCAATCCCGCGCTGCTCGCGGGTCGGTCCGCTGAGTGAGGGGGAGGCAGACCCGTTTCCACTTCCTACAGGTAGAATCGTGGGATGAATACTCTCATCCGCCCAGTATCGGAACCCGATTGGGAACCGATCGCCGCAATCTTCAATTACTTCGTGACGGAGTCCTTCGCTGCGTACCCGGACCAACCCGTTGACGCGGCCTTTTTTCGGGATCGCCATGCCGCACACCCGATGTTTCCGTTTGTCGTGGCCGAGATCGAAGGCGAAGTAGTCGGTTTCGCATATCTGAGCTCGTTTCATCCGGTACCAACCATGCGCCAAACTGCGAATCTGACGTACTTCCTCCATCCCGAATTCACGGGCCGGGGCATCGGAGCCGCGTTCCTCGAACATCTACTCGAGGCCGGCAAGACCCTCGGCATCACCAACTTCATGGCTCACATCTCTTCGCTGAATCCTGGAAGCATCCGATTCCACCTCGCCCACGGATTCACAAAGTGTGGCAGTTTCATCAATGTGGGCGTCAAGAACGGCCGCTCGTTCGATATGGTCTGGCTACAGAAGGAGCAGGGCTGAGAGCCAATAGCTGATCGACGGTACACTGCGTCCATGGAAACGCCTCGACCTCGTTATGGCTGGCTGATCTTCGACGCCGACGGAACTCTCTTCGATTTTCGTAGCGGCGAAACAGCCGCGCTGCAATCGACCACGCGACGGCACGGCATCACTTACTCCTCACAGCTTCACGAGATTTACTCCGCCATCAGCGCCGAGCTTTGGAGGCAGTTCGAGCTTGGAGAGATACCTCTCAAACAGCTGCGCGTGATGAGGTTTGAACGCCTGTTCGCTGATCTCGAGATCGACCAGCAACCGGAATCCTTCAACCTCGATTTCATGGATGCTCTCGGGAAGCAGACGCAGCTGTTGCCGGGAGCGGAGACCACCGTAAGGCGCCTTTCTTCGCGTTTCCGATTGCTGCTGGCAACCAACGGTATCGCTGTCGTCCAGCGCTCGCGCTTTGCGCGGTCGTCTATCCGCCGGTACTTCGAAGATGTTGTGATTTCGGATGAAATCGGCGTCGCCAAACCGCAGACCGAGTTCATGGTCGAGGCGTTCTCCAGGATGGACCATCCGGCCAAGTCAGAGGTTCTGATGATTGGTGACAGCCTGAGTTCGGATATCGCCGGAGGTGTGGCGTTCGGGATCGACACCTGCTGGTTCAATCCCGACGATCTTCCTCTGGGCGGATCGCCGAAGCCGACATACACGATCGCGGACCTGTCCGAGATCGACGCCATCGTTTGAACCGCTAAGAGCGCAAAGACCGCCAAGACGGCGCAACGTCTATTCGTGGCCTATTCAGAAGATCTTCTTTGCGTTGTTCTTTGCGTACTTCGCGCTCTTAGCGGTTCAATCACCGCGTGTGTGAGCAACCCCTATTCAC
>JAMBLJ010000043.1 GCA_023336815.1 Actinomycetes bacterium
AATCATCCAGGTACTCGTAGTACAGGAAGGCGATCGGATCGTGGAACATGAACACAGGCCACGACTCTGCAAAGGAGTCGGGGTTGATATCAAGATCAGGTCGCTCGGCAAAGGTGACGATCTCGAGTTGTTCTTTGCCAGTCATATCACGCAGACTCGAACCGTAGACAAATGCACGGGAATCCCCGCTCGATACTTAGTTGCTGTTTCGACTGCACCCATCGGTGTACTCCCTGTTGAGCGGTCGGCGACATCGGTGATCGGAATCGTGAATGTCCGCGGTGAGCCACTGTACTGTCCATGTCCATGGGGAACAATGCGCCATCGGGGACCGTTACGTTCCTGTTCACGGACATTGAAGGGTCAACTCGTCTGTGGGATCGATACCCGGATGCAATGTCGCTTGCAATGCAGATCCACGACGAACTCCTCGAAGCCACGGTCGAGATCCACAACGGGTACGTCTTCTCGCGGGCAGGCGACGGGTGGGGTGTCTCGTTCGCATCACCTACCTCGGCGATTGATGCAGCCCTGGACGTCCAAGCGGTCATGTCTCAAGCCGACTGGCCGGAACCGATCCAGACCATCAAGGTGCGCATCGGGCTTCACGCTGGCACATCAACCGAGCGAGACGGCGACTACTTCGGAACCGCGGTGAACAGAGCCGCCCGCGTCTCAGCCGTTGCCTCGGGCGGACAGATCTTCGCAACAGGTGCAGTACGTTCTCTCGTCATCGACGGTGCACGGGCGTCATGGCGGTTCCGGGACCTCGGAGAACACCGGCTCCGCGATCTCGTGCGGGCCGAGCGAATCTGGCAAGTGGACAGCGAGTCCGCTCCATCTTCCCTTGCTGAACTCCGCGACCAGATCTCCACAGGAAATCTCCCACCCGAGCGAACACGGGTAATCGGACGATCCGCGGCGGTCGGTGACGTAACCGACATGCTCGAAGAGAACCGACTTGTCACTCTCGTAGGAGTAGGTGGGGTAGGAAAAACGACGCTTGCCCAGACGGTGGCACGTCAGATCCAGGGTGACTTCGCTGGGGGGGCGTGGTTCGTCGACCTGTCGGGAGTCGAGGATCATGATCTCGTCGTGGCAGTGACCGCCACCGCGCTTGACATCTCGCTCCGCCCCGATATGACAACGCTCGAGAGCCTTCTGGACGCACTCCGCTCCGAACGACGCCTCATCATTCTCGACAACGCCGAGAACCAGATCGATGCGGTTGCCGAACTCGTCGACACGATGTTGAACAACGTCGTCGAACTAGGTCTCATCGTTACCAGCAGAGAGACGCTGACCATCCCAGGAGAAGCCACACTGAGAGTGGCACCACTCTCAGTCGAAGGAGATGAGGACGGGTCCCCAGCTGTAGCCATGTTCGTCGATCGGTTGAGCAGAGTGGCACCCGACCTCGACCCCGCATCCTTCGACGAATCGACACTGGGACGCATCGTGCAACGCCTCGATGGTTTGCCGCTCGCTATCGAACTCGCCGCCTCCCAATGCGAGATGATGACGCCACACGAACTCCTCGAAGCACTCGAAACTGAGGACGTAACCCTGCAGTCAGATTCTCGGACGACCGCTCCCCGCCACCGGTCGCTCGACACGATGATCCGTTGGACATACGACAAGTTGGATGCAAACGAAAAGGCTGTCTTCGACCGGTTGTCGGTATTTCGAGGAGGCGGAACAACCGAAGCCGCTCGATCCGTTTGCTCGGATCCCGACATACCGCCATCCGATGTCACCACTGCTCTGAAGACTCTGATCCGAAAGTCTCTCGTGGTTCCTGATCGATTGGGCGGAGTTACGAGGGTCCGCCAACTCGAGACCCTTCGGTCCTTCGCCGCACTACGGCTCGACGAACGAGGCGAGTCAAGTGTTGCGGCTACCCGTCACGCTGCATGGTTCGGTTCACAAGCATCCGATGCGCGTGAAGGGCTTGTCGGACCCGACGAAGCCCGACTCCTCAAGGGTCTCGTTGCTGAAATTGAGAACCTGCGGGCGGCGCTGAGGTGGGCGGGCGAGAACAAAGCGTGGGAGATCATGGAGCACATCGGTTCGACCATCCCGTTCCTCGTCGAGTCCAAGATGCGCCCAGAGATGAAGGAATGGATCCTCGACGCTCTGGAGGTGCTCCCGCAGGACAGCACGGCGCGGGTCAGCTACGGCCATGCGGCCGGGTTGGCGACCATCTACTCCGGGGCCCTCGACGAGGCTCCCGGCGTTCTCGCTGCAGCGACGCAACATGTTGGTGAGCGACAGCTCGTCGGCTTCTTCCACAGCTATCTCGTTCTCGTTGTGGCGATGTTCAGGGGCGAGACCGAGACGATCATCTCCGACACTCCTCGGGCGATCAAGGACGCTCGGGAACTTGGGCTTGAGCGATGGACCGCCGCTCTCGGCGTCGACCTTGCCCTCATCTACCACTACGAGGGTGATGCTGAGCGTGCGGCCACAGCACTCACCGATGTAGTCACCTATGCCGAGGAGTCAGGAAACCCCACGGTTCTTGCGTGGGCTAGGTACATCCAGGGAGAGATCCTGGCAGGCTCAGACCCAGCCGCGGCGATCGAGATCCTCGAGGAGGGTGTTGAACATGGTCTCACCGTCGACAACGACTTCCTTGCAGGGATATCACTCGTTGCCCTCGCCTCGACAGCGGGGAGGAGCGGCGATACTCCCGTTGCTCTCAACGGGATGCAGCGATGTATCCGGCTCTGGCGTACCGCAGGAAACAGACCCCAGATGTGGACGGCAATGCGGAACCTCGTCGAGATCCTGCACACCATCGGCATGAACGAAGATGCGTACATCCTTCACAACGCAACGGAGGCGGACGCAGAGCACGCTGCCGAACTCTTCGGCCCATTCGGCGACGCGTATCGCGCCATCGTTGCAGCGATCAGCGAGGACCTCGGGTCCGAAGCATCCGCACGAGC
>JAMBLJ010000044.1 GCA_023336815.1 Actinomycetes bacterium
AGGCGAGATCGTGTTCGTCGAAGGAGACGTCACCGACCCAGATCACGTGAAGGAGGCCGTCGCCGTAGCATCAGAACGTGGTCCTCTCCGTGTCGCAGTCAACTGTGCAGGTATCGCTATCGGCGAAAGAACACTCGACAGAGATGGAAACCCTGCGGAGCTCCAACAGTTCGCCAGGGTGCTCCATGTGAACCTGTTCGGTACCTACAACGTCGCGACCCAGGCAGCAGCGGAAATGGCACGTACCGAACCTCTGGAGTACGACGAGCGAGGCGTCATCGTCAACACTGCATCGGTGGCAGCCTTCGAAGGTCAGATCGGCCAGACGGCGTACTCTGCGTCCAAGGGTGCGGTGGTCGCCATGACGCTTCCCATGGCCCGCGATCTCTCATCGGCGGGTATCCGTGTCAATACGATCGCCCCTGGCATCATCGACACCAACCTCCTGGCAGGACTGAACGCGGAGGTCAGGGAATCGCTTGCAGAAGGGGTCCCGTTCCCCAAGCGGCTTGGACATCCTCGAGACTACGCACAGCTCGTGCTGGCGATCATCGACAACGGCTACATGAACGGTGAGACGATTCGAATGGATGGCGCACTGAGGATGGCACCTCGTTGAACAGTACATGATCCCCCTCGACGATCCCTCGTTCCTTCAAGACCCGTACCCCATCCTGAACGAGATCAGAGAATCCACACCGATCTTCAGGCAGCAGAAGGCGAAGGACGGCCACGGAGTGTGGTTTCTCACGCGCCACGATGACGTTCAGAGAACTTTGCGGGACCGCAGACTCGGTCGAACATTCGAGCACGTTCTGTCATACGACGACGTTGGGGTAACACCACCGGACCCTTCACTTCAGCCATACCTCGATGTGGAGCGATGGTCGCTGCTCCAGCTCGAACCGCCCGACCACACTCGCATCCGGTCGCTCCTGGCTCGGGAGTTCACGCCGAAGCGGGTTGCATCACTCGAACCACACATGCGGGAGATCGTTGACGAACTCTTCGACGAAGCCGATCCGGGTAACTTCGAACTGCTCACTGACCTCGCACAACCGTTCTCTCTCCTCGTGATGTGCGAACTTCTCGGAGCACCGTTCGAAGACAGGAAGCTCCTCCTCGGCTGGTCGCACGCGATTGTCAAGATGTACGAACTGGGCACCACGGGCGACCAGATGACAGCCGCAGTCGATGCGTCCCGAGAATTCACAGAGTGGACGAAAGATTTGATCGCACGCAGAAGGCGAGAACCCCGAGATGACCTTGTCTCTGGACTCTGTACGGTTGAGACCGATGACGGAACGCTCACGGACGATGAGATCATCTCAACAGTGATCTTGCTGCTCAACGCAGGCCACGAGGCCACTGTCAACACCTTGGGTAACGGCATCACCGCCCTCCTCCAGAACCCCGAGCAGTGGCAACGGCTCGTCGACGGCGAGGTCACAGGCCGTGATGGCGTCGAGGAATTGTTCCGTTTCGACTCGCCCCTACAACTCTTCGAACGATGGATACTCGTCGACGGATTTGAGGTGGCTGGGCAAAGCATCCCGCGCGGTGACAAGGTAGCGATGCTGTTCGGTTCAGCGAATCGCGATCCCCGAAAGTGGAAGGACCCTGACACATTCGATATCGGAAGAGCTGACCCCACCCACGTGACTTTTGGATGGGGGCTTCACCACTGTATAGGTGCACCGCTCGCCCGTCTTGAGGTCGCAACCGTGCTCGAACAATTCGCACGCAGATTCCCAGCACCGTCACTCATGTCGGACCCTGTTCGCCACAAGACGTTCGTCATCCATGGTTACGAAGCTGTAGACATCCGTCTCACTTGAGGAGCGGGGTTCATCCGAACGCCCGACTCAGAGGCCCTCAGAATGCAGCCTCGAAGGATGCTGTATTCCCCATGTGTACATAGCGATCCCCGAGGCAACACCCACGTTGATGGACCGGGTGGAACCGAACTGAGTGATATGCAAGATCTCCGTGCAGGCATCCTGCATCTCGCTCGAGAGCCCCGGACCTTCTTGGCCGAAAGCGAGGACACAACGTTCAGGCATGAGAGCGGTTTCGATCCCGGACGACCCCTCCACGATGTCTATTCCGATGAGCGGAAGCCCATGAAGGGTTGTGTATTCGAGGAAGCTTGAGACCGTCTCATGGTGGTCGATGTGCTGGTAGCGATCGGTAACCATTGCACCACGCCGATTCCAGCGTCGTTTTCCGACGATGTGCACGGTGTGCGCAAGGAAGGCGTTCGCGTTGCGTACGATGGTGCCGATGTTGAAGTCGTGCTGCCAATTCTCGATCACGACGTGGAACGGATGCCGACGTGTGTCGAGATCCGCAACGATCGCCTCGCGGGACCAGTACCGATATTCATCGGTCACGTTCCTCCTATCGCCGTGTGCGAGGAGGTCGCTGTCGAGTCGTTCGTCTGCGGGCCACGGCTTGGCGTGTGGTCCTACGCCGATCTCACGATCATCCGTCACGGGATCCGACTTCGATCCCCGACATACGTTCGAGTGCTTTGACAAGGGCGTGGTTGCCATCTCCGCCGAGGCCCTGTTGCTGGAGTGCGCGGAACATCTGGAACACGATGGCGGTGCCAGGAAGAGGTACGCCGAGTTCGTCGGCAGCCTCGAGGACGATTCTGAGGTCCTTCTGCTGGAGATCGATGGTGAACCCTGGTCGCCAGTCGCGATCGATCATCTGTGGTCCACGATTCGACAGCATCCACGATCCGGCGGCTCCACCCTCAACAGCTC
This sequence comes from Actinomycetes bacterium, assembly GCA_023336815.1. GTDB lineage: Bacteria > Actinomycetota > Acidimicrobiia > Spongiisociales > UBA5794 > JAMBLL01. The sequence continues at coordinate 2,772 of JAMBLJ010000044.1, forward strand.
TCAAGGTGGAGTCAAGATCGAGACCTCCCGCTTCGGCAAGGAGCAGCGCCTCGGACACAGCCAGTTGCGTCACGACGACGAGGATCTGATTCACAGCCTTGACGAGTTGGCCCGAACCAAGCGGACCAACATGTGTGATCGTTGTGCCTATGGCGTCGAGATACGCTCGTGAGCGCTGGATCTGCTCCTCATCGCCACCGATCATGATCGTGAGCGTTCCATTCACAGCGCCCTCAGATCCACCCGAGATCGGAGCATCGATCCAGTGCGTTCCGTGGTCAGCCGCAATCGATGCGAATCGTTGTGTCGCCTGAGGGCTGATCGTCGAGTGATCGATGATCAGACTGTCGGGACGGACTCCCTCGATGACACCATCGGGCCCGAATACAACCGCTTCGACATCGGGTGTATCCGAAACGCAGATCATCACGATATCGGCCTCTCGTGCTACGTCAGCTGGCGTCTGGCCACGTATGGCACCCGCTTCGATGATGTCATCCGCCTTCGACTGTGTGCGGTTCCACACCGTTACAGAGAAGCCAGCCTTCACGAGATTCGTGGCCATGCCATGACCCATGATGCCTAGACCGATAAATCCGATATCCGTCATCTCACACCTCCTGTGATCCACGTGACGATACCCCTCGCCCGAGATGCTGCGCGAGCAACAGCGCCGGCACCAACGAAAGCAGTGAGAACGCGAACGCGACGATGTTCGGTAGATGAGCCGAGATACTGAAGAGCGCACCGGCAATCGCCGTCCCGATGATGATGGAAAGGCTCTGCGCTGCTTGGAAAATCCCGAGAACTCCGCCACGCGCCGATTCGCTGACAACCTTCGTAGCGATCGATTGGATCGGGGGCAGCGACAACCCTCCACCGGCCGCGAAGAGAGCACCGCCAATCGCTGCCTGCCAGGGATCGACCATGACGGCGTATATCGCCAGACCAACAGTCCGAATGACAATCCCGATGGCAACGAGGTTCACTTCTCCGAAACGTACGAGAAACCGTGGGAGAAGAGCAAGTTGCGTGATCAGTTGTGACAATCCGACAAATGCAAGGAGTGCGCCGACCCCCAACTCGACGTTCGTTTCGAACAGTATCTCCTGTCCGAACAAGGCAAAGGTCGAGATGATGAGTCCCAGAGCGAATTGGGCAGTGAAGCCGATACTCAACGCATAGACCAGCGGCCTGACACGGAGGGCCGCCCGCAAGGTCAGCTGCTGCCCGCCGTGTTCTGCTGCAGAGCGATCTTCCTCCGTGTGGCTCTCGTCGAGGGTACATACGGTCAGCCCTACCACGACCAACGCTGCGAATGCGGCGGCGAATTACGGGACTCTTGGACCGCCAGCCACCACAAGAATGCCGCCAACTGCTGGTCCGACCATGAATCCGAGGCCGAACATGGCGGCGATCAGACCGAGCGCCTGAGCCCGCTTCTCCCTTGGCATCACATCCGTGATGTATGCCTGAGCGACAACGATGTTGCCTCCGGTCACACCATCGAAGACCCGCGCCGCGAACAACATCCATGCAGAGGTTGCGAGCCCGAACACGAGGAAAGCTATGGCAGTACCGATCTGCGACACGATGAGGACAGGGACTCGACCAATTCGGTCGCTCCAGCGACCTAGGACCGGGCCCCCGATGAACTGTGCGGCATAGAACGCTGCAACGAGGAGGGAGATGCCCAGCGGCGACAGCCCGAACTCTGACTGAGCGTAGATCGGCAGGATGGGAAGGATCATGCCCGCACCGACCATCTGAACGAAGACGATCAGCAGGATCGTGACGAGTCGCTTGTCGAGCGAGCGGACGTTCAGTTTGGGTTCCTCATGATGCGAGGGCGAGGCTACATATCGGCAACCCCATACGCGTCACTCCGGGAAATCGGTGATGACGGCGAATCCTGTTCCTGGGAAAGTGTCCATCGCTCGCAGATGATCGATGCCGGCAGCGAGATCGAAGGTATGTGTGACGAGCATGTCGGGATCGAGACGTCCGGCAGCGATCATCTCCAGCATGTCCGGATATCTCCACGCTTGCATTCCGTGGCTTCCAAAGAGTTCGATCTCCGATGCGTGAAGACGCCACATGGGGATGACCGGTCGCGCATCGTCCCCGATCATCAGACCAACCTGGACATGTCGCCCTCTCCGAGCGAGCGAACGGATCGACGCGATAGCGGTGCTCGTCGAGCCCAAGGTATCGAGCGATACCTTGACACCCCCTCCCATGTGATCTCGCACCGCTGCAACGGGGTCATCCACGGCCGTGCTGTTCACTGTTGCCGATGCGCCACATCGACTCGCGAGACCCAGCGCATCGTCGCTGATGTCGATGGCCACAACCCGCGCACCGAGAGCACTCGCGATCATCACAGCGGAGAGACCGACACCTCCGCTTCCCCACACGGCCACGGTCGTGCCCTCGTTCACTGCACCCTGGTCGACGACCGCTCTGAAGGCGGTCGCGAACCGACACCCGAGACCGGCTGCTGTCGCGAAGGACATGTCATGCGGTAGAGGCACGAGGTTCTCATCAGCGAAGGGGAGTGCAACGTATCGCGCGAACGAACCCCAACCGGAGAACCCGGCCTGAAACTGATTCTCACACACCTGCTGATTTCCGCTGCGACATTGGTCACATGTGCCGCACCCCATCACGAACGGTACGGTCACCCGCCGAGAGATGTGCGCCTGATCGACTCCTGTTCCTGTAGCTACGACAACGCCACTCATCTCATGACCTGGCACGTGGGGGAGACGGATCGAGGGATCGTGGCCGACCCATCCGTGCCAATCACTTCTACAGACTCCGTTCGCATGTACCTCAACGACAACACCCCCATCAGGAGGCGATGGATCGGGTACGTTCTCTATGTCGATGCGACCACCGAACTTTTCGAACAGAGCGGCTTTCACGATTGAGATGCCGGCAAACGAACCAGATCGGGATTGAGCTCTGCGATAGATCGCACGCCAAGAAGCTGCATCGTGCGGATGATATCTCGTTGAAAGAGCGCAACCATACGGTCAACGCCCTTCTCACCGCCAGCCATCAGACCGTACAGATAGGCGCGACCAACAAAACATGCCTGAGCCCCGAGAGCGATGCCCGCAACCACGTCTGCACCATTCATGATCCCTCCATCGACGTACACCTCCGCATCGGTACCGAGGGCAGCAACGGTTGGTTGGACGAGCTGAAGCGGGATCGTCGAACGATCCAGCTGGCGGCCTCCGTGGTTCGAGAGAATGACACCAGACGCACCAAGATCAACCACCTTCCGGGCATCCTCGATGTTCTGAACCCCCTTCACGACGATCGGGCCCTCCCATTGTTCACGCAACCACGCAAGATCGGAGAAGTTCAACGACGGGTCGAAGATCTTGTCGGCAGACTCTGCAACGGTGCCCTCAAGGGA
>JAMBLJ010000045.1 GCA_023336815.1 Actinomycetes bacterium
CGCGCATTCATCACAGGAATCACTGGACAGGACGGGTCCTACCTAACCGAACTCCTCCTTGCCAAGGGCTACGAGGTCCACGGCCTCGTGCGGCGGTCGTCCACGTTCGGAACTGAGAGAATCGACCACATGTACGTCGATTCACACCTCGACACTGCATCACTGTTCCTCCACTACGGAGACCTCACCGATGGTAACTCGCTTAGCCGGCTCCTCCAGGAGACCCGGCCAAGCGAGATCTACAACCTTGGCGCCCAATCCCATGTTGCTGTGTCATTCGAGAACCCGATCTACAGCGTCGATGTCGATGCTCTCGGAACCCTGCGACTCCTCGAAGCCGCTCGCCATCTGCCGAATAAGCCCCGCTTCTACCAGGCGTCCTCATCTGAGATGTTTGGAAAGGTTGCAGAGGTACCTCAGAATGAGTCGACCCCGTTCCATCCAAGGAGTCCCTACGCGGCAGCCAAGGTGTATGCCTTCTGGCAGACCGTCAATTACCGCGAGGCATACTTCATGTTCGCCGTCAACGGGATCCTCTTCAACCACGAGTCGCCCCGACGCGGCGAGACCTTCGTCACGAGAAAGGTGACGCGAGCCGCTACTCGAATCAAGCTCGGCCTGCAACAGAAGCTCTATCTCGGCAACCTCGACGCAGAGCGTGACTGGGGCTACGCAGGCGACTTCGTCGAAGCCATGTGGCTGATGCTCCAACAGGATGAACCAAACGACTACGTCATCGCCACGGGCGCGAGACACTCCGTCCGCGAGCTCTGCGAAGCCTCCTTCGGTCTCCTCGATTTGGACTGGGAGGAACACGTTGAGTTGGACGAGAGGTACCTCCGACCCGCTGAGGTCGAGCTCCTCCAAGGAGACGCCACCAAGGCACGGGTAGAACTCGGATGGGAACCCACGGTTGGATTCTCAGAGCTCGTCGAGATGATGGTCGAGTCGGACCTCGAACTTGCTACCCGAGAGCGCACACTTGTTGATGCTGGTCTTCTCAAGAGCGAGTGGACGGAGAAATGACCGAGACCATTTCGGGTAAGCGAATTCTTGTCACCGGCGGAGCCGGGTTCCTCGGCTCTTTCCTTTGCCCGATGCTCGAAGAACGAGGCGGAGACCTCTTCATTCCCCGAAGCCGTGACTTCGACCTCACTGAACAGAACGACGTGCGCCGTCTCATGATCGAAGCACGCCCTGACATCGTCATCCACTTGGCTGCCGAAGTCGGTGGCATTGGTGCGAATCGTGAGAATCCGGGACGATTCTTCTATGCCAACTCGTCAATGGGAGTGAATCTCATAGAAGAGAGTCGGAGAGCCCAGGTACAGAAGTTCGTTCAACTGGGGACTGTGTGTGCCTACCCGAAGTTCACACCCGTCCCCTTCAAGGAAGATGACCTGTGGGACGGATACCCGGAGGAGACCAATGCCCCATATGGTGTGGCAAAGAAGTCGCTTCTGGTGATGCTTGAAAGCTACAGAATGCAATACGGTTTCAGCGGGATCTATCTGCTTCCTGTCAATTTGTACGGGCCGAGAGACAACTTCGATCTCGAGTCAAGCCATGTGATCCCCGCTCTCATCAGAAAGTTCGTCCATGCTCGTGACACCGGAGCAGACACTGTTGACGTCTGGGGTACCGGGAGCGCAAGCCGCGAGTTTCTCTACGTCAAAGATGCGGCACGGGCCATTGTTCTTGCGACCGAAATCTATGACGGCGTCGAGCCCGTGAACATCGGCGCTGGCCGCGAAGTGACCATACGAGAGCTCGTCGAGATGATCGCAACGATCGTTGGATTCGAGGGCGAGATCGTGTGGGACACGTCGAAACCCGATGGGCAACCTCGCCGCATGCTTGACACAACCCGCGCAAGAGAGACCTTCGGGTTCGATGCGCGGGTCGAGCTGGAGGACGGCCTCCGAGAAACTATCGAGTGGTGGGAAGCGAACCAGAGACTCCAGGACACATAGTTAACCCTCTCCTGGATCGGTGTGCGCGTGGTAGCGTCGCATCACGCACGATGGGCCAACGCGAGATGACGGTGGCTGGCAACACCGCAGACCAGCGCACGGAGGGACACCTATGACGGGCGACAAGCAGATGATCGGTGAAGAGCCGACACGCCTCGCTCGGAAACTCCCCGCAGGGATGGTTGATGCATCGCTTGCCTCACTGGCCACGTTCACGATCGGAATCACGGCCGCAAATCGCCTTGATGCCCGAGATCTCGGTGTCTATGCCGTGTTCTTCACGGCATTCATGTTTGCCACCGTGCTTCCTCGCAATCTCATCTTCACACCTGCCGAGGTGACCGCCGTCTCTCGGCCTGTCCAGGTGCGCATGAAGCTTCTCGCCCAAAGCATTCGCTTGGGGCTGCCCCTCGCGCTGATCGGCTCCACATCTGTGCTGATCGCCGCGGGGATAACAAGATCTCTCACTGAGCCGTCAGTCGTTGTCGCGCTGGTGGTCACCACCGGCGGCGCGGCCATCATCTCCCCCATTCAGGACCACGTCAGGAAGATGTTCCACATCGCTGACCATTCGTGGCTCGCTGCTGCCGTGTCCACCGTCCAAGTGACCGTCGCGATCCTCTCCGTGGGCGTCATGATTCTGGTCGACGTCGCCACGCCGTGGATCCCATTCGGGGCATTGGTGATCGCCAATGCTGCCTCACTGGCCGTTGCCTGGATACTTGCGCTGCGCGTCGATGCCACGGGAGGCAGACCTCGCTTGCGTTTCCGTGAGCTCGTTGAATCAGGAAAATGGCTCTTGGCACAGTCTCTCGCACCATCACTTGCAGGCTTCATCGTCGCAGCCGTTGTTGTGCGCCTAGCGGGTCCAGAGGCACTTGGCTACGCGGAAGCTGCTCGGGTTGTCGCTCAACCCGTGATCGTTCTTGCGACCGGATTGACGGCCGTCCTGGCACCGCGCATCATGGAGGCTTCGATGATCGTGGATCTCATTGCCGCCAAACGGCTCCAACGAATCTATCTGGCTTTAGTGGTTGCAGCTGGCGTTGGCTACATCGTGGTTGCCGGGACCGACTGGTGGCTCAATCCCATGCAGCACCTGGTACCCGCGGCGTACGTCATTCCCGGACTTGTGGCCTTCACCGTGGTTGCCAACACGTTCACGGCTGCGGAGTTCCTACAGATCAACGAACTCCTTGGTGCCAGGTTGGAGAAGTCGCTCACGGCGATCTCGTTCGTCGCCAGTCCAATTCTTGTGATCGTCTCCTTTTCAGCAGCAACCACGGGCGCCTTTGCACGGTCCCTTGGAGAGCTCATCGAAGCGTGGGTTCGGCTTGGAGCACAGGGGTGGCGACTGCGTAAGCACTATGCCGAGGACACTCCAAGAATGTCGAGGAATGCGCCTGGGTAAGCCCCGACTAGACCGTGTTACTTGGCTCTACCGAAACTCTGAAATTCGAAGTGCGCGCTGCCAGACCGGGATTGTGAACGACCCGCTCGTCCCACATGGCGAAAGCAATAGCGTTCCAGAGCACGGCTTCGTCCAGTTTGTTGGCGATTAAGTCCTGCCTGGCCTGGCCTTGGAAAATGTCGGGCGGCGTATAGCGGTCCCAGATGCCGGTCAGCGGCCCATTCGTGCAATACCTTGTGAACGGGAGCGACGTGTGCTGTTTCTGTCTGCCAACGGGATACTCCGGGAGCCTTTTCGTCAGCATCTCCTTCATCATCCACTTGCCCGTATAGCCCCTGATACAGCGGTCGGCCATTGGGACCCGAGTGAGAGCCGTGATCGCTGGAGCCATCGTGAAAGGAGCCCTGACCTCAGCCCCGTGCACTCTCGCCGCCTCTCGGTCGATTCGAATGTGGTCTGCAAACGCATCACGCCACGAACCGAGCTCAATGTGCTGAAGGAACTGGTCCTTCGGAGTGGCGAGATCGACGCGGTCAAGCACAATTGAAAGATCCGACAGGAGCGTGCTCTCGATGCGATCCATGCCAACGATGTCAGTGATGAAACTTGGATCCCCATACACCTGTGATGTCGCCGCAAACCCGCCAGGACCCAAGGGATCAGTCGCAAACTCTGCGCCTCTGCTGACGATCATCTCTCCTCGGATGCTGATTCGGTCGGGAGCCCTTCGTACAAGTCCGAGCGCAGCTGCTCTCAGATGTCGTTGACGGAGGAGGTTGGCAACCTTGGCTGCTCGACCACCCGTTCCGTAGATCCCGTCCGCGCCCTCGCCTACTAGGAAGAGCCCTCCAGCGTTGGCAGCGTACGGTGCAGCAAGAAATGGGACAATATCGTGCACCGGTGGTCGACCCGTGTTGTCGATGACTGTTTCGAGGAGCTCAACGTAGGAGTCCTCGGGGATGGTCATCTCTTCAAGAGACATGTTGAGGAGGTGTGCGGATTGTCGTGCGTAGTCGGTTTCGATACTGAATTCTGGTGTGTCGGGTACTACGGTGAGGAGACGATGCTCTGGGTCAAGGAACGTTGCAAGGAGTGTCGAGTCAACGCCACCAGA
>JAMBLJ010000046.1 GCA_023336815.1 Actinomycetes bacterium
ATGGCGCTTTGGGAATTTGGATGGGTCCGACTCCCTCGTGTGTCAGGGAACAGAGCACTGCCAACATCGTTGACCCGTCTTGGCCCCTATCCCCGGTCCTTTGCAATGGGCGCTGGCCTTGGTGGTGGCTTCGGCGTCGGGTGTCCGTTCCCGACCTACCAAGCGGTGTTGGCCTTTGCTGTGGTCATCGGGAATCCACTCTTTGGCGGAGTGCTGCTCGCGGCGAATGCCGCCGGTCGTGCTGCCCCGCTGTGGCTCATCGGCGGTCTTGTATATCGCGGGACCGACCAGCGTGCCGTGTCTCGGTGGCTGCTTGGGAACTCGCAGCGAGCGAAACTTGTGAACGGAACGGGGCTCGCCATATTTGCAGGACTGATGATCGCCCTTTGGGGCATTGCGGTCCCATTCGTCCTATGAAGTCATAGCCAAAAGGAGGTCCGAAATGAGCAATGGTGCACACGTCCAGATCCTGTCCACTCCCGGTTGCGCGGGATGTGACCAAATCAAGGAACTCGTCGACGAAGTCCTCTCGACGTTTCCTGAGCTCTCGTGGGAGGAGATCGACCTCGTCGAGCATCCAGAGGTTGCAGGCAGACACAGCATCATGTCGGTGCCCGCCGTGGTCATCGACGGTCGGCTCGAGTTTGCCAGGATTCCGACCCGAAAAGCTCTTGAAGAATCTGTGAGGGCATTCAGCGAAAGGAAGCAAACATGACAACACAAATCACGATCCCTGTGGAGGGAATGAGCTGTACCGGATGCGAGAACAACATCCAGTTCGCCCTCACCTCACTCGAAGGAGTCGATGCAGTAGATGCCGATCACCTGGGCAGAACGGTCAAGGTCGACTACGACGCTGGCGGTACTTCCTCGGACGATCTGAGGAAAGCCATTGAGGACATGGGTTACACGGTCCATCGCCAGCAAGGCTAACCGGCATCCGCCGAGGGTTCTCGGCACGGGAAGCTCGCTGCACGCAGGAACTTCACCCTTGGGCGTGAAGGTGTGCGCTCGTGTCGACCGTGGCACCCGCACGGCTCCTCCTCGTTGGTAACACAAGCAGCATCACCATTGCTGCGACGAGGAAGACATCCGCGAGATTGAAGGTAAATCGTCCAGCGACGATCCAATCGACAACAGCTCCCGGGGGGAAGAAGTGGCGATCCTGGAATCGGTCCACGAGGTTGCCCAGCGCACCGCCAACGAGCAGGCCATACGCGACAACTGGGAGTAGGCCGGCCCCACGACTCGACCGCACAGCCACGACCACCACCGCGATCGTTGCCAGCACCACCACCGCAACGGGGGCGGGGAATCCGAAGAGGATGCCCCTGTTGGCGACGAGTCTCAAATCTATCCCGCCGATTGTGGCAGGCCCGTCAAGCAGCCTATGCAGCGCGATTTCCTTGCTGAGCTGGTCGAAGGCAAGTACCGCAGCGACCGTTGCTACCAGTATCCATCGTGGGTCGACCCGAGATGTCACTCCCATGTCGTCCCGATCGCCCGATGAGAGGATGGAGGATACGGGTCTCATGCTCATGGATAGTCCTGTGTGGAAGATATGTCGCCGCAGGCTTTCGATCCAGTCGGCCCACCGAACCAAGAACGTCAACCCATGGAGAGAGGTTCCCGCATATCGCCTGTTGTCTTTGCGAAACCCGTGACCGTTTACGGTGTGTCGATTCGGAAGTTGCGCATCATTCCCATGTCCTCATGTTCGAGAATGTGGCAGTGGTAAAGGAAGAGTCCTGGGAACGACGTGAATCGGCGAAGCACGCGGACCTTCTCGCCGGGCATGACGAGGACCGTGTCCTTCCATCCATCGTCGACGTAGCCGTTGCTGACGGTCTCCCAGGAAGCGCGTCCGGCGTTATCGACGGACCGGTCGATGATCTGGAACTGTTGTCCGTGCATGTGCATCGGGTGAGCGAGACCTCCGCTCATTCCCCCGCCCATCATTCCTCCGCCCATTCCTCCGCCGACGTTATGGAATTCCCAAATTTCAGTGGTGCCGTGCGTCGCGATCTCATCCTGAGCCACATTTGTCATCTGGAACGTTCGGCCGTTGAGAGTCCACGCGCCCTGAGCCATCGCGAGAGTCACGACTCGCGGGCTATTGACGTTCACTGCTTCATCGACCGAGGCAAAGCCCGGGTCCGAGAGCCGGTCCGGCAGTGCGTCGGTCGAATCGGCGACGCTGGTGATCGGGAACGACGCGACGTCGAATCCTGCTCCGAGCGGGAGGGTGGCCGTCCCACCCATCATGCCGCCCATCTCGGGAGCAGCGAAGGGAAGGCTCACGAGAGTTCTGGTGGCGCCGACCTCGTTGGGAGCGAAGTTCGCCCAAATATCGACGCGTTCAGCGGGACCGAGTGTCACGTACGGACGGGATACGGGTGCTTCAAGCAAGCCGCCGTCCGTTGTCAGGACTGTCATCGGAGTCTTGTCGTCCCATGCCAGCTTGTAGATGCGCGAATTTGACCCGTTGAGGATGCGAAGCCGGTATGAACGCGTCGCCACGGCAAAGGCAGCGTCGGGTCGCCCATTGACGAGGATTTCGTCGCCGAGGAACCCAAGCATCCGATCCATCATGCCATTCGGCAGGTAGGCAAGCTCATCTCCATCGAACGTCCGATCCTGGAGAACAATCGGAATGTCGAATTCGCCGCGTGGGAGCGTGAGTGCTTCTTCCTCCTCGTCGGTGATGATGATGAGTCCGGCCATCCCTGCATAGACCTGCGGGCCGGTTCGTCCGTGCGGATGTGGGTGGTACCAGTACGTGCCAGCGCGGTTGTCGACCGTGAATTCATAGACATATCGGCCACCCTCGGGTACCGCGAACCTTGGGTGTCCGTCCATGTCCTCCGGCACATCAAGGCCGTGCCAGTGCACGATCGACTCATCGGGTATCTCGTTGTCGAAGACAAGGCGGACACGTTGACCGCGTCGAAATCGAAAGGTCGGGCCCAGGTAGGAGCCCTCGATCGGTTCCACGACGCCAGAATCTCCCGCGGTCACCTCGGCGGAGTATCGCCATACGTCTGTCATAGTGTTCGGCCGGATCTCTACTCGGTCAGGGAATGCGCGCAGAGCAATCTCCACGTCCACTGGCCCTCCGGGCGGAAGCTTCGAAGAGGTTGTTGCACCCGACCCAAGCGTGGTTGTGGTGCTCGGAGGGATCGTGCTTCCCTTCGGCGTGCAGGCCGAGACCACGAGTGCAGCAATACCAGATCCGGAGAGAGCAAGAAATGCTCGTCTCGATGTGGTGTGCTGGGGCATGACCTGACGATATCTGCCAAGGACGTAAACCAGCCTTCGGCGCCACCGGTATGGGGATCTCGGGAATTTCCTTGACCTTGAAGTGGCTTGAAGGTATAGATTCAGTGGATCGGCATCGCCTGCGCGACGGTCGACGAAGGAGTTGACAATGACGAACGAGCAATCATCAATGGTCGATGGCGTGACGTGTGATCGACACGCAAGACGGGGCGGTCTTGCGCTCCGTGTTCTCGACATTCGCACTGGTATCGAAGGTCTGGGCTACCGGGTGGTGTCCTGATGCGGATCGGCGAGGCCGGAGCCGCAGTCGGTGTTGATCCGCCGACCATCCGCTACTACGAATCGGTAGGGGTGCTGCCAGAGCCCGGTCGCACCAGTTCGGGCTACAGGGACTACGAGGCTACCGATATTGAACGCCTGCGGTTCGTGACCCTTGCGCGATCTCTCGGTGTGGGGCTTGACGATATCCGGCAGATCCTCGGTCTACGAGACGAGGGAGAAGCGCCATGCACGTATGTCCGCGG
>JAMBLJ010000047.1 GCA_023336815.1 Actinomycetes bacterium
CACAGATGTCAGAGCACAGACAGCAGACGGCAGAGGCATCATCACAGATGTCAGAGCACAGACAGCAGACGGCAGAGGCATCACGGCCTCCGGCTGCGGAATGAGAGCGAAAGCGATCAGTTGTCCGGGACCTCCTCCCTAGGCGTTCCTGGAGAGTTCGGTTCGCAACCCCGTTGTCTGTTGTCTGTTGTCTGTTGTCAGCTTCTTCTCATCCTGTCCAGGGCATCGAAGATGTCTTTGCCGTCGCTGAGGGATGCGATGACGTGGCCCTCACCCTCACGGATATCGAGGACAACGTCGGCACCTAGTGAGACGAGTGCGTCGTGAGTGATCTCCATCTCCCTCAACCAGCCGGCGTCTTGGCTCCCAACGAACATCGTAAAGGGAAGATGCGCTAGGTCAGGAAGAGCTTCCTTGTCAGCATCGGAACCAGGAAAGCCGGGATACACGACGACGGACGCGAACAGAGTCGGACTCAGTGCGGCTATCCGGAAGGTGCTTCTGCCCCCGTTCGACACACCGGCGATATGGACGAGGCCATCCTCAGGCTCGATCCAGTCGAGGGCATCGAGGAACTCCGGGATGTACTTCTCGGATCCCTGGAAGAACAGCGTTCCGTTTGGTGCCGCAGGTGTTATGACCACCCAGCCGCGAGATATCGCCTCGCTGAGATAGATAGATTCTGCGACCGAGATCGTGAGGTCGATGTCCTGGCCTCCCGGTGGCAGGGCGAGCAACGTCGGATACGAAAGCAAAGGGTCGAACCCGTCAGGGAGGATCAAACCGAACGTGATATGTGTTCCGTCCGCCATGACGAGAGTCCGGACGTCCACTGTGCCAGGCACAAGATCAATTGGCATCGTCCCGGTAGCATCGCTGTTGGCATCGGCCGTGGTATCACCGGACGAGACCGAAGTGGCACACGCAGCACCAACGAGAGCGAGCACAACGAACAACACCCTCACCCGCAAGGTTTTACCAGACATTCACGAACTCATCTCTGCTGTCTGCTGTCTGCTGTCTGCTGTCTGATTCTCCTTCTTGCCGGTAAACGGTCAACGTCTTCCCCTGCTGGTTCCTGTCTGACCTCTGAAATCTGCTGTCTGTTGTCTGAATTCACTCGCTCGCAGCGAGCCGTCCAAGACCCTCGAGCACCCTGTCGGGTGTGAGCGGGAAACTGTCGAACCAGACACCCGTTGCGTCATGGATCGCAGCCATGATCGCCGGTGCATATGGGATGAACGGCATCTCGGCCATCCCGCGCGCACCCCATGGCCCGATCGGATCAGGCACCTCGATGAGCACCGTTTCGATCTTGTCTGGTAGGTCCCTGGCACCGGGAACGAGATATCCGGAAAGGGTCGGGTTCAATGTCCTTCCATCGACAACCGCCAACCGCTCCGAGAGTGTGTACCCGTGGGCTTGTGCGATTGCGCCCTCGACCTGGCCACGAATCAAGGCCGGGTTGATCGCCTTCCCGACGTCGATCGCACACCAGGCTGTCCCCACACGGATATGGCCTGTCTCGGTATCAACAGCGACATCGACGACCTCGGCGACGTATCCGAAGGCGAAGATCGGCCAACCCTCACCTGTTGCATCATCTATGGGTTCTGTTGGTGGTGGCACATAGCGGAAGTGACCCATTGCAGGCCGATCGCCATCATTCCAGGCCTTGAGCGCCTCCTCAGCAGCACCGAGAATCGAATTGCCAGACATGAACGTCATACGAGAAGCAGATGCCGACCCGGAGTCGCCAGATGTGGCTGTGTCGGAGAAGGTTCCTGTCACGCGATCGAGCGAGATGCCGACCGCCTCAGCCGTCATCTGAAGGAACGCCGTGTGGGCACCCTGACCTACGTCCGCCCCGGCATGGGCGATGTGTGCGGCCTCGATCTCGTCGTCGCCCGACAGGGTGACATCTGCCTCGCAGCGTTCGGGGAACCCCATTGAGAAGCCAACGTTCTTGAGTGCACATGCCATCCCGCGACCGGTCGATACGGAACGCGAAACACCCAATGTCTTGATAGGTGTCACCTGGGCAGGATCGGTCATGGGGCTCTCCCACGTGGCGGCTTCTGCGCAGCGCTCGAGCACGGTCTCGATGCTCACGCCATCTGGCATCGGACGTTGTGTGACGTAGTCATCGCCATCGTGGAGCACGTTCGCAAGCCGTATCGCAAACGGATCCATTCCGAGTGCTTCTGCCACCTTGTTCATCTGCATCTCGGTAACAAAGGACCCTTGCGGGCCACCGAATCCGCGGAATGCACCACCGGGAACCGACGTCGTGTACACGGCTCTCGAGTCGACCTGAACATTGGGTATGTCGTACGGGCCTGTCAGGGACAGGTGGAGATTTGCAAGGACCTTGTTGGACGTGTAGTTGTACGCCCCCGCATCGAGAGCCGCGGCGGCTTCGACGGCAACGATCTTGCCCTCGCGAGTCGCTCCCCAACGGGCAGTTATCTGGGCACGGTGTCTTTTGTGGTGACCCACGATGCTCTCTTCACGATTCCAGAGCGCGCGAACCTGTCGATCGATCCCGCGGGCATGTAGTTTTCTCACCGCCGCCGCCATCACGATCTGAAGCGTCATGTCCTCGCGACCGCCGAACGCACCACCGATGGCCGGATAGATCACCCGGATGGTGTCCAGCGGAACATCGAGGGCGTGGGCTATCTGTTCCTGATCTTCATGGGTCCACTGACCGGCGATCTGTACGGTGATCCTGTCTTCTTCGTCAACGTACGCAACCGCAGCTTCGGGTTGGAGATACGCATGTTCCTGGTGGGGGAGCGTGTAGGAACCTTCCACTACGACGTCGGCCAACGCCCAACCGGCGTTCATGTCACCCTTGCGGATCTTGAACTGGTAGTACGTATTGGAACTGAGGCCGTTCTCGGGATGGATGAGAACGGCGGCATCATCGGCGCTGTCGATATCGGGAGCCAGCGGTAGCTGCTCCCACGTGATGTCGATCGCCCGAGCGCCCGTAAGCGCTGCTGCATCGGTCTCGGCGATCACGACGGCGACATGATCGGCCTCCCATCGTGAAACATCAGAAGGGACCTTCGATCGACTGGTGCTATCGACGCCGATCAGCACCGGCTGATCGAACATCGTGAGACCGTATTCGTTCATCGGTATGTCAGCAGCGGTGACGATCTCGACGACGCCTCGGACGTCGAGTGCTGCCGACAGGTCCATGGACACCATGCGGGCGTGGGGTTCATTCGAGAACACGACCTTGGCAACGAGTGCGTCACTTGCGGCCAGGTCACCCGGGTAGTGTGCTGCACCTACCACCTTGTCGTGTGCGTCTCGCTTCACGGCGTTGGTTCCGACGGTCATGATGTACCTCCGGTCGGTGTTGATACCAGAGCTTCCACGATCGACTCATAACCGGTACATCGACAGATGTTGCCACTGAGACCATCTCGAATCTCGTCGGCAGTGAGCTCTCCCATCTCGGTTCTCAGGGATGATGCTGCCATGACGAAGCCGGGTGTGCAGAAGCCGCATTGAACAGCACCGCAAGCGATGAATGAATCCTGGAGGCGCACGTCATCGGGCGAATCGAGACCTTCGATGGTGGTGATCTCATGCCCGTCGGCCGAGCCAGCTAGAACCAGACACGCGAGCACAGATTGCCCGTCCATATGGACGGTGCAGGCTCCACATTCACCTTCGGCGCAGCCTTCTTTGGTTCCTGTGAGGAGCTCACCCGAGCGTGACCTAGCGTTCGAACGAATCCAATCGAGGAGCGACTCATGTGTGGCGCCGGGCGCTGTCACGCCGGTGCCGTTGATGAGGACACGAATCGGATCGTTCGGGCCGGCCGCCATGGGTATGGACGAATGTGTACCACCGTCTGCCAGTGTGATCACCCTCGTTGGCCACTGAGAACTTTCATCCCCGGCTGCGAGCGTGTGGAGCATCCGGGAGAGAACAACCCGAACGAGGTGTGATCGATACGCAGCGGTGGCTCTGCCATCGGTGATGGGGGTGACCTCCCCGGAGGCCAGCGAAGCACATCGCTCGATCGTCTCTGCGGTGAGGGCGCTTCCCTCCAGAGACCGAGCCGCATCAGCAAGAACCACCGTCGGTGCAACGCTTCCGAGTGCGATCCTGGCGTTCGAGATGACACCACCCAAGCGTTCGATCACGACAGCAGCGTGGACAACTGAGATCGCCTGTGCGGAACGGAGACCAACCTTTGCGAACATGCCGGATGTCCCGGATGACATAGCGGGGAACCGTACCGCCGTAACCAACTCGTTCGATGCCATGACTGTCTGTCGTACACCTGTGTAGAAATCAGAAAGTGAGACGGTGCGGTCGCCATCGATGCTCGCGAGTTCCACCTGTGCGTCAAGAGCGAGGAGAGCCGAGATCGTGTCGTTCGCCGGGCTTGCTGTCACGAGATTGCCGACAACAGTGGCACGGTTGCGGAGTTGCGCGGAGCCCACTTCGAGCGACGCCTGTGCGAGAGGGAGGCCGAACTGCCTGACGATGTCGGACTCGACTACCTGCCGGTGCGTAGTCAATGGACCGAGGGTGACCGTTCCGGCAGACATATCGACGCCGTCGAGGTCATCGATCGCCGAGAGGTCGATGAGCATGTCGACCGTGCGAATATGCCGTTGGAGCTCGAGGAGTAGATCTGTCGCACCGGCAACGATCCGCGCATCGGAGCCGTATCGATCCAGGAGGGCGAGCGCCTCATCGATCGTGGCAGGTCGTTCGAAGCGGTCAACCGACCAGGTGCGGTCCTGTACGTCGTGCATCAGCGTTACTCCTCAATCAGTCATCGTTTTTTGATGGCGCTCAGGTAGTTGTAGATGGTTATGCGGCTGACCCCCATCGCCTCCGCGATATCTTCGATCGACTTACGCAGCCTGAAGGCTCCTCGTTGATCGAGCATTCGGATCGCCTTCTGCTTGCCTGCGCGGTCCAGGTCGGTGAGGCGAGACCCGAGTTGTTCCTCGACAGTTGCCACCATCCTGTCGAGTGACACGATCTCGTCGAGGCGGACCCCGAGCACGGCCTCGCCGTCCCACTCGAGCGTGATATCGCCGTGCTCGATGTCTGCCGCATCCACGACGGTTCCACCGATCGCTGCGATCAGTGGGTCGATAGCTGCGGCAAGTGGGTGAGGTGGGTTCTTCATCGTTCGTCGATCACTACCTCGACGAGCACCCTGCGAGCCCCGTCCTTCACCGCAGCGTCGACCATCGCGCTGATGGCGCTCGAGACTGTGTCTACCGGTCCAGCGACGGTCGACCCGAATGGTCCCATGGAGACATCGAGACCGCGAGCTTCCATCGCTCTGATTCCTGCGACCACATGGGTTCCGGGGGACCCTTCAACGAAAGGTTCGATCACGAAGTTGACCGTGCACCGTGTCACGGCGCTGCGATTCCCTCGTACACCTCCGGTCGACGATCACGGTAGAAGGCCCAGTGTCTCCGTGCTGCCTCGATCTCGCTCATGTCGAGGTCCCGCACAACAACTTCATCCGCGGTGTCTGATCCGGCATCACCCACGAGTTGTCCGCGTGGATCGACGAAGTACGATGACCCGTAGTAGTCGGTGTCCTCGAGATCCTCGGCACCCACGCGGTTGATCGCACCGACGAAGTACTGGTTAGCGACTGCAGCAGCTGGCTGCTCGAGCTGCCAGAGATACTTCGAATGGCCGCGGGTAGTTGCTGATGGGTTGAACACGATCTTCGCACCCTTGAGCCCGAGTTCGCGCCAACCTTCAGGGAAGTGGCGGTCGTAGCAGATGTACACACCGATCCGGCCAACTGCCGTGTCGAACACCGGGTATCCAAGGTTCCCTGGTCGGAAGTAGAACTTCTCCCAGAATCCTTCGACCTGCGGGATGTGAGTCTTGCGATAGATGCCCACGAGCGAGCCGTCCGCATCGATCACGGCTGCTGTGTTGTAGAAGGTGCCTTCATCGACCCGCTCATAGATCGGTACCACGGTCACCATCCCCGTTTCCCTCGCAACTTTCTGCATTGCGGTCACCGTGGGTCCGTCGGGGATCGATTCGGCGAGGTCGTAGAACGTCGGATCCTGAACGTTGCAGAAGTACGGCCCGGTGAAGATCTCCTGAAAACACAAGACCTGTGCACCGTCATGTGCAGCTTGTCTGGCGTAGTCGATGTTGGTTTGGAGCATGGAGTCGTAGTCACCTGTCCAGGCTGCCTGGACGAGGGCTGCGCGTACTGTGTCGGACATGCGGATACCTCTCGTTCTCGTATGCGCGACACTACCCAAACGCTTGACAAACTGTCAAAACCGCAAGAAGCGATCAGTTCGGAGTTGTGTGGCTAGTCCCAAGGTACGTTCCTG
>JAMBLJ010000048.1 GCA_023336815.1 Actinomycetes bacterium
CCAACGGCGGCGAGAGCATTGCCCAATGTGTCGAGCACACGCGATGTGACGTCCTGGACGAGGACCTCGTTCAGTCCCCGAGCCCTGGTCGACGAGGCGAAACGACTCAGCGTCCCAGCAAGCGTGTCAGGCATCGACTACAGCGAGCGGCCGCATCGGTGAACCTGTTCCGCCGACGATCTTGAGAGGTGCTGCAACGAAGAGAAATTCATGAACCTCCGCCGCGGCGAGGGGAGCGAGGTTCATGACCTCCATGATGTTGATACCTGCTTCGACCAACAGGACACGGTGAACCGGCAACGTTGCATGCCCTTCCCCAGGTCGGATCACTTCGTACGCGATCGTCTCCGCACCGGTCACCCGGACATCGCGTTCGGCAAGCCACATGGCCGCTGCCTCGCCGGGACCAGGAGCACCGGCTACCTGGCCTCGGAAGAGGTCGGCATCGCCCCAATGCTTGGACCAGCCTGTGCGGATCAGAACAGCATCACCGGCACCGACAGCGAGGCCAGCAGCATCTGCCGCAGCCTCGAGATCGTTGACGGTCACCTCATATCCAGGTTCGAGTACATCAACTCCGCGATACGTAGCTACATCGAGCATGACACCGCGGCACAGAATCGGATCGACGGTATCGATCCCAAGCCGCGTGAGACCGTGGTTGGACTGAGAGGACGAGGCGTCGATACCGCCGTACATGAGGCCGTCTTGAGATACGTGACCGAGGGCATCGATATGTGTCCCAACGTGACCACCAAGCACGAATATCTCATTGGCTGCTGACCCGCCATCGGAACGAACCATGTCTCCGTGACGCCGCATCATCGCAAGCTGGAAAGCCGGATGATTTGGCGAGACAGGCATGCCGCGCTCCAGGGCGTGACCAAGATCGATGACCCTAGCCCCAGCGAGCGCTTCCCACGTCAATCCAAGCGGTGCGCTCACAGCACGCCCTCTTCGCTCAGGGTTTCGAGCTGTTCGATGGTCATCCCGAGTTCGTCACCAAACACTGTCCGATTATCCTCTCCGAGTCCCCGACCCGTCCACTGAATCCGACCAGGTGTTGCCGACATACGAAACATGACGTTCTGCATCTTGACATCCCCCAGATCCGGGTCAGCGATCGTTACGATCGAACCAAGCGCTTGATACTGCGGATCATCCATGATCTGAGCAACATCGTAGACGGGGGCAACCGCGGCCTCTGCCTCCTCGAACTTGTTGATGACCTCGTCGAGGTTCCTTTCAGCGATCCAGCCTCCAACGTACCGGTCAAGAAGATCCGCATGTTGAGCACGTTCCGCCCCTGAACCGAACCAGGCCTCCTCGATCAGTTCAGGATGCCCAACCAGACGCATGACGCGCTCGGCGATGGCCTGAGCGCTTGTCGACACCGCCACCCAACGCCCGTCCGCGGTCTCGTACGTGTTGCGCGGTGCGTTGTTTACAGAGCGGTTGCCAGTGCGAGTCTGCACGATACCGAGCTGGTCATAGACGATGGGCTGGGGTCCGAGGATCGTCAATATCGGCTCGATAATCGCAAGATCTAACACCTGACCCGATCCGCCCCGCGCATCGCGGTGATAGAGCGCCAGCAGAATCGCATTGGCGGCGGCCTGGGCAGTGATGCCGTCAGCGAGCCCGAACGGTGGAAGCGTGGGAGGGCCATCTGGCTCGCCAGTGATCTGAGCGAATCCACTCATCGATTCAGCCAGTGTGCCGAAGCCTGGTCGATTCGCATAGGGACCAAACTGGCCGAATCCCGTGATGCGTGCGAGGACAAGGTCAGGATTTATGGCAAGGAGATGCTCTGGTGAGAGGTTCCATCGTTCAAGGGTGCCTGGTCGAAAGTTCTCGATGAGAACATCGGCATCTGCCACGAGTCGCTCCATGATCTCCTGCCCCTGGGGTTTGGACAGGTTCAGCGTGACAGTTCGTTTGTTTCGACTGAGCATCTTCCACCACAGTGGGATACCGTTCTTGCTGTAGCCATGCTTACGGACCGGGTCACCGGACGGATGCTCGATCTTGAGAACCTCCGCGCCAAAATCGCCCAGGATCGTTGCAGCGAGGGGCCCGGCGAACAGTGTTGAGACATCAAGGACCCGGATTCCCTCAAGCGCTTCTTGGTTGTCCGACATTGATGTTCCGCTCACTGGAAAGGCGTTTCGTTCCGACTATATCAGGACTAGGCTCGTTCGTACCACTGAATGCAAGGGAACCAAAAACGTGAAACCACCTGATCGTTCGCATGAACCCTCAGCCGCGCGGAGCTTCCTCTATGTTCCTGGCGACAATCAGGGAATGCTTGCGAGAGCGCTGGAGCGCGACGCGGATGCGGTTATCGTCGATCTTGAAGACGGTGTGCGCCAGGCCGATAAGGAGGCTGCCAGAAAGATCACAGCAACCTGGATTGCCGACAACCACGGAACAAGTACGGACATCTGGGTTCGCGTCAACCCGTCGGATGAGCTCCTTGGATCAGACCTTGATGCGGTGGTCGGACCAGGGTTGCGGGGCGTATATCTTCCCAAAGCCGCTTCGTCGGCTTCCATCGAGCTAGTTTCGGATGCCCTCACCGACCTTGAGACAAGTCGCGGCCTCCCACCGAACTCCATCCACATCGCACCTCTCCTCGAAACGGCATCCTCGATCTTGGAGATCCCCGCAATCGCCTCCGCATCGCGTGTTTCGCATCTGGCGCTCGGAGAGACCGACCTCGCCGCGGACCTCAAGATGCACCCTTCGCTCGACGGACGAGAATTGAACCCGATCCGGATGGCCGTGGTCGTGGCCTCGGCCGCACGATGCCTCAAACGCCCGATCGCTCCAGTCCTGACTTCCTTCCAGGATCTCGAAGCACTCCGTTCGACATCGATGATGTTCCGCCGCATGGGTTACGCGGGACGGGCAGCGATCCACCCAACGCAGATCAAGGTGATCAACGACGCCTTCTCCCCCAGCAATACCGAGATCGAATCGGCGCGCGACATCCTTGCACGATTCGAGCGGGCACAAGCCATCGGCGATGCTGTAACCGTTGCCGAAGATGGATCCCTGATCGACGAAGCTGTCGTGCGACGTGCGCGCGTCACGCTCGACACGGCCCGGCCAGGGAGAAGTTCCTGATGGACAGACACAGCACCGTGAAGGCGATTCTCGGCTACGACATCGTCGATGGCGTCTCGATCGATGACTACGAGCGTTGGATCTGGGAGGTCCACGTCCCCGATCTCCTTGCGAACCCTCACCTCGACAAATTGGTCTTCAACACGGTTGTTCGACCGATCACAGCGACAAGCTCCGGGTCAGCGACGGCTGAAGAGCCTGAGACTTTCTACCGGATCGCCGAGCTGCAGTTCGCGAGTCACGCGGCCTACGAGCGATACCTCGATTGGTTCAAGGAGCACCCGATACCACCAGAGCGCGGACCCGCAGGTAGGACCACATTTCGCTTCTACGTCCTCACAGACTCGGTTGAGGCGACTCGCAACACCTGATCGGGTGTGCGAACTGTCCGGTACGACCGGCACAAGACCTTGGGTACGCTCACGTGTCATGGCACGTCATGATCGTTGGGGCAAGGACGATATCCTGGCCGCGTCCGAAACGAAGACCTACCCGTTGGTAGAAATCTCCGGCGAGACACCCTTGACGCATCGTGCCTCACGCTTCGTGGGCACTGTTGTCTCGTTCTCCGAAGGCACCTCTGTTGTCCTCGTGGACCGAACTGGGAAGCGCGAGACCTTCACCCCAGATGATGGTGCCTTCCTTCACAAGGGTATTCGCGTTGCACTTCGAGCGCCTGGCGCCACATCGAAAGGTCGAGCGCGATACACCGCATCAGGGTCGGTGGATGTCGGCACGATCACAGCTCGGGTCGCACAAGCGAGTCGCATCTGGGTCGAAGGGATCCATGATGCGGAGCTGCTCGAGAAGGTATGGGGTGACGATCTCAGAATCGAAGGGATCGTGGTTGAGCCACTCCATGGGATGGATGACCTCGTGCCGCGTGTTGATGACTTCCACCCTGGTACAACGCGACGACTCGGCGTTCTCCTGGACCACATGGTCGAAGGCACGAAAGAGATGCGCATCGCAACGAGAGCCGAACGTGCGAACGTCCTCATCCTCGGACACCCGTATGTCGACATCTGGCAGGCCATCAAGCCCGCCACGTTCGGAATCGAGGCGTGGCCAGACATACCGCGAGGAACACCTTGGAAAGAAGGTGTCATCGAGCAACTCGGCATGGATCTTGCACCAGGTGCATTCTGGGGTCGGGTCCTGGATTCGGTTTCCTCGTACAGGGACCTTGAGATGCCACTCGTCAACGCCGTCGAGCAGCTCATCGATTTCGTGATGCTCGACCAAGCATGATTTCGGTATCGCCGCAAGATATCGCTGCCAGCGATGTGCTATGACGGGACCGAAGTACGCTGATACAGACCAACCGCTAGGAGCTAACCCGATGCCGGATCATCCTCACTTCCACCCATTCGGCAAACAGCCGAGTGCACCGACACAACGATTCCAGGCAGAACAACGCAAGAATCTGCCCTTCGAGGATGAACGGGACTTCGAGGAGCACACCAAGGGGCACATTGCTACTCCTGAGTTCACGCAGATCATGGCGGATGCCGGGAACGTAGCGTGGGACATGGGTCGGTATCAGTTCCTCCTCGAGGGTGAAGATTTCGACAGTATCCACCCGTCATTGCAACGCCAGGCGATCCTGAACATGAACTACGGGTTGTACGAAGTCATCCCTGGGATCTGGCAGGTACGCGGGTTCGATCTCTCGAACGTCACGTTTGTCGAGGGCGAGACGGGGTGGATCGTATTCGACACGGCAACGGCCGTCGAAACTGCGCGAGCAGCGCATGCGTTCATCAACGAACATCTCGGTGAGCGACCGGTCAGCGCCGTGGTGCATTCCCATTCCCACGCCGACCACTTTGGAGGGGTGCGTGGTCTCGTAGAACTCGCTGATGTCAGGTCCGGCAAGATTCCGATCATCGCCCCAGATGGCTTCCTTGAGCATGCGGTCGCAGAGAACGTGTACGCAGGGAATGCCATGACGCGGCGCGCCTTCTACCAGTACGGCCTCCTCACTCCGGCGAGTCCGTTCGGCCATGTCGATCAAGCGATCGGAAAAAACGTTGCCGCTGGCACTCCAAGCCTGATCCCACCGACCATGACGATCACACAGGACATCGAAGAGCACACGATCGACGGCGTACGCATGGTGTTCCACAGTACTCCAGGTACCGAAGCGCCAGCCGAGATGAACACGTACTTCCCCGATCTCAAGGCGTTCTGGGCTGCCGAGAACATCACGGCAACCATCCACAATATCTACACGCTACGTGGTGCACTCGTGCGAGATGCACTCCTGTGGTCGAAGAAGATCGGCGAAGCGTTGCATCTCTTTGGGGGCGATGCACAGGTCATGTTCGCTTCTCACAGCTGGCCAAGGTGGGGAGCGGAACGGATCCAGGAGGTGATGCGTGATCAGAGAGATGCGTATGCACACCTGAACAATCGCGTCCTGCACCTCGCGAATCAGGGTGTGACCATCAACGAGATCCACAATGAGTATGAACTCCCGACATCTCTCAGATCCGCATGGCATGCAAGGAGCTATCACGGATCGGAGAAGCACAATTCCCGGGGGGTCATCAATCGATACCTTGGATACTGGGATGGCAATCCAGCAACGCTCATCCCGCTGTCCCCTGGCGAGTCGGCTCCGCTATTCGTTGAGATGATGGGCGGCTCTGAACCGATCCTCACACGAGGCAGGGAACTCTTCGACGAGGGCCACTATCTCCATGCGGTGGAGATCCTCAACAAGCTCGTGTACGCCGAACCCGACAACGAGGCAGCGAAAGAGCTCCTCGCCGACCATTTCGAGCAGATCGGATACCAGCAGGAAAGCTCGAGTGTACGAAACAGTTTTCTGTCCGGGGCATACGAACTTCGCTCGAGGATACCTAGCGGCGTACCGGCTGCATTGTCGGGTCCGGACGTCTTGCGAGCGCTCACTACGGAGATGTACTTCGACTCGCTTGGGATTCGGCTCGATTCCACGAAAGTCGAGGACGCGAGCTTCGTTGCGAACCTCAACCATCCCGACACAGGTGAGCACTTCGTTGTTGAGCTGTCGAACGCCACACTCACCGTTCAGGCGGGGTTCCAATCGCCCAGTCCAACGGTATCGATCACAATCAACCGATCCGACCTCGAGGATGTGATGCTTGGGTCGGTGACATTCATCGATCAGATGGCCACGGGCGTTGCAATGATCGATGGTGACGCGAGCGGTATCCAGGCCCTCTTTGGGGCGTTGGTGGACTTCAAGCTGACGTTCGAGATGCTGCCGGGAACAGCAGCGATCGACTGATCCCGGTTCCAAGCAAGTACTCGGGCCAAGGGCTCAAAGGAGCGGCTGGCTCACGGCAGCTGATACAGGATGCCCCTCCGGTCACGACCTATCGCAGATACCGCTCCTGACACACGGAGACAGTACGCGACCTCCTGAGCGAGGTGGCGCGACCGATCGAGCCCGGAAGCGATGTCGGCCGTGGTGAACGGATCGGGGAGATCGGCAGGCAGAACATCGAGGAGCTCCTCGGGCGATCCGATCGAAACGGTACCCGCTACCAGTACGAGGCGGCGCTCCTCGATCACGTAGCCACCCCGTCGCCAGCCTTTCTTCGCGTCAGGGCGACGCACCTCTTCTTCCTCAACGAGAGCAACCTCGAGGATGAAATTGGGATGGCTCAAGAGCGAAGGAAACGAGACGAGTTCCGCACACACGTCAGCCGTGATCCCGCGCTTCGGCGAGCGACGTCTGGACACCTGTTCGCCGCGCTCATCGAGCTTCACGATCCACTTCGTCGCCGGAACCGGATGGACAAGGCGCATCCGGTGGGAATCGAGCAGCTGATCGAACTTGCGACGCATCGAAGAGAATCCACGGGTCTGTATCTCTATGAGCAACCCGTCGCTCACGAGATCGATGACGAACCCATCGACAGGTACCTCCACATCATCCCCTTCTTGGCGATACCACTCCTTGAGGGAAGCATGGAGGGGCTTCTCGTTGAGCGATCCGATCGATGTCATGGATCGATGATACGAAGGCCGGTGTCGTCCAGGAGTCCATGGTGCGCCATCCACACCTTCTGATCGCGCTCGACAGCTGCCAGACGCCGCCGGAAGTCGATCTGCGCGGTACCGGTCGACCAGGGGTGGAGCATCAGTTGTAGCGTCGCTGAGCAGCCGATGCGCGCTCTCAGCGAGTCAACGGGTTGAAACTCACCCGGACGGGCAGAATCTTGTACAGCAGTCTCTCCGATTCGTCACGGGGTGGTGCTTCGATCCCGTACCGCTTGTGCTGGCCGGTGTAGAGCAAGGACAACGAGTCCATCGACTCTCCTCCGCCCTCGGCGGTGATCTCGTCGACGATGCCACGGATCTCAACGTACCGGAACTGGTTATCGGGATCGACGACCATGAGCGTGACTCTCGGGCGCTCAACCATATTTCGATGCTTCTGCCGGTCCGCTGTTGCGTTCACAACCACGTGTGTTCCGTCGTAACTACACCACACCGGTGTGACCTGGGGCTGCCCATCGGGCAGGATCGTCGCAAGCGCCGCAACGATCGGGGCGTCGAGGAGATCACGTAGTGCGGCCGGGATGAGATTCGACATGGGCATGCTCGTGCTCTCTTGTCTTTAGAGCGGCGTTGGGGGCAATATTACACTCAGACAATCGGCCAGGTCGCAAGACCCGACGATCAAGAACCCTGTGGATCTCTAGGATCGGGGTAGGCCGCCCAACACACGAACCCCCGTGGTAGGGTCGATAGCGATGATCGGTCGACACGGTTATCAGACACCCGGCTCGGCGCGTCTGCACGCCGATCGACGGAGGAACAGTGAAAGTACGTTGCTTCGCATTCGTCATCGCCGTCGCCCTCGTTGGAGCAGCCTGTAGCAGTAGCGGCGACGATCCTGTCAGCACCCCCAACCCAGGTACTGGGACCGAGACCACCTCCCCACAAGTTTCCAACGACGGGTCCGATGCCGCTACCGCTGATGCGGAAGAGTTCGTGGAGGGTCTGGCCGACGAACTCGAAGAGCAGCAGGCGGAGTCAGGTGGGGGTTCGGGCACACTCACTGTTGGTGACCAAACATGGACGTTCGCTCCTCTCCTCTGCGCGTTCGGTGAGGCCGAGATTGGACAAGCTGGCGCCGAGTTCGTGTTGTCGGGATTGCAGGACGGGATGCAGATGTACGCGAGCATCGACACCTTCGGTCATCTTGTGAGCCTCGATGACATCGAAGACTTTGAGAACCCGAAGGTCAGCCTGCAGAGCGTGGGCGATGGCGTGATCATGATCGACGGCAAGTCCATTTCCGCCGAGATGGACTTCATCGACAACACCAGCGATTCGGCGTCTTCGACTCCCGGCACATTCACCGCAACCTGCCCGTAGGTGCCTTCAACAAGGAGTCCAGGTAACCGCGAGGCTGGCGTTCAGCCCGTTCCTTGAGGGCGTGCGACGATCTCGCGCCAGATGCCATGACGCGAGACGTCGATGATCTCAAGGCCGGCAGCAGCAACGTTCTCCTCGGTGCGGCGGTTCGCACGGAAGCCGAACACCCGCCGGGTCACGGCACTAGCGACGTCAGCCATCCAACCCAGAATGCGGTTGGTCGGTCGTACATGTTCCAGAAGCAAGATACGTCCATCCGGCCTCACGACCCGTGCGACCTCACGAAGACCCTGCACCGGATCAGCAACCGAGCAGAACACACACGTGGCGAGCGCGGTGTCGAAGGTGTTGTCTTCGAACGGGAGCTCCTGTACGTCTGCCTCAAGAATATTCGTTCGCACGGGAACGGTCTTCGCTTGATTTCGAGCTCTCTGCAGCATCCCGGTGGAGACATCGATTCCGACGACGTGCACACCATCCGCGTAGTGCGCCAGATTCTTACCTGTTCCAACGCCGACCTCGAGAACTTCTCCCGAAGCCTTCTCCACCATTCGCTTGCGTCGCTTCCTTGTCCCCATCATCTCCATCGGCGCGTCATAGAGGTTGTAGATGCTGGCAAGCCGGTTATAGCGACGGGTCACCGCAGCTTGTTCCGTTGCTACATCCAGGTTGTCGGGTTCCACGGACGTCAGTCGCTGTCACCCGAACAGCACCCACAACCGTTGGATGTCCCGCTTTGGCTGTCCGACGAGGAACCGACGCCAGCAACGTCAAGCCGATTCGGGTACGCATCGGGATCCTTGATGAACGTTGTTCGGCACCCCGGCGCGCAGAAAGCAACATCATCGTGACCGGGAGCGCGAAGCGCTGTGTCATCTACGGTCATGCCGCACACCGGATCGAGGAGTTTTGTCATGTGCTATTCCTTCCTAGCGTGGTCAACATGATAGCCAACCCCTACCCCTACCGGGGTGGGGCATATGCACGTGGGGACCAAGCCTCCTATCGGGAGAACCACCGCCTTGAGGGGCGGCAGGGCAGGCACCTGTCATATTTCGACGTGGATACCGATCTCAAGCGATCTGTCGGGTGGGAGATGGAAATAGCGTGATGGCAGCGACGCATTCCGTGCCATGAGGGCGAAGAGTTTCTCTCTCCACAACATCATTCCCGGCCGCCTTGTCGCAAGGACCGTCTCTCTCCCAAGCACCCAGACCGTGTCATCCGAATCGAATCCGAAGTCGTTTCGGATGATGCCCGACAGAGCCTCTGGAACATCCGGTTTCTCCATGAATCCGAAGCGGAGCACGATCTGGAAGAACCCGTTGCCGAGCGGCCAGACCTTGGCCCTTTGCGACACCGGCACGCGAGGCTCGGCGGCGGTCAACACCGAGAGCACAACGACTCTTTCGTGAAGCACCTCGTTGTGGCGCAGGTTGGCGAGTAGCGCAGGCGGAGCCACCCCGGGTCGAGAGAACATGTACACAGCCGTGCCAGGCACGCGAACAATCTCACTCTCAGACACGGATGCGATGAAACGCTCGAAGGACGAACTCGTCTCGCGGAGACGTGCCGCGAGCAGCTGTCGACCCTTCTTCCAGGTTGTCATAGCGACGAAGATCACCGCAGCGATCAGAATAGGGAACCAGCCGCCATCGGGAATCTTGAACAGGTTGGCACCGAAGTAGGCGAGATCCACGACCAGAAACGCACCCGTAACAGCAGCTGCGGCCGCGATCGACCAGTTCCAACGATCGCGCATGACGACCAGGATGAGCACTGTTGTAACCACCATCGTTGTCGAAACGGCGATACCGTACGCTGCAGCCAGAGCGCTCGCTGATCCGAATCCAACCACGAGGCCGACCGCTGCCACCATGAGGGCCCAGTTGATGGCTGGGATGTACACCTGACCTGATTCACTCGCTGAGGTGTGGAAGATTCGGATACGCGGGAGATACCCGAGCTGTACAGCC
The DNA here is from genome assembly GCA_023336815.1 of Actinomycetes bacterium. GTDB lineage: Bacteria > Actinomycetota > Acidimicrobiia > Spongiisociales > UBA5794 > JAMBLL01. The sequence continues at coordinate 10,485 of JAMBLJ010000048.1, forward strand.
TGCATCGTTAGGGAGAATGCCCCGGATATGAGTGCCTGGGAGGCTATGACCGTTGCAAAGGTCGCAAGGATTACGAGAGGCCAGACTGCCCACGACGGCGCCATGAGATAGAAGGGGTTGCTCACAGCCTCAGGGTTGGCGATCAGAAATGCTCCCTGACCGAAGTACGTGAGAACGAGTGAAGGAAGTACCAGGCCGTACCAGGTGATCCGTATCGGCGTCCTTCCGAAGTGCCCCATGTCCGCATAGAGCGCTTCGCTCCCTGTCACAACCAGGAACACCGAGCCCAGTGCGAGAAACCCACGGAACCCGTTATTGGAGAAGAACCGAATGCCGTGGATCGGGTTGAGGGCCACGAAGACACCGGGATCCTTGATGAGCTGCCCTATCCCCAGGACAGCCATGGTGAGGAACCACACGATCATGACCGGACCGAAAATCCTTCCCACCGTTCCGGTGCCGTGGCGTTGTATGAGGAAGAGGCCGATCAAGATGATCACTGAGATCGGGACCACGAACGGCTCGAGGGCTGGTGTCGCGACGTGGATGCCTTCGGTCGCGGACAGGACAGAGATGGCAGGCGTGATCATCCCGTCGCCGTACAACAGCGCCGTCCCGAACAAACCGACCACGATGAGGACCCACCTTCGACCTGTTGTTGTCTGCTGACGTGGGGCAACGAGAGCAACGAGCGCAAGGATCCCACCCTCACCGTCGTTGTCGGCGCGCATGACCACGAGCAGGTACTTGATCGAGATGACGATGAGCAGCGACCAGAAGATCAGTGACAGGACACCGAGGACGTTCTCCTCTACGACAGCTATGTCCTGGGTCACGAACGACTCCCGGACTGCATACAGCGGGCTCGTTCCGATGTCGCCGTACACGATGCCGAGAGCTCCAAGGGATAGCGCCGCGACCCGACCCGACTGCTTGAGCGACGGTTTACTGGACTTCGACACATCCCCCTTTTGAGTTCGACATACACTTCAATGGTAGGGCTGCGAGCACGTCGCTCTGGAGCCTGTCGATGGGATAGCTCCAGAGCCAACGGAAGGCTGGGTTCTCGAGCATTCGCTGCGTCTGGTCTATTGCCCGCAGCTAGAGGTTCCCAACGCCGCAAAGAACGCGCGTTCGCTCCGGCTCCTACGTCCCTAAGGAACCCTGACGAGATTCGGCCCCATGCGCCAGTGTTTGGAACAGGTCGCGACGGGAGGGATCCCCGACACCTGCGTGTGATCTCGCTGCAGCAACCGAAGTGAGGAAGGGTGCCATCACTGCTGCCACGCTCTCGCGCGCGTGAGCTTGAGATGTCAGCGATCCGACCTCTCGTACGATCGCGACAGACCAGTAGCGGCCCAAAGAAGGCAGCTCGTTGACGAGAACAGGGAGCCTTCGACCATCGATGATGATCGTGTCACCGAACGAAGCGTCTTCAAGGAACAGAATCCCCGATATCGTCCAGGGCGCTATCACCACAAGGACCACTCCACCAACGATGGGCTGAACCTCCACGACCTCGACCCGAAGGTTCTGGTTCGCTGTCGGGAGTCCCGCGAACACATCCCTATCGAGGTCGCTGAAGAACGCTTCGACGCGTGCAGCTGCCTCACCAGGATCCATGCTCTTCTCCGTTGGCATGCGCTCAACCATCACAGTAGTCACATAGTTTGAGCATAAGTAATAGGGCCATTCGGCACCTTTCTCGAAGCGAGGGGGCAACGTACAGTTGCCTTGTATCCAGCGAAGGAGCCCGATGCCCGTTCTCGCCGCACCACCCCGCTCGGTCCTTGATAGCCTCCTGAACAGCGGGGTCACCCGCCGTCGCTTCCTCGAATTCTGTACCGCGACAACGGCCGTCCTGGCTCTCCCTATCAAGTTCGCACCCCAGATAGCCCAAGCACTCGAGACAGCCGAGAAACCGACGGTCATATGGCTCGAGTTCCAGGATTGTGCAGGGAACACGGAATCGTTCCTGCGCGCCAGAGCACCAGGAGTCGGTGACATCCTCCTCGACGTGCTCGACGTTGAATACCACGAAACGATCATGGCGGCGGCAGGCGACCAAGCCGAGGCTGCCAAGGAGGCGGCCATTGCCAAAGGTGGCCATATCGTGATCGTCGAAGGATCCGTTCCCACCGCAGCCAACGGCGTGTACTGCACAATCGGCGGCAAGACGGCGGTGCAGATCCTCGCCGAGGCCACGATGGGTGCGGCAGCAGTCATCAATACCGGTACCTGCTCCAGCTACGGAGGAATCCCTGCAGCGTCTCCGAACCCGACGGGGGCGACCAGCGTACCGGATCTCGTTTCTGGCGTTCCTGTGATCAATCTTCCCGGCTGCCCCGTGAACGTGGACAACGTCGTTGCGACCATCGTCCACTACTTGACCTTCGGTGCGCTTCCAGCAGTCGACGGCCATGGCAGACCACTCTTCGCCTATGGCGAACGCATCCACGACCACTGTGAACGGCGAGCTCATTTCGACGCTGGCCAGTTCGTCGAAGAGTGGGGGGATGAAGCCCACCGGAAGGGCTGGTGTCTGTACAACATGGGTTGCAAGGGCCCGAGTACATTCCACAACTGCCCCACGCAGAGATGGAACGGAGGGACGTCGTGGCCGATCGGTGCAGGACACGGATGCGTTGGGTGCTCGGAACCAGACTTCTGGGACACGATGACCCCCATCTACGGGCGCCTCCCTGCACCACCCGGCTTCGGCGTCACCACAAGTGTCGACAAGATCGGTGCTGGCATCGTCGGCCTGACAGCCGCCGGATTCGCCGCCCACGGCATCGCCAAGACGGTCCAACGCAAACGAGCCGAGAGAGCCAACGAAACGCCCATCGAGATCGAGACCACCGCCGCACCCGGTGAGGAAGGAGCGGAACGATGAGCAGGGTCATCGTTGATCCCATCACCCGGATAGAGGGCCACCTGAGGATCGAAGCCGAGGTCGACGGGGGCGTGATCACAGACGCTTGGTCTTCATGCACGATGTGGCGAGGCATCGAGAAGATCTTGAACGGCCGCGACCCGCGTGATGCTTGGTACTTCACGCAACGGATCTGCGGAGTCTGCACCACCGTGCACGCACTCGCCTCCGTTCGCACCGTGGAGAACGCGCTTGGAATCGTCCCACCGCTCAATGCCCAGCTCATCCGTGAACTGATAACAGCGACCCAGTTCGTCCAGGATCATGTCGTCCACTTCTACCACCTGCACGCACTCGACTGGGTGGACATCGTGTCTGCCCTCGATGCTGACCCTGCTGCCACGGCGACGCTGGCACAATCGATCTCGGACTACCCGAAATCGAGTGTGGGCCATTTCACGGCTGTCAAGGAGCGGCTGGCGGGTTTCGTTTCGCGAGGACAGCTCGGTCCGTTCACCAACGGCTACTGGGGCCATCCGGCGTACAAGCTCCCACCGGAGGGAAACCTGCTCGCCGTGAGCCACTACCTGGATGCGCTCGACTTCCAGAGACGCTACATCGAGATGCACGCCATCCTGGGTGGCAAGAATCCACATCTCCAGACCTACCTCGTTGGTGGCATGGCGATCCCCATCGACCCGAACAGCCAAAACGCCATCAACGCCGACACGTTGGCACAGCTCGGATCTCTCCTTCAAGAGGGACTCGACTTCGTCACCCAGGCCTACATTCCGGATCTGCTGCTGGTCGCATCGTTCTATCCAGAATGGACCACGATCGGTGGAGGTCTCGGGAACTACATGTCCTACGGCGACTTCCCCCTCGGGCAGCAGAACCCTTCCATGGCACCGGACGATCTGTTCCTGCCTCGTGGCATCATCCTCAACAAGGACCTGTCGACGGTCCTCCCCATGGAACCGGAAAAGATATCTGAGTACATATCGCACTCGTGGTACTCGTATGAGGCAGGCGACAACGTCGCCCTTCCACCGATGGAAGGCGAAACCACACCGAACTACACAGGACCGGAGCCGCCGTATACACAATTGAACACGGACGACAAGTACTCATGGCTGAAGTCGCCTCGTTATGACGACACGGCAATGGAGGTCGGTCCACTGGCACGTATGCTGGTCGCGTTCGGCGCTGGACACGAGCGGGTGCAGGAACTCGTTGGTGCAGTGCTGGCCCAACTCGGGGTCGGTCCGGAGGCTCTCTTTTCAACGCTTGGGCGCACTGCCGCTCGCGGTATAGAGACGCAAGTGCTTGCCGAGCACTCCATCACATTACTCGAGCGACTCACGGCGAACATCGGTGGTGGAGATCTCGAGATTCACAACTCCTACCGGTGGGACCCGAAGGATTGGCCCTCTGAGGCATCCGGATTCGGCATGCATGAGGCACCACGCGGCGCCCTTGCACACTGGATCAAGATCGCGAACGGCGAGATCGCCAGCTACCAGGCCGTTGTTCCCTCGACCTGGAACGGGGGACCCCGGGACGGGAGCGGCAAACGCGGTGCGTACGAAGCAGCATTGCTCGACACGCCGATAGCCGACCCCGAACGACCACTCGAGATCCTCCGGACCGTGCACTCGTTCGACCCATGTATGGCGTGTGCCGCACACCTGATCGACAAGGATGGGAACCCGCTCGTGGAGGTGACCGTGCTGTGAGCACCGAGACCACACCAGCTACACCGGCACCGGATGCAGCGCTCGGGCTTGGCCCAACGCTCGAGTGTGTGACGGTCAAGGTATGGGAATTGCCCGTGAGGGTGATCCATTGGACCGTCTTCCTGAGTGTTGTCGCCTTGTCGATCACCGGCTTCTACATCGGAACCCCGTTCGTTCGCGTGAGCCCCGAACCGGGATTCCTGATGGGTTGGATGCGGGCGATCCACAACCTGGCGGCTTTCGTGTTCATCGCAGCCATTCTTGCCAGAGTCATCTGGGCATTCACTGGCAACCAGTGGGCTCGATGGGATCAGTTCATTGCAGTCTCGAAGGAACGGAGAACGAACGGCTGGGACGGGTTCCGCTTCTACGCGTTCATGACGAGCAAGCCACCTGCTGTTCTGGGACACAACGCTCTTGCTGGGGCAACCTACCTCGTCCTCTTCGCGATGTTCCTGACACAAATCGTCATGGGACTCGCCCTGCTCTCACTGGAGACCGAGGGATTCCTCGCCTCGACGACCGGCTGGGTGTTCACCGTGCTCCCCATCCCCTGGGTTCGATTCATTCATCACCTCATCATGTGGCTGACATGGGGGTTCGTCGTGCACCATCTCTACTCAGCCATCCTGTTCGACACCGAGGAGAAGACCGGCGTTCTCTCCTCCATCTTCACTGGATGGAAGCGGATGCCGGTGGATCGACTGTGACGGCGCCGCACCTCGTCCTCGGGCTTGGCAACGAGCTGTTCACAGACGAGGGTATCGGCGTGGTCGTCTCTCGCCGGTTCGCAGATCTGGCGATACCCGGAATCGATGTCGTCGACGGGGGAACACTTGGAATCGCGCTCCTTCCGACGGTCGCCGGCCGGAGATCGATCCTCATCTTCGATGCGATCGTCGCCACAGACGCACAGCCGGGCGAGATCATCGTGCTCGAGTCAAGCGAGGTCAGGCAAGGGAGCCGGATAATGTACTCGGCCCACCAACTCGGCATCAGTGAGGTGCTCGTCGCTGCTCAGCTCGCGGGTGGGCCAGAGCCGAACGTTGCCGCCGTCGGTCTGGTGCCGTACTCACTCGAAACCGGATACGGGGTGACGGTCGACGCTCAGAATCGGATTCCCGCGATGCTCGAGCAAGGGATGGAGATACTCGCCGCATGGGGAGCACTTGAGGTAGCAGCTGATGCATGAACGGGCACCGGTCGGTATGGAAGCAGCCAAGCTCATCGCTCAACTGACGGAAACTTCGGCACCCCCATCAGTCGTGAAAGTTGCGATCGCTGCTGACGTCAAGGTCGATATCGCACGCGACGCATGGGACGCCGCTGCAGACGGCACCATCCTCGAAGGCGTTCACATCGAGTGGGTCCTCAGGACCGCCACACTCGCATGCCTCGCATGCGGGCACAACTATTCCGGTGACAAACTCGCCCAGTGTCCCAAGTGTGGGGGCGATGGACTCATCGTGAAAGAACCACCGATCGCGGAAGTCGTGGCGTGGAGTCCCGCGACATCATGACGATCGTTCAACAAGGCGCCAGGACGCGCTTTGTCGTTACCGGAATCGTCCAGGGCGTTGGATTCCGCCCATTCGTCCACGGTCTCGCCATTGAACTCCGACTGGCCGGATTCGTCGGGAATGATTCGAGCGGCGTGTTCATCGAAACCGAGGGCCCGCCCGCTGTTCTCGAGGAATTCCGTCGACGACTCTACGAGGAGGCGCCTCCCGCTGCGCGGATCCAGACGGTCGAAGAAACGTCGATGGCAACCCTCGGGGCCAGCGGCTTCTCGATCGCCCCGAGCGTTGCGAGAAGTTCCGGTTCGGCGCTCGTCTCGCCTGACCTTGCCACGTGTGATGCCTGCATCTCAGAACTCGAGAACCCGACCGACCGGCGATATAGGTATGCATTCGTCAACTGCACCAACTGCGGCCCCCGATTCACGATCACGCTCACTATGCCGTATGACCGTCCCCAGACGACGATGGATCGGTTCACGATGTGTGAGCGATGTCACAGCGAGTATGAGAACCCGCAGGATCGCAGGTTCCATGCCCAGCCGAACGCCTGCCCGGATTGTGGACCTGAAGTGTGGTTCGAGAGAAATGGGAGTCGCGTCACTGGACACGCGGTCACTGCTGCCAGGAAGGTTGTTGCAGACGGAGGCGTGGTGGCTGTGAAGGGGCTCGGTGGATTCCACCTCGCGTGCGATGCCTTCTCCGAGTTAGCTGTCTCCCTGCTCAGGGAGCGGAAGGGTCGCGTCGACAAGCCATTTGCGGTCATGGTCGCCGATCTCGACACGGCGCGCACCATCGCCCATCTCACTGATGACGAGGAAGAACTCCTTATGTCCCGTGAACGCCCCATCACCCTGCTGCCGAAGAAGCATGGAACAGGGCTGTCTGAAATAGTTGCACCCTGGACCGGACACATCGGCGTGATGGTCGCCTACACACCGCTACACAGGCTCCTGATTACGCCTGGGGATGTATGGGTGATGACCTCTGGGAACCGATCCCAGGAGCCGATTGTCAACCGCAACGAAGAGGCCCGCTCCAGGCTCGCCTCTCTCGCAGACGCCTTCGTGATGCACGACAGGGACATCCACGTGCCCGTGGACGATTCGGTCATGCGAAAACTCGATGGAGCTGATTTGCCGGTGCGGCGCTCCAGGGGGTATGCACCGTTCCCCGTCGCGCTGCCGATCGACGTGCCACCCCTGCTCGCAACCGGCGGCGAGTTGAAGGCTACGTTCTGTCTGGCCTCTGGAAGACACGGGTTCATGAGCCAGCACATCGGCGACATGGAGAACCTCGAGACCCTCGATGCGTTCAGTGCAGCGGTCGGGCACATGCAGGGGCTCTTCCGCGTCACGCCACAGATGTTCGCGACCGACCTGCATCCCGGCTATCTATCGGGACGTTGGGCGGAACGTATCGCGGATGGCCGGCCCGTGGTTCGTGTCCAACACCACCACGCACACATCGCCTCCGTCATGGCCGAAAACGGCGTTACCGCTCCGGTGATCGGCTTCAGCTTCGACGGGACCGGCTACGGGACGGACGCGACGATTTGGGGGGGCGAGGTTCTCATAGCGGACTTCACGCGATTCGAACGCTTGGCCCATCTCGCAACGGCACCGCTCCCGGGAGGGGACGCAGCAGTTCGTCGACCCTACCGCATGGCGATGGCACATCTGTGGGCAGCGGGGATTCCATGGAGTCTGGACCTGCCACCTGTCGCTGCGGCTTCGCCCGAGGAACGTCGGGTGCTGCTCACCCAGCTCGAGCGGAACCTCAACGTCGTTCAGACGTCATCCATGGGGCGACTATTCGATGCTGTGGCGGCGCTCGCGGGGGTCCGTCAGGAGGTCACCTACGAGGCGCAGGCAGCTCTCGAATTGGAAGCTCTTGCTGATGCCACGGACGATGATCACTACGTGTTCGAGGTCAGGGATCCTGTGATCGATCCCGCTCCTGTGCTGCGGTCGGTCATAAGGGACACCCAGGCGGGTGTTCCCGTTGGTGTCGTTGCGATGCGGTTCCATCGCGCTGTTGTCGACATGATCGTGTCCGTCGCGATCACGCTCCGCGACCGTGAAGGGATCGGTACGGTTGGTCTCAGCGGCGGCGTGTTCCAGAACGTGACACTGACCGGCCTTGCACGACGCTTGCTCGAGGAGAACGGGTTCCGGGTGCTGACACACCGTCTGGTACCACCGAACGACGGCGGCCTGGCCCTAGGACAGGCGATGGTAGCTTCGGCGAAAGTGAGGTAGAGCGATGTGTCTCGGGATACCAGGGAAGGTCATCGAAATCACAGGTGAGGACTTCGTCCGCACCGGCAAGGTCGACTTCGATGGCATCGTCAAGGAAGTTAGTCTCGCCTATGTTCCCGACGTCGGTATCGGCGACTACGTGATCGTTCACGTCGGCTTCGCCATCACGCAACTCGATGAGGCATCTGCCCACGAGACCCTCGCTCTGCTTCGCCAGCTCGATGTTGTCAGGGAGGAACTCGACCCCGAGGTCGCACTGGCCGCACAGCGGGCTCGAGCGACGGGGAATGCGACGTGAAGTATCTCGATGAGTTCCGTGATCCTGAGGTCGCGCTTCGCCTCATCGAAGAGATCAAGGAACTTGCCACGCGCCGCTGGGTGCTGATGGAGGTCTGCGGAGGACAGACCCACTCCATCATTCGCAACGGAATCGACCAGCTGCTTCCCGATGCGGTTGAGATGGTCCACGGACCCGGATGTCCCGTATGTGTCACCCCCCTCGAAACGATCGACAAGGCGCTCGCGATCGCCGCCCGTGACGACGTGATCTTCTGCTCGTTCGGAGACATGCTCCGCGTTCCCGGTTCCGACGAGGATCTCTTCCAGGTCAAGGGTGGGGGTGGTGACATCAGGGTCGTGTACTCGCCGCTCGACGCTGTGGCTATCGCCAAGGACAATCCCGACAAGGAGGTCGTCTTCTTCGGCATCGGGTTCGAGACCACGGCACCTGCGAACGCAATGGCGGTCTATCAGGCGAGCCAGGATGGGCTCGAGAACTTCTCGATGCTCGTATCACACGTTCTCGTGCCACCAGCGATGTGCGCGATCCTCGATTCGCCACACAATCGTGTCCAGGCATTCCTCGCCGCAGGACATGTCTGTTCCGTGATGGGGTACGAGGAGTACTACGCGATCTGTCAGAAGTACAAGACGCCGATCGTCGTCACCGGTTTCGAGCCGCTCGACCTTCTCCAGGGAATCAAGGCAGCCGTGATTCAGCTCGAAGACGGAAAGGCAGAGGTCCACAATGCCTACCAGCGTGCTGTCCGCCCTGAGGGAAATCTACCTGCAAGAGAGATGATTGCCGACGTGTTCGCCGTTACGGACCGAACATGGCGGGGCATCGGGATGATCCCGGTCAGCGGCTGGAAGCTGTCAGATCGCTACCGGGAGCTCGACGCGTCTGTGCGTTTCTCTGTCGAAGGGATCCAGTCGAAGGAGTCGGAGCTCTGCCACGCCGGGGAGGTTCTCCAGGGCACGTTGAAGCCGGACGAATGCCCGGCCTTCGGCAAAGAATGCACACCACGCACACCCCTTGGCGCGCTCATGGTCTCCAGCGAAGGCGCTTGTGCCGCCTACTTCCACAGTGGACGGTTCGCGAGGGCGGTTGCCTTATGACGATCGATGGCTGGACATGTCCGATACCACTCCGCAACCAGCCCAACGTGGTGATGGGACATGGCGGAGGTGGCATGCTGAGCGCGGAACTCATCGAGCACCTCTTCCTCCCAGCGTTCGGGGGTACGAGGCTGGCGGACATGGCAGATGCCGCTCTCCTGGACCTGCCTCAGGGACGAGTCGCGTTTTCCACCGATTCGTTCGTCGTCCGTCCGCTGTTCTTCCCTGGCGGGAATATCGGCGAACTTGCGATCAACGGCACCGTCAACGATCTCGCCATGCGAGGCGCGAAGCCTCTGTACATGTCTGTCGGGTTCATTCTCGAGGAAGGCCTGCCCCTTAGTGACCTCGGCATGATCGCTGAGTCGATGGCGGCAGCCGCCAAGCAGGCCGACGTGGAGATCGTGACAGGAGACACGAAGGTCGTCGACCGGGGCCACGGCGATGGCATCTACATCAATACCACAGGGGTTGGCACCGTCCCCGCCGGTATCGACATCGGACCAAGCCGGGTCACGCCAGGCGACGTCATCATCGTCTCAGGCACGATCGGGGACCATGGGATCGCAATAATGAGTGTGCGCGAGGGTCTCGGCTTCGAGGCAGACGCCGTCTCGGATACCGCCCCGCTCAACGCCATGGTCGCCGACCTCGTGGAAGCCGACCTAGACGTACACGCGTTGCGCGATCCAACCAGAGGCGGCCTAGCGGCCACTCTCAACGAACTCGCAGCCTCCTCCGGCACAGGGATAGTTATCGACCAGGACGCAGTCCCCGTACGGCGCGTTGTGGCCGCGGCCTGCGAGATACTCGGGCTGGATCCGATGTACGTCGCGAACGAAGGAAAGCTTGTCGCATTCGTCCCCGAAGAACACGCTGAGGAAGCTCTCTCGGTCATCCGGTCCGAGACGTACGGCGGTGAAGCAGCGATCATCGGGAAGGTTGTTGGCGAACATCCTGGCATGGTCGTAGCGACGACACCGCTCGGCACCACGAGGGTGGTCGACATGCAGGTCGGTGAGCAGCTCCCGCGAATCTGCTGAGACAACCAGACGCAACTGCATCGACAGGGCACAGAGATGCGGCGCCATTGCCCTGTTCAGGTGAGACACCACCCGATTCGCGCCATCCGACGTGAGCGAGCAGGTTCGAAGCCTCACGAATTGGATAGGTATTACGTGCTCGACCGGCACCCATGCATTTTCCTTCGATGGTCGAGGCTGTCTGGAGCTACCTATCTCAGATGGGTGGCCGCAACGACAGCCTGATCGACGAGATCGGCGAGGGCGGTGCTGCCATCTTCTCGTTGCCAGTAGTCGAGCGCGACATCGAGCGCGGTGAGACATGCGGCAGCAACGTACTCGTTTGTGAGCTCCAGTTGCCCGCGTCCACCGGCCGCGGCGAACGCCCTTGCGAGTTCTCCGCGATCAATACGGTCCTGTTGAGCTGCTGCTGCCCAGATCGCCGGCTCCCGATAGATGAGCTTCAACCTCCGGAGGAAGAGATCACGGTCGTCCCGCTCAGCCAGGCCGAAAACAACTGCATCACGGAAGGCCTGGACCGGAGTCTGGTGGCGGAGACGCTCGAGAATCTGCACCTCGATCATGCTGTCACGGTCGTCCCACAGCACTGTGTTCTCCTTGGTCCCGAAGTGCCGAAAGATCGTCGAAGCTGAGACGCCGCATTGGTCGGCAACGGCTTCGATCGTGACATCGTCGAATCCGTGGTCTTCGAACATCGCTACCGCAGTGCCTTGCACGAGATGCATCGCAGCCAGCCGATTCCGTTCCCGCAGGGACACCTTCTTCACGACCTCAGAGCTCCGTTCTGACAGTTTCTTCTAATTTGACAGTCACTGTCAGTATACTGCGACCATGACACCTACGGGACACGGATCAATGCCTCACACTTTGCGCGGAAACAAGCGCCGCATCATGGTGTTCATCGAGGACGCATCCATCGACGTGATCATCACGATCGCGATCGTGTGGACGCTTGTCCTCTTCGGGGAACCGCATGGAGCGATCATCGCGAGTCCGCTGTTCATCGTGCTCAGCGCTGTGAGTCTCGGTCACCTGGTCCACAAGATCGCGCGCATCAACGCGATGGACACGCATGACTGATCACGCACCAGCTGAGGTCGTCCCGCAACGTGCGAGCCGACGGATCACCGGACTCGACATCGCCCGTGCGTTCGCCATCATCGGCATGGTCCTCGTGAACTTCAAGGTCACGATGGGGGCCGACAGCGGTGATCCAGGGTGGTTGCGGATGTTCGCTGCACTCTTTGATGGCCGGGCGGCCGCGACATTCGTAGTGCTCGCGGGAATCGGTGCCAGCCTTGGTTCACGGCGAGCTCGCCTCTCACGCGACACCGATCAGCAAAACGTTGCGAGAGTGACGCTGGCCAAGCGCGGGCTGTTCCTCTTTGTGCTTGGCTGGTTGTTCTATCAGGTGTGGCCTGCCGACATCCTTCACTTCTACGGTGTGTATCTCGCGATCGGTGCGATCGTCTTGTTCGCATCGAGTCGAATGCTCATCGGGCTTGCGACCGCAGCAACGGCCGTTGCGTTCTTGTTCATCGTGACGTTCGATCCGTTTGCGAACTGGGATCTCACGGATCTCTCCTACGTCGGGATCACAACGCCTGCAGGATTCCTCCGCAACCTGTTCTTCGATGGGTTCCATCCAGTCTTCCCCTGGATTGCCTTCTACCTGTTCGGAATGTGGCTTGGTCGCACCGACCTTCGTGACCGTCTGTGGAGGCGAACGCTTGCGATCTGGTCTGGCGTGATCGTCGTCGTGGGTGAGGTAGCTGCTTGGTTCGTGCTCGGGCCAAAGGGCAGCAGCCTCACATCTCTCGACGGTGAGAGCTGGCGGTGGCTGTTCTCCGTTGAGCCGATCCCCCCGCTTCCCCTGTATCTCGCTGTTGGTGGCGCCACCGCCGTGCTCGTCATCATGGGATCGATATGGATTGGCGAACATGTCAGCGCTCGCGTGATGCAGCCGCTCGTATCCACAGGGCAACTCGCGCTGACGATCTACGTTGCCCACATCTTCGTTGGCATGGGGGTCCTCGAGTCCATGGGACGCCTCGAGGACCAGACACTCTCGTGGGCTGTTGGCACGAGCATTGCCTTCAGCATCGCTGCCATCGTGTTCTCATGGGTGTGGCGCCGTCACTTTGAGCGAGGTCCACTGGAGTGGACGATGCGACGCATCGCGGGCTAGAAAGATCACCGATCTCGAAAACGTCGGATGCATATCTCTGCTCGAGGTGCTGCTTCCCCACACCTGGGTGTCCTGTTCAGGAACAACGTCGAACCAACACGTTGGATTGGGCCGGAGTGAGGATCTCGATATCAATACGCCGGTGGTCTGAGCACTCGCTCTCAAGGACCTTGAACGCCAGAACTCCGTGTGGTGCAAAGCCCAGGCGCTGTCCGCGAGACGCTCTTGAGGCCTCGGAACCAGCGACGAACAGGCCTCCTGACCAGCGCGGAGGTCCCTCACGGATCAGGAGTCTCTCCGGCGGTCCGCCAGCTTCCTGCCATGTCGATCCATGCGAGCTCTGAGGTACGTCGTGACGATCGTGATTCCGCTGATGACATACAGGATCGTGAACAGCTTGGACGCATCCGTCGACGGTGTGATGTCTCCGAATCCGACCGTTGTGACGGCGATGACACTGAAGTACAGGGAGTCGACCCAACTCCAGTCCTCGAGGAACCTATACACAACCGTGCCGGCGAGAACGAGGCCGAGCGCAGACACTGCGAGGATCTTGAAGACATGGTCCTCCAGCGCACTCGTAGCAGTCGTTTCCGGTGTTGCGTTCATCTCGTATGCCCTCTCGAATCGTTCTCTGACTGATACCCCAATATCGTACTGTGACATCAACCGACGACACGTCCAGGGCTCACGCTGGGCAACGCAAGGCGAATCCTGTCACGCCTTCGTACTCCGTTCCAGAAACCTCGCTGAACGAGTGGCGCCACAGAGGATCAGGCTTGAGCCGACTCGCCGTCATCCCCACTCGACTCGGTTCCCCACACGGTCGCGATGGCGTCGTCAGCGAGACCCTGACCTGCCTCCTCATACAGATTTCGAGCAACACCGACACCGGCGTCGTTCAGCTCGACGACCTGATCGAGATACTTGGCTATCACCCCGATCTGAGCATCTGGAAGGTATTCCTTTGCACGCGCAACACACTCGAGGTTGGATGTGTGGCTGTCGGTTGCTATCAGTATCAACTCGACCTCCGTGCGGAACCGAAGTCTCTCCCAAAGGTCCCGGTCGAGCGCATCGCCCCGAATGGCGTTGCGGCCTTCACCGATATTGATCGCCACGATCTCTTCGCTTCGATCTATCCCAACAACAACCGCTCCCCGGCGCAGGGCGATCTCGTCATAGGCTCCGACCCCGACACGCCCCATCCCAAGCACAAGAACGACCGCGTATCCACAGTCGAGCACAGCATCCTCAGGCAGAGGTGGCTGCCGCTCGAGTATGCCAAGACGACCCGAGAGGGCTCCATACAATCGGTACCTCGCGGTATTTCCAATCGATGCGAGCACGAACGAGCCAGCAACTGCCACCGCCACCGTCGTCACCCAGTCCTGGTCGAGGTAGCCAGCAGCAAGCCCAGCGCTTGCGACGATCAAGCCGAACTCGCTGTACGTGGACAGCGTCATGGATGAGTGGAACGCCGTGCGGGTGCGGAGCCGGAACCTGGCAAAGAGAGCAAAGAACAGCGCACCCTTGATCGGGATCAACAGCAACATCACAGCGGCGACAAGATACGCCCCGAGCGGTGGAGTCCCCGCAAGCCCGATCGAGAGGAAAAAGCCGATGAGAAAGAGATCCTTGAAGTCCAAAAGACGGTCGGCCATCTCCCCAGCACGTGGATGTGTCGAAACCGCTAACCCTGCAAGGAGTGCTCCGAGCTCGGGCTTGAGCCCCACAGCATCGAAACCACCGGCTCCGATGCCGACGGCGAGCACGAAGCCGAGCAGAACGAGGAGCTCTCCGTGGCCGCTGTGGGCAACGAGCCACCCGAAGGTCGGACGAAGGGCAACGATGAGCAGGACCATGGGTATCGCCCACAACGTTGGCGATGTGTCGGATGTGATTACGAGGAACCCAACGGCGAAGACATCCTGGATGATCAACACACCGACCGCGGCACGTCCTGCCAGAGACCCAGACTCGTTCATCGTGTCGAGGAGCTTGACAGCAAGAACGGTGCTCGAGAACGAGAAGGCCAGACCCAGTATCAGGACCTGACCCGTGTCAAGCCGTGATGCGAGAGGCAGGCCGAGGACGCCAACCGCGAGAACAACGCTCGCTGCCAGAGCCGAAAAGACGATCATCTGGATCGTGGCCGTCCCCCACACTGCGGGTCGAGCAAGAAAGCCAACCTTCAGTTTGAGACCGATCCCGAACAGAAGAAGATATACCCCGACATCACTGAGCGTCTCGATGGCCGTCGTGGGCGCGAATCCGAACGCATGGAGCACGAAACCCGCAACGAGGTATCCAACAAGAGGCGGGAGGTGGACACGGGCAGCAAGTAATCCAAAGGCGAAAGCAACGACGATGAGCACGATGTCCATGACGCGCACGATACTCCGACACGCCCTGAGTCGAGCAAATCCTCCGGTTGGCCGTCACGATCATCAACCCGGAGAGCCTCGCCGCCCTTTGCGTTGCCAGCGCTGGTGCACGAAATATCCGGTAGCGTCGAGGTCGAGGAACCCAACGAGTTGAGCGAATGCGGATGGATCCCCCGATGCCGTCACCGAATCGGCGAAGTCTCCAGATCCCGAGACCGCCGCGGTCGTGACCTCAACAACAGCGTCAACACGGTCGGCAACGAGCAGCACCAGCACCCGGCGAATCTCCTCAGGCTGCTTGAACCTCGGCGCATATCGCCACAAGCATCCCGCCGAGGTGGGTACGCACCGTGGTCTGTCCGAACCCGACGCTGTGGAACAGCTCTTCAAGAACAGATCTCTCCATCTTCGTCGCGGACTGATGCCACTTCGTCAGGGCAGCTCTCGAGAACCCTGACAGGCCGAGCTCACTGATGAGCCCATCAAGGTCATCATCGGTGAAGTCTGCGATAGGAACGATGACGCTCATGGTGCCGCCGGGTCGAGCCACGCGACGCATCTCGGTCAGCACGACCGCCGCGTCCGGGACAACGTTGATGAGCGACGCCCCGAAGACCGCACCGAAGGTGTCAGCTTCATAGGGAAGCACCGTTGCATCCGCAACCGCGAGGTCGAGATCGGGATGGTCCTTTCTCGCTCGCCGGATCATCGAACGGGAACGATCGACCCCTGTCACCCGGTATCCGCCGTCCGCCAGGTACGCGGTCAGGGCACCGGTAGCGCAACCAACCTCGAGAACACGATCGCTCGCTTGGAGCTTCTGATCGTCGACCCATTGCCGGTGACTGGCTGCGTACCAGTCCAGCTCCCCGAGGGCGGCGAAGAACATTGCTGGGCTCCTCGCCAGCAAGGTCTCCACCTGTGCGACACTGCGCGCGTTGCTGGGCTGACACCGGGTCATGTCACCGATTCAGGTTTGGGTCGCCAAAGATAGAGCAAGCCTGCAATCCAGATGGCGTTGAACATGGCGAACGCCGAATCGGAGATGGAAACGACACCGGTCGTTGTGTAGTAGACACCCACAGCGAGGTCGATCAGCTGGATCGCGATCATGGCTGTGATCCACAGTGCGTGTTGTTGCGGATCACGAGCGATGAAGATGAACACAACACCGATGACGAGGAATCTGGCAGCAAGCATACCGAGTGGGTAGAAGATGTCATCCTCGGGTACGGAATGACCGATCGCTTCGAGGAAGAAGGCGGGGGCGAACAGATACAAGAGACCGAGAGCGATCTGGATGCCTCCCACAACTCGCAATAGGATTCTCAATCGTTTCATCGTCATTTCTCCTTGACTGTGGTTCGTCGAGGGGTAACGTATACACAAAACTTCCCTTTGTGAAGTAGTTACCTTTTGGAAAGTAGGAGCCGTGCTCGAAACGATTGTGCAGGCAGAGGTCTGCGACGACGAGTGCCCGATAAAGAAAACTGCCGATGTGATCGAGGGTCGCTGGACCACACTCGTGATACGTGAGCTGTTGCCGGGAAAGAAGCGCTTCTCAGAGATCCAGAGAGCCCTCGACGGGATCAGCCCGAAGGTACTCACCGCCCGTTTGCGACTCCTCGAGCGACGTGGATTGTTGACCCGAACCGTCTTCCCCACCGTCCCACCGAAAACTGAGTACGAACTCACCCCCCTCGGGCGCCAACTCGAAGCGGTCCTCAACGCCATGGCCGAGTTCGGCGAGCAACTCCCGACCGAGTACACCCACTAGCGCAACCGCCGGAGCATCGCCGAGGGCCGAGCCCGATCACACATTTCAGAGATAGTGGTTTCGGACTGGCTCACGGCTGATCAGATAGAGGTTGGCGATGTGCATCAGGCCAGCGGCAAGAAACATCGATGATCCGAACAACTCGATCATGAAGAACTCCGGCCACGGCACGCTGCGGTGTATGAGAAACGCCGCGAACGCGTCCCAGACGCCGATGCTGTTCCAAACGACAATGACCGTCCATGCGCCCAAGCCTTGCCCTCGTACGATCAGGTAAGCCACCACAAAGGCGCCCAACCCAATCACGGCATCACCGACCAGGGGCATCAACCATGCCGCAGGCGGGTCGCCCACAGCACCCGAGCCGGCGTCGCCAATGAACGCCAGGGTCATCGCACGTCCCGACAGCATCGCCGTGATGACCAACAGGATCGTGCGCTGCGTGCCGAGACGTCCAGACGCCAGGGCCGTTGAGCGTGTCATCATCAAACCCTTCGTTGTATGTCGCTCATCATACCATGTAACATGTCGTACGACATACAACGAGAGGTTTGATGAGATACAGCGTCGAACACAAGGCTCAGAGCCAGGAGCGGATCCTCGATGCAGCCAGGGAGTTGTTCCGAGCCCGCGGCTTCGATGGAGCCTCGATAGATCAGGTGATGGCCGCGGCTGGCCTCACTCGGGGTGCGTTCTACGCCCACTTCGACTCCAAGGCGGATCTGGTTCGGCAGGTCCTCGCCATTGAAGCCGGGCTCGTCCACACCCTGCGCCGGACGACCGAAGCCAAGGATCCTCAGGCCGCCGCACTCGCAACCTTGACTGACTACCTCGATCCGTCTCAAAGAGCGAACAACGCCACTGGTTGTCCGCTCGTGGCACATCCTGTCGACGCCATCAGAGGCGATGCGGACCGCGGGAACGGCTACACCGAGCAACTCAAGGCGCTCATAGCGAGCGTGGATGCGATTATCGATGGCGACGACACATCCCAGGATGCGGCCATTCTCGTGTCCGTACTCACGGTTGGAGGCGCCTTGCTCAGCGCGGCCAGCACGGACCGCCATCTGGCTGATGGCATCGAGGCAGTCTGCCTCGATAGGATCGCTGCCATCGTCGGTCACCCGGTGGGTGGCTGACGTCGACTCACTGGTGTCCGTCCCCCAAGCGCGCCGGCCTGCTCGAGGCGTGGGGGTCACCTATCACAGCGAGTTGGTGGATATCCCCATGCAGAGTCGGGCTGCGAGAGGGCGGTGACTGCGGATGGTCAAAGCTACTCCGGCGTGTCGGCCACCCAGAGATCTTCGCCGTATCGGCGCACTAACATTTCGGGTGTCGTCTCGATCAGGTAGTCGGCTGATCCCGACCGATAGCGCCAGAGATTCTCTCCCTGTCGAGAGTACTCCTGGTCGCTGGCCTCGACCCGGAGATCCGGAAACCGAAGCCATGCAGCTGTGGTGTGAGCCGTTTCACCGACCCCGATACCAAGACGACGCATGGGCAACGTGTTTGTTGCCGGGGTCCAACCCAGGTCTACGTCCACACACCGGGCCAGATCGTGGCGTGGCTCACCGTCGACTCGCCAGAGTTCGTCGCTCGCTTCAATGACCACGCTCGTCTCCAACACATCCGTGGTGATGTGCGCTTCGGCGGAACGAGTTCGCCACCGCTCGTCGGTCACCACTTCATACTCGATCCTGCCGGGCCGTCCCCCGATGAGAAGGGCGACCTCACCGGCAAGCGACCATCCGTCCTCCGTTCGACGGAGAACGAAGCTTTCGGTGCTCGACAGTTCCTGCGATGTCCACGAGATGTTCATGAGCCACGAAACGTAGCACGGCGGATCAACCGGTTTGGTCGCCTGGTTCGTACGAGTCGTGGCGGCGAAGCCATGCCATGATGCCGTCGCCTTCATCGCGGCCCTTCGGCGTGAGATCGAGGAGCTGATAAGCGCCGTTGACGATGTCAACACCACGTCCGTAGCTGGAGTACGTGTGGAACACGTCACCGTTGGAATCCTTGACGAAGGTGCTCAGGCCCTGCGCCTCCTCCATGGGGTCGTCGATCGGGACGAAGTTGTAGGTGACATCCGTTCTGTGACCCTCGGGGAACGACACACCAAAGTCCATGTTGAAGTCCGAGCCGAGCGACGAGACCCACGTAAAGTCCCAGCCCATCCGACTCCGATAGGACTGGATCGCATCGAGCGGGGCCCGAGATACCGCGAGCAACGTGGTGTCCCTGGCAGCGAGATGTACGTCGACTCCATTGAAGTTGTCCGCCCAGAAGGAGCAACTTGGGCAACCCTCTGCCCATTCTGGCCCCATCATGAAGTGGTAGATCAACAGCTGGGATCGTCCGTCAAAGAGTTCGCCGAGGGTTACCCGGCCGTCTGTCGAATCGAACGTGTACGTCTTGTCGATCTTGACCCATGGCAACGCGCGACGCCGCCGAGCAAGTTCATCGAGTCGCCTCGTGACGGCCTTCTCCTCGACGAGCAGTGCTTTCCGCTCCTTGAGCCAGGTCGTGCGATCGCTGATTCTCGGCGAGTCGGTCATGCTGTCTCCTCGGTGAATGGGCCGGGCCGTTGGCTCGACGCTGTGGGAGACTACTTCGGCCTGAACAGCGAATCGACGGTGCTGTCGGTGGGGTGACGCCAGAAGCGGTTCGCCCGACGGAGAGAACCTCTCGGCGAGACTCGAGGAACGGTGTGGCTACCTGCCCTGCCGTATACACACTCCACACGCGATCTGCGTTCCAAGAAGCACTTGATGCGGGCAACATCAGTGACGCAACGACACGTGCCAATTTTCTCGTTGGTGCACTGCGGGGAGCCCTCAGCCGGATCCGCCTCGCTGGCAACACAACGTCAGCCGATCCCATGACATCCGTAGTGATCGAAACCGTCCGTTCGTGGCGAGACACCACGACACAGGCGGTATCCGGTCACGGCGGAGCTACTCCTCGGGCCTCCCGCGACAGCACGTCGCTAGCCAACCCCGAGTCGGACAGCGATCAGGGCGGTAGCGCCCGCGACCGATCGGCTGCGCCAACTCAGGTCGTCGCCAGGAGTGCAACCGACGTCAGCCCACCGAGAAGCAGCGTCAAAGGTGAGTAGATGAGAACGTCACGCACAGAGAAGGGGGTTCCCTTCCCCCGTGCCTGACGCAGACCTGACAGCCCAAGGCCAACGATGCCTCTGAGCAGCATCACCACAACCACTACCCACACGGCACCACTCACCAGACCCTCGGGAACCGGAAGCGACCACAGACCTGCTGCACCACCCACAACGACTGCAGCCGCCAAGAGGAGTGCGGCCACGGCAAGCGTGGCTGAGGTCGATGGGAAGTCGTCGACACTCCCGACAACCTTTCTGGCGAGATCGGAACGGTCGGAGCCGGGCCAGGTTCCGCCTGCCGCCCAGTAGACATGAAGAGCTGCAGCAGCCAAGAAACCGGCAACTGCCACAAGTGCCCACACCATCATGAATCCTCCGAAGATGGATCGTTGAACAGATGCATCGTCGCGACCCGTGTCTGAGCCGTCTGTGTGGACGGCCGCATGCAGATGCCTCGCTGCGTCCGAGAGAGCCGAACAATCACGTCGGGTAGATCGGAAACCGAGAGACCATGGCTCTGACATCATCGTGGATGCGAGGAGCGACCGAATCGGCACGGCCAGCCCTGGTCGCTTCAAGAACGTCCGCGATCCAGTGACCGATCTGGGTGAACTCGTCAACACCAAGCCCGCGTGCCGTGCCAGCCGATGAGCCGAACCGCAACCCTGAGGTGACCCTCGGTGATTCCGGGTCGTCGGGCACACCGTTCTTGTTCGCTGTGAGGCCAGCACTCTCCAAGACGTCCGAGGCGACAACACCGGTGAGATCCAACGGTCGCAGATCGACGAGAAGCAACGGAGTGTCGGTCCCGCCAGTGAGGACGGTGACGTCTCGCTCGACCAATGTTGCTGCAAGGGCTCTGGCGTTGTCGAGCACACCCTGTGCGTACGTATCGAATTCGGGTGTCATCGCCTCATGAAACGCCACAGCTTTGGCCGCCACAGCGTTGAGGATCACCGACCCCTGTACACCAGGGAACACAGCTGAGTTCAGCTTGCGAACCAGGTCCGTACGGTGCGACAGGATGAAGCCACCCCGAACGCCACGCAGGTTCTTGTAGGTAGTTGCCGTGACAACGTCAGCAACGGGCACCGGATCGGGATGCAGCCCCGCAGCAACGAGTCCCGCCCAGTGCGCCATGTCAACGAGCAGGACCGCCCCGACCTCGTCTGCTGCGGCGCGGAAGCGGTCGAAGTCGATGGCACGGGGATACGCAGAACCTCCCGCAATGATCATGCGTGGCCGCCGTGAGCGGGCGGTCTCTGCCATGTCGTCGTAGTCGAGGTAGCCGTCACCATTCACGCCGTAGTTGGCAATGTCGAACCACTTGCCGGAGATGTTGGGCCCCGCTCCATGACTGAGGTGGCCACCGGCCGACAAGTTCATTGAGAGAACCGTGTCACCCGGGTTGAGGAATGCAAGGAACACCGCAAGGTTCGCCTGGGAACCCGAATGCGGTTGTACGTTGGCGTAGCTGGCACCAAAAAGACGCATCGCCCGTTCGATGGCCAGCGATTCCACACGGTCGGCGTTCTGCGCGCCGCCGTAGTACCGACCCCCTGGATATCCCTCGACGGTCTTGTTGACCATGGCGGACCCCAAAGCCTCGAGGGTTGCAAGACTCACCAGATTCTCCGATGCGATCAGCTCCACCCCCTCGCGCTGACGATCTGTCTCAGCCTCCAAAGCTGCGTAGATATCAGGGTCGACATCAGCAAGCCGCTTGGTGAAATGGTTCATGCCGGCTTCCCTCGACCTTCGCGGTGACTACACATGGGAACGTTTCGCTTGACGCTTGACAATCGATCGTAACAGCTGCATCCACCGGAGCGGGTCTGGTCGAGGCGCACATGGCGTCAGACCGCAGCGCCGTCGTCTTGATCGTGGCACACGTCACCATTGATCGATCGTTCAAGCCATATCGTGTAGATACTTAGGGTGCCTAAGATTATGCGTAATGTTCGTATTCGGCCCGCTCCCGGACAACCCGACCGATGACGTAGCTTCTGAGCTCGACAAGGAAGCCGTCAGTGCGCTCGCTGGTCTCTACACACTGGCGCGGGCGGGGCACGCGATCCTTTCATCGATAGAGGCCATCGCGACAAGGCACAACCTGACACCGGCGCAGTTCCGCCTCCTCATGGTCCTGCGGTTCGTCCATCCACAGGGAGCCCCCATGTCCCAGGTCGCTGAATCCCTCAGCATCAGAGCTCCCTCCTTGACCGAGCTGGTCGGCTCCGACGGGGATCTGTTCGTGAGACAAGGCGATGCCTCGGACCGTCGTCAGGTCATCCTCACCGCGTCAACCGAAGGAAACCGCCGGCTCGATCGGGCGCTGCCGGAGATGGCCGCTCATGCGGTATCGCTCCGGGACCGGCTCGCGGCCACATGGGACACCCTGATTCCAGGGGCCGAGCACCTATTCGATGAAGTACCCAAGGAGAAGTCGTGACCTACAACTACCCGCGTTTCAAGAACAGCTATTACGACCTTGCCTCGTTCGAAGGTCCAGGCCGGGGAGAGCAAATGCCCGACCTGGTCCTGACTGATCTCGACGGAACCCCGGTGCGACTGTCAGATCTCTGGGATCGTCGACTCGTGATCGAAACAGGAAGTGTCACATGCCCCATGTACGCCAAGGGTGTATCCGTGATGAACAGGATGGCTGAGCAGCATCCCGATACCCGGTTCATCGTCCTCTACGTGCGCGAGGCGCACCCTGGTGAACGGATCGGACCCCACGAAACGCTCGACCAGAAACGCGAGATGGCCGGACGTCTGGCTGAGGTGCACGGGGACGGGCGAGCCACCCTTGTCGACGACATCGAGGGCACAGCGCACAAGACGCTTGGTTCACTCCCCGACATGGTCTACGTGCTCGATCCCGGAGGAGAAGTCGTGTTCCGTGGCGACTGGAACGACACCGACGCTCTCGCAGAAGTGCTCGACGCGGCGGCAACTGACAAACAACTCGGGCAGGAGCACTTCCCCCCATCCAAGCCCTCACCGCCTACTGCGATCAAGACACTGTTCGTTGGCGGTTTCAAGGCTGTTGGAGATTTCGTCGTCAGCCTGCCAGGCCTGATGGCCCTCCACCGCAAAGCAGACATCGCAGACCAGGAACGCTCGTCTGACGACTCCTGATCTCCGTGGGTCTCCGAACTCTTCAAGAATCATGATCAAGAAGTAGATCGGTTGCGCCGCAACCAGGACAATCTGACCACGATCAAGTTCTCGAGAGACCATGCAACGATCGTCTCGTCCCTTGGGTCGAAGCGGGTTACAGTGCACGTGTGCACACCGAGGACCGCCTCCACCTTGCCCAGCTTCCAACTCCGCTGGACCACGCCGACAGGCTCTCGGAGGCCTGGGGTGCAGATATCTGGATCAAACGTGACGACCTCACCGGATTTGAACTGTCGGGGAACAAGGTCCGCAAGCTCGAGTATCACCTCAAAGCCGCTCAGGATGCTGGAGCGACAACGGTGATCACCTGCGGGGCCGCTCAATCCAACCATTCCAGGGCCACAGCGCTCGCAGCTGCAAGATTGGGGATGCACACGATCCTCTACCTCCGGACACCAGACGGCAAGGGACCGGAGCAGGTCTGGGGGAATCACCTGCTGCAACGCCTTGCCGGTGCCGAATGTCGGTTCATCACACCAGCTGAGTACGACGAGCGGAATTCGATCATGGAGGCTGCGGCCCTCGACATCGAGAACGCATGGGTGATCCCCGAAGGTGCCTCAGATGCACTTGGATCGATGGGATTCGTGAACGCTGCACATGAACTCGCCGGTCAGGTGGAAGGTTTCCAGGGCCACTTCACGCTGTGGCACGCATCGATGTCTGCAGGAACAACAGCGGGTCTGGTCCTCGGAGCGAAGGAAGTTTCCCTCGACGTAGACATCGTTGGATGTGCGGTCGGCGACTCAGCGGAAGGTATTGCTGAGCGTGTTCGCTCCATCGTTGGGTCACGTGCCCCGGATGTACGTTGGAGCATCAACGACAGCCACATCGGCGGTGGATACGGCGTGATCTCCGACGAGGAGATGAAAGTGCAAGCCGAAGCGACACGCCTCACCGGCCTGCTGTTCGATCCTACATACACGGGAAAGGCGATCTACGGGCTCCATCAGGAGATCGCCAATGGCACATTCGGACCGGACGACACGGTCGTGTTCTGGCACACCGGCGGCGGGTTCGCAACCTTCGCCTACGACTGGTCCCGATTCGTCTAGATGGCCTCGCCTGGTGTCCATGGCAACAGATTTCGTGGGATACCAAGGACTGACCGAGTGACCAGCCCCACGATCGGGAGGAGGTTCCACAAGACTCGTCCGTCCGAGGGACGTGCCGTACGCATGAGGGTGACGAAGAACCTACGTGGTGGGACCAACCACCCATTCTCCGCCCTTCATGACGAGTCGGATGTCTTCGAGCAGTCGGATATCACGCACGGGGTTCCCCTCGACTCCAACAATGTCAGCGAATGCACCTGGAGTAAGCGCCCCAACACGGTCCTCCCAACCGATCAACTCAGCCGCCCACCGTGTTGCACTCTGAATTGCATGCTGGGGAGTAAGCCCGTGTGCGACATAGTGGGAGAACTGGCGAGCCTGAATGCCATGAGGGAAGACGCCAGCATCAGACCCGAAGGCAACCTTGACGCCGGCGGCAACCGCTGCGGAGAACCCGATCCGCTGCACTTCTGTCGTCTCCCTGGCCTTGGCCAACACCTCTTCCGAATATCCCATCTGGGGCCCGCTCTCGAGGATGTAGTCGCCGTCATACAGATCGGCAACCAGGAACGTTTCGTGGGCCACCATGAGTTCGATCGCCTCGGTATCCAGCATTGAGCCGTGTTCGATCGAGCGCACACCAGCACGAATCGCCCGCTTGATTCCAACCGTCCCGTGTGCGTGGGCGGCT
This sequence comes from Actinomycetes bacterium, assembly GCA_023336815.1. Taxonomy (GTDB): domain Bacteria; phylum Actinomycetota; class Acidimicrobiia; order Spongiisociales; family UBA5794; genus JAMBLL01. The sequence goes on from JAMBLJ010000048.1 coordinate 35,720, forward strand.
ACGTAACTTCCAGATTCCCCGGCGGTTTCGACCGCCGCGCGCAGTTCAGCTTCGGTGAATTCAGGTACTCCCGGCTTCGTTCCGGACGTGAGAACAGCGCCTGTCGCCAGCACCTTGATGAAGTCAGCCCCGTACCGCAGGATCTGGCGTACGGTCGATCTCATCTCATCGACGCCCGTCGTAACACCGAATCGGAGCTCACGTGGGAGGACATCGTCGACGTCAACTGCCAGGCCGGTGATGTCCCCACCCCCTCCGGGGCATGTGACAAAGGCCCCAGCACACGCCATCCTCGGCCCTTCAACCCAGCCCGCATCGATCGCATCCCGCAACGCCACGTCGGTGAAGGCCCGCCAGGCTCCGATGTCTCTCACGGTCGTGAATCCGGCGCGTAGTGTCTCTTTGGCGTGTTTCACGCCGAGCAGCGCATCCTGGGCACCGCTGCGCTGCACCACCGCAGCGTATCCCTGGCCATCGTCGAGAGGGATGGCGAGGTGCGTGTGGACATCGATCAGCCCTGGCAACAGGGAGACCCCTGGAAGGTGGGTGCCTCTATGTTCATCCGTGGCGGCGACGGGTGACACATCCACGATTCGGCCGCTATCGATACGGACCGCATGGTTCTCCAACATCTCGCCAGCGACCGAATCGAAAACGCGATCTGGTACGAGGATGTGTTGACTCATCCCGTCATCTAACCAGGTCCCAACCGCCG